>NZ_JBQFYL010000014.1:0-101511 GCF_056541465.1 Ruegeria sp. AH12 | reverse complement strand
CCCGGCATATTCAGGATCGATCTCAACGGCGCGCTCCAACAGGTCGCGAACCTTCTTGTGTTTTTTGGCCGTGGGTTCACGCCAGTATTCGGTGGCCAGTAACCTGCACTGATAGGCATCCAGCGTGTGCGTCTGTGCCCTGCGCTGCACTGCACCTGTTCGATGGATCACTCCGTGGGGTTCCGCGATTTCCGTGGCGATCCGGGCGGCGATGTCGTCCTGAATTTCAAACAGGCTGTCCGCGCTCAGGTCGCGGTCATAGGTGTCGGCGGAAACCTGTTGGCCGGTTTCCGCGTCAATCAGCTGGGCGGTCACGCGCAGCTTATTGCCCCAATGACGCACGCTGCCTTCAACCAGATACTGCACATCCAGTTCGCTTCCGACTGCGCGCGGATCGCGGCCGCGCCCGCGAAAGCGAAAGGTGACGTGCCGGGACAGCACGCTCACCTCGCGAAACCGGGCGATGGCCGAGATGATTTCCTCGGTAAACCCGTCGGCCAGATATTCCTGCGAGGGGTCTCCACTCAGGTTGTCAAAGGGCATCACCGCAACCGCAACCCGACCTGTTGCCACGTCGGGTGTTTCGGCATCGGTCCGGCGTTCGGGGTCAAATGCGATCTCAAAAACCGGGGCGTAGGAACCCTTGGGAATATGAATTCGAACTGGGTCTTCGCGCCCTTCCTGCGCGTAGTAAAGATCCAGCCGACTGCGCATTTTATTGGCCTGAACCCGGACAATCGTGTCGATGGTGGGGTCGAAATCCTCGGGTTTGTCGAATACGTCAATGCCGATTGCATAGCCTTTCAGCGTCTCGGACCGGCCGGCCAGCGCTTCGCCGACAATATGCGACAGAAAGCGGTTCAGGCGCGTGGTATCCGCAAAATGCGGACTGACGAGGATGCGCTTCAACTGTTCCTGAATGGCGCGCGGATCTATTGCAGAGCTTACTTCGGCAAGCATGTTTCCCTCCGTTGCTCAACTTTGTCCGATGACGGGCCGCGTCACAAGACAACCCGGCGGTTTAACCGTGACTCACTCGGACGCCGGCCGGGGATTTGCGAGGGTCCGGGTCATGGCGCTCAAACGGGCCCAGCAAACATATGACCCATGAAAGGACTGAACCATGACAACATTTTCTGAATTCGTACAGAAAGCCAAAGACGATTATGCCCGTGTCGAGGACGAGCTGAAATCGTTCGAACAGAAGGTCAAGGACGCAGGCGACGCGACCGACAAGTGGACCCAGGAACAGGTGACAAAGCTGCAATCCGACCTGCAGGAAGCAAAAGACAAGGTCACCGACCTTGCCGACCGCATCCAGAAAGAAGGTGAAGACGCCGTGACGGACGCGCATGATCAGGCGAAGAACCATTGGGAGGCTCTGCACGCAGCAGTTGCCGCCTATCGCGATCACCTCGACAAGTCGGTTGCCTGAGCCCTGATTCCGGAGGTCGAAATGACTGATTCAGTTACTGATACCGCACCGAAACCCACCCTGATGGAAGAGGCCGCCGGTTGGCAGCCGCGACCGGTCTGGCTGATCGTGCTTGGCGTGTCCATACTCTGCGTCGGGTTGTGCGCCATTGCCTTCCCGCTGATGTCCACGCTCGCTGTCGAGGCCTTTATCGGCGTGGCCCTGCTGGTTGGAGGCGTCGTCGCAGCGATTCAGGCATTTGCGGAAAGGGCGTGGAAAGGGTTCTTTTGGCTATTGGCCATCGGTGTTCTGAACGCGATCGCGGGTCTCGTCCTGTTGCTTGATCCGTTCGGCGGCGTTCTGGCACTGACCCTTGCGCTTGGCACGGTTTTTCTGGCCGAAGGCGTGTTGCGGATCGTGATCGCTATTCGGTCGCGTCAGGAACGGCCTATGGCGTTTATGATTGCGTCCGGCGCGCTGGCCATCCTGCTTGGCGGCCTGATCCTGACCGGTGTCGTCAACGGCTCGTCCCTGGTTATGCTGGGGGTTCTTGCCGGCCTGAATCTGGTATTCGCCGGTGTGTCCCTGATGTCATTAGGGTTTTCGCAACGGTCCTCGGTGCATGAGGGCCTACAAACTTAAGCGTGCCCTGGCGGACCCGGAATTGCAGGGGCATCTGATGCTCCTGCCTTCTGTTTTCACCTGGCTACGCCGCTATTTGCCTTGCCCTCCGCCCGGGTGTCTTCAAACAGCCAGACCATGCGGTCCAGAAACCACAGCTTGCCACCCATAACCAGCAGCAACCCCAGAAGCGTCGGCCAGATTTGAAGCTGCCAAAGCCCCCAGACCAAGGGGCCGATACCGACCGCGCTGACTGCGGCCAGAACAAGAGGCATCTGGCGGTGCCTTGCAGGGATCGGCGATTTCGCGCGCGCAAGCCAGATCCGTTCCCCAAGCACACCTTTGGACATCCAGTTATCCGGATTGCCCGTTTTGCGGAAGGCGCGCGGGTTCCACCATGTCCAGAAGACAACAACAACGATCGGAACAAGGCACCACCAGCCCAGCCAAACCCGGCTCCAGACGGCCAGAATGAACAGGGGCGGGATGCTCAGGCGGCTCCAGCCGCTCCACGGGTTGGTGTGCCGATCCCAGACGTCGTCGGACATCGTCATGAGCTGTTCCAGAATGCTGCGATCGGTCATCGAACCCTCTTCCGAAGCTGGATCGCAATTATGGCCGTTTCTGCCCGTGTCGGCCAGAGCGGCAGGCAACGCGCGCCGCCTTGGCCACAGGCTTCAAAGACCCGAGATATCCACATACACCCGGTAATCCGCGATCCTGTCCTCGCGAAAGTTGAACCGTGCAGCAAAGTGCACGTCGTGCGTGCTTTGGTCCTTGCGCGTGTAGTGAACGGTGCCGTCGCAGAACGCGGTATCGCCGCTGGACCAGATGCCGGTGATGGTATGTTGCATACCCTGGATCGTGGCAAAGAAATCCGCGTTCGCGGCTTGCACGGCTGTGCGCCCGTCAATCTGTTCGAAATTGCCAAGCTGGAATTGGACGTCTTCGGTGACATGCTCGACAACGCCGGCTTCGTCGAGCGCGTCAACCGCGGTATAAAGGGATGCGATCCGGGGCGCGTGGGCCGCTGTGGTGGGGGCCGTGATTTGCATGTTTTGGTTTCCTTTTCGGTTTGAAAGTTATCGGTGGGTCTAAGTCTGGTTAGCCTGTGACCGTCGGTGCAGGATCGGCGGGAGTTTCAGGTGGCCGTTGGTGACGGCTAGCCCAAGGAACAGGATTGCGAGGGACCCCAGCAGTCCGAGGCCAAGAGGCTCGCGAAAGACAATTGCCCCGATTGCGATGCCGGAAAGCGTGGCAAAATAGCCGACTTGCGCGAACCCAACGCCATCCGTGCGCCGCTGCACTTCGAAGGTCAGCGCATAGCTGAGCGCGGTGATGGATCCGATGCCGAAGATTGCGCCAAGCAGGGCAGGGGGCACCGAGACGTCGCTGATTGTGGTGCCGCGTCCCAGTAACAGAGCGGAAATCAGCAACAGCTGTGACAGAAGCGTTCCGGTCGCCAGCTCCAACGGATCGCCGCCGGGCGGGTAGGCATAGCTGCGAAAGACGTTGCCGCAAGCCAGAAACAAGGGCCCCAAAAGCGACAGGGCAATCCACGCCGGCTCGACACCCGACAGGTCAAATCCACCCATGGTGGCAAGGCTGACCCCTGCAAGGCCGATCAGAATACCAACCAGGCGGTGCAACAGCAGCATCCTGCGCGCGATCAGTGCCGTTATTGCAAAGGTAAACAGCGGTGACAGCGTGACGAGGGCGGAATAGAACCCAAGGCTCACGTGCTCCAGCACCAGAAACCCGATCACAGCGGGGCCGCTGACACCGAAAACTCCGGCACCGACATAATAGGGGATGTGCCGCGTGTTGAGCGCCACGCGCTTCTTCGGCAGCAAACACAACGCCAACAGCACGATGCTTGCCAGCAAAACCTGCCAGAACAAAGCGGTCAGAGCAGATATTCCCGCTATCGAGACGAATTTGGACAAAGTGAAACTGACCCCCACCAGGACACCGATGGCCATGATCAGCGCGGATACAGGGGATCTTCTAACAATATCAGGCATCACGCGGCTCCCATTTCCGGCATATCGGCTGTGCGCAGAGAAGCCGGGCCGATCGGGATAATTCCGCTGGGGTTGATGTGCCGATGGCTGAGGAAATAATGCTGACGGATATGGGCCATGTCCACAGTGTCGGCCACGCCCGGCAACCCCATGATGTCGACCAGATAGCGGGGCAGGGCGACATAGTCGCTGATGCGTTTGTAGTCGGTCTTGAAGTGGGTCACATAGACCGGGTCAAACCGCAGAAGTGTCGGAAACAGCTTCAGATCAACCTCTGTCAGCACGTCACCAGCCAGAAACCGGCGTTGGCCAAGCGTTTCTTCAATCGCGCCGAGACAGGCAAAGAGCGCCGTTGCGGCCTCGCCATATGCGATTTGGCTGGTTGCAAACCCGGCGCGATAGGCGCCTTCGCGGATCGGTGACTGAATTTGTTGGGCGATCCGGTCGATATCATCGCAAAGATGGGACGGGCGGAGATCGGGTCCTGCGGCATCGGGAAACGCCGTCTGAAGCATGCGCATGATCTCGGCCGATTCGGTGCTGACGATCCGGCCCGTAACCTTGTCCAGTAGCACAGGCACGCTGATCGGACCCGTGTAATCCGGCTTGGCGTGCTGATAGACTTCGTAAAGGAAGCGGGTGCGTTCTACACCGCTTTGATCGTTGAACAGCGTCTGGTCGATGACCCAGCCGTTTTCCGACATGACCGGGTCCATCCATGTGATGCTGAACGCATTGCGTAGGCCTTTCACAGCCAGAACCAGATCAACGCCATGGCACCAGGGGCAGGCTTTGGACAAGTACAGGTGGTACCGGCCGGGCGTGTTCGGATACAGGGCGTCCGGATACGCGCTGATGTGGCTCGTGAGTGGGCTTTGCAGGCGGTGAAAACGACCGTCCGAGGCGAGCGGTCTGTCACGCAGAACTCCGTTGATAAGCATCTTGGGCATGGCAGCCTCAGGCGTTAACAGGACATGCAGATAACTATTAGGCTTTCTATTTGATGATAATCGTGTGAATTTGAAACTTATAGGTGAGAATAATTCGCCCAAAGGATCGCAAAACATGACTGAAATTGGCGCAATCCCCGTCTTTGTTGCCGTGGCGGACCATGGCGGGTTCGCAGCCGCCGCGCGGCATCTGGGTCTTACAAAATCAGCGGTCAGCAAGCGGATCGGTGTACTGGAGGCACATCTGGGAACGCAGCTTTTTCATCGGTCGACGCGGTCCATTTCCCTTACCGAGGCGGGAGAAATCTATCTGGCCCACGCGGAGCAGGCGCTTGGCGCAGCGCAGGACGCCGAAGACGCAGTTGCGGCGTTGCAGGGGCAACCGGTTGGATTACTAAGGCTCAGTACACCCATGTCCTTTGGTCAACTGCATGTTGCGCCTCTGATTGCTGCATTCCTCAGGCAATATCCGGGGATTAGAATTGATCTGACAATGGATGACAAATTTGTCGATCTCGTCGAAGGGGGCATCGACGTGGCCTTACGCGCCGGAACGTTGCCGAACTCGGCTCTGATCGCACGCAAACTCGCCCCGATCCACAGCGTGATCGTCGCCTCGCCGGTCTATCTTGCGAAGTTCGGAACGCCAGAAACACCCGAGGATCTTCTGGCGCATTCCTGCCTTCACTACGCCTATTCGCGCGACCCTTCGGAATGGCGCTTAGCCGGGCCCGCGGGTGACGTGCGCGTTCAGACATCCGGTGTTCTGCGCGTGAACAACAGTGAAGCCCTGTGCACCGTGCTGCTTGACGGTCTTGGTATCGGTCGCCTGCCGACCTTTATTGCAGGAGCCCACTTGACCAGTGGCCGTCTGGTCAGGGTGCTGCCCGAATATCGCCTGCCTGAACAGGCGCTGTACGCAGTCTTCCCCGAACGAAAGCACATGCCAGCGAAAGTTCGCGCGTTTTTGGATTTCGTCGTGGAACGCATCGGGCACGACGCACCTTATTGGGATATGGATGCAGGTCCGCTTTAGGGACAAGGGCCGATGATACTCAAACACTAAACTTGGAACGACCAAGAACACCCAAAGTGCGGGGCAGTCCGGCAATGTCTTCTTCGGGGAATGGCTGTAGTGCAGCGTCGGACACGTTCGTGAACGGCTGGATCGGGCCGTGGCAAGCGGGGCAGGGTCAATTGCTGCGTCTGCTCCAAGGTCAGCGCTTGAGCCCAAAGTTACGCAACTCATTGAAGCCGCAAGGGCTCTGGTTTTCTGACGCTATGTTAGATAAACAAGACCAAGTTCACGAGATGAGTCGTTATGAAAATCGGTGAAATTGTTGAGAAATCTGGTTTGACGGAGCGAATGCTGCGCCATTATGAGAGTCTTGGGATCATTGCACCAACAAAGTCGGCGAAGGGTACGCGACTTTATAGCGATGCCGACTTGTCGGTTGCGCGCTTGATTCATCGGTTGCGACTGCTGGACATCGGTTTGGATAGCCTCTCGGAAATAGCACAAGAGCGCTTGAAACATCAGACAGGTGAAGAGTCTGCATCTTCTGTCGGGGAGTTGTTGGACAACCTTGCCGAATTGCTCTCGGAAAAAGCGCAACAGGCTTTGGAACTCAGGTCTGAAATTGTCGAAGCATCCAAGACCGTCGGTAAGTGTCAAGGTTGCAAGAACGTCCCGGCTCCAGAGACTTGCCCGGATTGCCCGATGAATGATGTGGTCCACCACAATTCGGTGGCCGCGATGGTCTGGAAATAGCTAATAGCGAAACACCTGACCAACAATGCGCCATCGGCATTCAAATTTTGTGTTTTCGTGCAAGCCCCAAGACGCAAGGCGTGGTTCTGGAAACTCGATGCCACACCTGGAGGCCGCCTGGACCGCAGACCATGATGCCATTTCGGTCTCAAAACCTTCTGGTGTAAACCATTTTGTGAGATGGAACTGAGGGATTTCTATGCGTAGACCCGGGAAACTGAATCCCTCATATCCACTGACAACCCAGTTTCGCTCAGTCTCCCAGAATGGGGAAACCGCCTCAAAAACAGGCGCATAGGCCTGATTGACCTGATCGGGCAACTCTGCTTCTCCCCAGGAAAAGATCCCGAAAACCCCGCCGGGCTGCAGGACCCTTTTCACCTCTTGACTATGCTTTTGAATATTAAAGTTGTGCGCAGCCTGCATGGAAAACAAAAGGTCTATACTGCTTGCTGAGAATGGTAACGCTTCCGCAAGGCAACGTTGTACGGGGAAGTATTGCTGCGATCTGGATGGTGGCGCAGCATCGGTGGCGATCACCTGGTTGAACACAGGCTGCAGGTAGGCGGCGAGTTCTGCGGTACCGGCGCCGCATTCCACACACAGGTCACGTTTGAATGGGAGAGCAGCAAGCCACCGCAAGAACTCTGCGGGGCCTCGCTGCATGGTATAATCCATATCTTAGCTGATCGTTGCGAGAAACTTTTGATGCTCGCCCTCATGCATCGCATGGCTTAGTTCAGGTTTGGGAAACTGCCCATTCGTCGCGGCGGCGAAGTAGGCGGCGTAGGCGCGCTGCATCTCGCCCCAAACATCACCAAAAACCTCGCGCTTGGGCGGGATGGGAAAGACCGAGCACCCGATGATATCGCTTGATACATGGAATATCCCGTGCGCATGGGGGCCAGACCCAAGACTGGCTACCGCCACTGGTAAGTTTTCATAGCACCACTTGGTAAGCTCTACAGATGTATGCTCAAAGAGGGCCGCAAAGATACCAGCGTCAATGGAAGCCTTCACCAGTTCGACAATCTTGGCTGCTTCTTCCGCAGTTCGTCCTGCTGGTGAATGGCCAGAGTTCATGACAGCGCGTTCACCCTGAACCCCGAAGTGACCGACAACAGGTATCCCCGCGTCTACGATTGCCCGAATGTGATCTACCGTACCAAGGGATGGTTCGATATGGACGCCATCTGCACCAAGCTTCACGACCTTTGCTGCATTGCGTACCGACTCTTCAATCGAGATACAGGCTGTGGTGTTTGGCATATTGCAGATGATGAACGGGGATGAAGCACCCCTTAGAACGCCTTCAAGCATGTAGAGTTGTTCTTCGAAGTCTACCGTTGCCATGGATGGATGGCCCATAAGCCCCATGGGTCCCGGACTGCCGCAGCACAGAAGGTCCATGCCCAGTTCTTCAGCCATGATCGCACTTGGAGTGTCATGACACTCCATGCCGACGATACGCTCGCCGTTTTGTACTTTCTCTGCTAGGTGCTTCAGTCGTGTTTTTCTGCGCATTGTCTTGGTTCCTCCCACTGCGTCTTCATAGCTGGTGGAGCCATTATCTGACATTAATGTTAGATTTGCAATCCTTGTTGAGACGACAGCTTTGTCAGCATCCTGTGAATTCGCAGACGTCGAGATTTTGCATTTGCAGCGAATGGCAGCAAAGCGGGCTGCACCTGCAGAGTTTCGATGCCGTGCTGAATGACCGGTATGGGCCGCCAATGAAAGCGACCCTGTTGGTTAGATTTCAATCGCTTCTGCGATAGCTAAAGCATCTTCGAGTTCGACCCCAAGATACCGTACCGTGCTGTCCATTTTGGTATGGCCAAGTAGGAGCTGAACTGCCCGCAGGTTACCTGTCTTCTTGTAGATTTGGGTCACCTTGGTTCGCCGCATCGAGTGAGTACCATACGCGCTCGCTTCAAGGCCGATAGAAATTACCCAGTCTCTCACGATACGCGCATATTGTCGGGTGGAAATGTGCAGGCGCTCATGGAAGCGTCCGGGCCATAGATACTCAGACCCGACCATAAGCTCGTCTTCCATCCATTTCTCGACTGAAGCACGCGTGCCTTCAGAAATCTCGAAGCGAACAGGTTTCTGGGTTTTGCTTTGCAGAACCGATGCCCGTTCTTTGATCTGACCAGATGCCATGACGTCGACGACTTTCATCTTTATGAGGTCACAGCCTCTCAGCTTGCTGTCTATTGCCATGTTGAACAGCGCCAGGTCGCGATGGTTCTCGGCCAGTTCGAGTCGGACTCGGATCGCCCAGACGTGTTTGGGCTTGAGCGGGCGTTTCTGGCCGACGATGCGGCCTTTGTTCCATGCAGGGCGTAGTGCTCGAATGGCTGGTAAGTTTGGTGTTTCCATGACTGATCCTCCAATCCGCCATGCCCGCCCACAACGACAACCCAGTGCTGTCCTGCAGAGCATATCATCTAAAACTAGGTGGGCTTCGATGGTACGGATAAACGAAGCTCTACACGGAAAAGGGAGAGCGGACTTTACGATGGAGCCTAGCCTTGGTGTTGCAGCAACATTCAGTTATCCAATAGCTGTATCGCGCTCATGTTGGCAGAGATTGACGCTTGGATACCTTGCGGTGAGTCTTCGATGACGAACGTTTTGTTGGGCGGTTGACCCAAGAGAAACGCTGCCCGTTCGAACATCTCGGGCGAAGGCTTTGGACGGACTTCGTCCGAAATGCTGACGATGTGATCAAATAGCGCTGTTGCTTGCACCGCCGACAATGAAGCATTCACCACGCGACGTTCAGCATTTGTCGCTACGGCCAGCGGGATGCCTAGTCGGCGCAAAGCACCCGCGAACGTTAAAACTGCCGGCATCGGTCTGATCAGCTCCGAAAATCCGTCGAAACGATCAATGCTGGTGGCGATGGCGCGTTCCACGTCAAAGCTGCACGTCACCATTTTCTGGAATTCGTTAAAGAGGGTTTGCCGGTCCAGGCCAGTGCGCGTGGCATACCAGTTCGGTGCCATTACCTGGCCCTGCTCCTGAGCTGCGGATTGCATCGCCTTTAAATGGGCTTGCTTGCTGTCGACCAGCGTTCCGTCGCAATCAAAAATCGCGGCGGTAAAGCCTTCGGCCTCAAAGAGCGTCAGCCAGTCTTCCGACAGACAGCGCCGTGTCTGTCCTTGATGGTGGAACACCGATTGCAAAATCTGATCAGGCAGAGACAAGGCGGGCCTGCTCTTCGATGATCCCGACAGACACGCTGTCCCCTTGCCCAAAGGGACTGGCTTGAACAGGTGTGATAATGAAGAGTGAGCCTACGGGGGTGTCGACCGTGTATTGCATTTCCTTGCCCAGATAGGCGGCATAGCTGATCTGGCCCTCCAGTCCCGGTGTTCCTGGTTCGGTGAGCCTCAGTGCATGTGGCCTAAGGACCATCTGTGCGGTTCCCTTCGGAATGCCGCTGTTTGGGACATTCAACTTTCGACCGTTCAAGATAGCGGTCGCCAGTCCGTCGGTGGACGCCTCCACCTCGCATGGCACAAGGTTTGCATCCCCGATAAAGTCTGCGATGAACGCCGACTTGGGGGCCTCATAAAGGTCACCCGGTGTGCCGATCTGGGCAATCTCGGCGTTGTTCATCACGATGATGTCGTCCGAGACAGCCATAGCTTCTTCCTGATCGTGGGTCACGTAGACGGCCGTCAGGCCAAGGCGTTGCTGGATTTGCCGGATTTCCTCGCGCACATGGCGGCGCAGCTTGGCGTCTAGGTTCGACAGGGGTTCGTCGAGCAACAAGACCTCCGGTTCAAGGACAATGGCCCGTGCCACAGCAACGCGTTGCTGCTGACCACCAGAAAGTTCGCTGGGCAGCCTGTCACCAAACCCTGCAAGGCCCACCAGTTCCAGCCCGTCATCGGCCTTTTGCGCGGCTTCGGCCTTTGGGATTGATTTGACCGTCAGGCCGTAAGCCACATTTTCGCGCACGGTCATATGCGGGAACAAAGCGTAGGATTGGAAGACCATCGAGACTTTGCGGTAGGTCGCCGTCAGGTGTGTGACGTCCTCGCCACCGATGTGAATGCTGCCTTCGGTTGCCATCTCTAACCCTGCGATCAGCCGCAGGGTTGTCGTCTTCCCGCAACCGCTTGGGCCAAGAAGGGTCACGAGTTTGCACGGCGCTATGGAGAGGTTGAGCTTCTTTAGTGCCGTGACCTCTCCATATTTTTTCACCACGCCTTCAAAGCGGACGGAGCCTGATTTCTGTGTCATGATTGTTTCCTTACGCCTGTTGGACGCGGTCAGAGCGGCGCAGGCGGCGCCTTCCGACCAAAAGTTGCAGAATGAGTATGGCGGCCAGCATCGTGATGATCAGGACCGCCGAGTATGCAATCGCGAGACCGAACTCACCGTTTTCAACCCGACCCACGATGAAGGATGTCGCCATGTTGTGCTTGGCGCTGACCAGGAAGATCACCGCGCTGACAGATGTGATCGCCCGCACGAAGCTGTAGGTGAGGGCGGCTAGAATGGCGGGACCCATCAGGGGCAGGATCACCCGGCGAACGGTCGTGAAACTGTTGGCGCCCAAGGTGATCGATGCCTCATCCAGGCTTTTATCGAGCTGGCTCATCGCGGCGATGCCACCACGCACGCCCACGGGCATGTTGCGGAAGACGAATACGATGATCAGGATGATCGATGTGCCGGTCAGCTCAATCGGGGGGAAGTTGAACGCCATGATGTAGCTGACGCCAATCACCGTCCCGGGGATCGCAAAGCTAAGCATGGTTGAGAACTCAAATGCGTCTTTCCCGACGAATTTCTGCCGAACCAGCAAATAGGCGGTCGACAGACCGACCAAAGCTGTCAGTGGGGCCGCCACAGACGAGATCGCAAGGGTAGTGAAGTAGCTATCCCAAGCGACCCCGGTCCAACGACCGGTTGTGAAGTCGATCCCGAAGGCGCGGATGTAGTGATCCAGCGTGAAACTGTGGTTGTAGCCCCAGAGCTTTACGAAGCTGCCAAAGATGATCATCGAATAGACCACCAGCGTCAGCGCGGCCCATGGCAAAGCGGTGCCGTAGCAGACCCATTTCAGGACGGGGTTAAGGCTTGCGTTTTGGCCGCTGTCCGCCTTGCCGGTGATCGTCGCATAAGACTTTTTGCCGAGCCACATGCGCTGCGCCATGAAGGCTGACAGCGTGAGCGTCAGCAGCGCAATCGCGAGGATCGCGGCTTTGGCAGGGTCAGCAACGGCGCCTACAATGGCAAAGTAGATGTCCGTCGACAGAACGTTGTAGCCACTGCCAAGAACCAGCGGATTGCCGAAATCCGCCAAGCTTTCGATGAAGCCCAGCAGGAAGGCATTGGCAAGGCCAGGGCGCATCAATGGCAAGGACACGAAGCGGAAGGTCTGCCAGCGGTCGGCGTCCAGGGTCTGACTGGCTTCCTCCATCGACGGGCTCACGCCTTGGACGACGCCAATCAGCACGAGGAACGCGATGGGGGTGAAGGACAACAGCTGTGCGAAATAGATGCCCCAAAAGCCATAGAGCCAACGGGTCGCCTCCCATCCCAGAAGGTCGGCGAAAAACTCAGTCACCGTTCCGGCCCGTCCGAACAAAAGGATCAGCGCGAGGCCAATGACAAAGGGCGGTGTTATGATGGGCAAGACGGTTAGAACACGAAGCACCTTCTTCGCCCGAAAATCGGTGCGTGTGAAAATCAGCGCGAAAGAGAGGCCAAGGAGCGTTGTTCCAGCCCCCGTCATCACCGCCAGAAACAGGGAGTTGATCCCAACACCACAAGACAGGTCGCTCATAAGACAGCCAAGCCCCCAGATGTCGCTGCTAAAGAACCGCGGGAAAAATTGGGTCAGGGCGTAGCCACCCTCGACCTCGAAGGCGCGGACAAGGATGTGGATGACCGGGAAAAAGACGAAAATCGCGACAAGAGCCACGATGAGACCAATGGTGCTGACAACAAACGCGTCGCCTTGCCCCTTGCCCGATTGAGAGATCGAGATCGTGGCAATGAACAGCAACGACAGCGCACAAACAGCAGCACCTGCACCCATGCCGGGTTGCCCGGCCAAAATGGTCTCAGATGTCAGCAGTGCCTCTAGGATACGCGGCCCTGCGCGGACGATGATCAAACCCTGGACGGCAAGCAGCGCCAATCCAAAGACCGACGTCCCCAGGGTCAGTCGCGCGCGGCGCACGGGGTCCGCGACGCTCAATTGAATGGCCAATGCGGCGAGTAACGCCAGGCCGACTGGGGCCAGCCACCATTGCCCCGCGAGGCTTGCAAACAGCCCGGTCGAGGCCATGCCGTCCGTCATCCACCCAGCGTCAAGAATACCGTCATCGGTCATATGCCAAGGCAGGCACACAAACCCGAACACCCCAAGGGCCAGCCAGAAAAGGACTGTCTTTTTCATCGTATTGTCCATGCAGATTGGGGATGCCCCGCCTTATCAGGCGGAGCATCCATCGTCCGTCCCGCAACGTGCGGGGCCGACTGGGAGGATTATTGCTCGGGGTTTGGGTCGCCCACTTCGGAGTCCCAGCGAGCCAGCAGGCGTTCGCGCGTATCTGACGAGCCGTAGGTCGCGAAGTCGTAGTCGATCAGCTTGATCGAGGCGAGGTCCGGGGATTGCGGTGCCACCGACGCATTGGAGTTTGAAGGTACCTGGAACGATCCGACTTCCGGCGCGCGGGATTGGATGTCTGCCCGCAACGCAAACTCGACCCAGGCCTGAGCACCTTCAAAATTGCGTGCGCCCTCGATGATCGAAACAGCGCCGACCTCATATCCGGTGCCTTCACACGGTGCGACGATCGCAAGGGGGAAGCCTATGGCTGCTTGGTTCACCATGTCGTGCATGAAGCCGATAGAGACACCCGTCTCGCCCCGTGCCGCAGCCTTTGTCGGAGCGGAGCCGGATTTGGTGTAAGAGTTCACGTTGGCCCCAATTGCGGCCAGCCGCTCCATTGCTTCGTCTTCCCCAAAAAGCTGCACGAAAGTTGCCAATTCGGTGTAAGCGGTGCCCGATGAATTCGGGTTCGCGACCTGAATTTCGCCCTCAAACCGTGGGTCGGCCAAATCGGCCCAGCACTCCGGTGGCGCAATGCCTTTATCCGCCAGAATTTCGGTGTTGTAGGCGATGCCCAAAGCACCTGCATAGATGCCCACGGTGCGGCCTTCGGAAATCTCGGCCATGTTCTGGGCCCAGCCCAGCAGCTCACTTGTATCCACGCCAGAGGCTTGCGTCAGCCCTTCCTCGGCCGCGATTAGATGCGGGTCACCGGTGCCACCCCACCAGACGTCGATCTTGGGGTTGCCTGCCTCAGCGCGGATCTGCGCCAGAGTTTCACCGGTCGATTTGCGCACCATCAATACGTCGGTGTCCGGATTTTCTGCTTCAAAGGCGGCGACCATCAGGTCACACCAATCTTGCTCGGCGCTGCACACCACACTTAGCTCATCCGACCAGGCCGTGGCACCAGATGCCATCAGCGCGGCCAGTGAGATCATTCCAAGTTTATTCATGTTTTCCTCCCATAGAGTTTTGCACGCCTCGCGCTCCTCCGCGCTTGGCTGCCAACAAGGGTTAGGATGTAGTTTCGCTCATTGATACGAAGGCTCTATGAACAAAGCTACAGGCAGGACCTCTTCCCGTTAACAATGTTACAGCGCCTGCCCCAAGCTGTAATAATCGAAACAATTAAGCCTGCGACGCATGCCCATCATTAGTGCTAGAAGGGGCCAAGGGAAGGAGACGCTAGGTGTCGCGACTGAAGATCGGTATCGTGGATGATGAGGCGTCAATGCGCGACGCGCTCATGGCTTTGCTGGCCGAAAATCAGTTCGATCCGGTGCCGATGGCAAACATTTCAGAGTACCGAGAGGCCGCGCGCGATGTCTCACTCGATCTGGTTCTGATTGACCTTCAGCTACGCGATGAAAGCGGCCTCGCGTTGGCCATGGATATTCGCAAGACCAGCGACCTGCCCATCGTCATGCTCACAGGCCGCGGCGATGAAACCGACAAGATTGTCGGGCTAGAGGTCGGCGCGGATGATTACCTGCTCAAGCCCTTTAACCCCCGCGAACTGGTGGCCCGAATCCGGGCTGTTCTGCGCCGCTATGGCAAGGCGGACGCTGTTATGACCGTCGGATCAGAGCTATCGCAGCGCGGGTTTGGGCGTCTGAAAGTCGATCAAAAGAGCCGCACTCTTTTCGATGACGCGGATACGGAAATCTCTCTGACAAATGCGGAATACCGGCTTTTGGAATATTTCATGGAACGGCCCAACCAAATCATCACCCGCGTGGAACTGCTGTCTGAACTAGGCAATGACCTGACGAAATATGTCGACCGAACGATTGATGTGCTCATCCTAAGACTGCGTCGCAAGATTGAGGAAAATCCTTCAAAACCGGTGCATCTGCAAACTCGGCGCGGGCAGGGGTATATCTTTGTTGCAGAGGTAACTTGATGCTGCCGCGAAGCGTGCGTGGCCGACTTTGGACAGCGCTTGGCCTGCTGTCTTTGGCGATTGTCTGCATCAGTGTGCTCACATGGGTTGCGTTGCAGCGCGTCGACGACCGTTTGCAAGACTTGCATCAACAGTCTCTCAGCCAGGTGGCGCGGGCGATTGACCTGTCAAAACGGTCCTCGGATTTGGCGACATCGGCGCCCTATCTGCTCAATCAAAGGTCCAATTTTCTGATCCAACAAGAAGGTGCGGCCCTTCTTGATGTGTTGGCAAGCGTGCGCGACGAATGGCCTGAGACGTCCGCATCAGATGATGAGCGAACGGCGCTGATCGCTCTTACCCATGCAATGGAAACTGGCGTACGCGATTTGGTTGAGGCGTCTCAAGCGCTTGACCAAGTGCAAACCCTCGTACGCGCGCGCATCGCAGACCTCAGTACATTGAGAGAAGAGGTCACGCTGCGGATCGAAAATCAACGTTCTGCAACCAATGAGCGCCTGACATGGTGGACGTTGCAAAGCATGAATGCGGATGCCCTGAATGCCGCCTATGCGGGCAATCTCATTGGCGTGGGTGAAGAACAACGCCATTATCAGCGCCAGGGCCAGCTGGTGCGCTCGGCCAATCGAACCAATGAACAGGCACAATATCTGGCGGGCCTCGACGCGCTGGTCTACGGCGATGTTGGTATTTTTGAAATGCGAAAAACCGAGTTGGGGCTTGGTCTGGATGCCCAAAACGCTCTGTTTCGCATTCGCCGAGACGCCAATGGCGTCAACGAATTGGCCTTGAACTTTGCCAAGCGCGCTGAGGGTCTGTTGACCGAAGAACGTTCCTCTTCGTCCAACACGATCCAATTCACCCGGTTTTTTGTTGCCATTGTCAGCCTTGCGGCCCTGGGTCTGGCGCTGCTCTCAGCACTCTATGTGTCGCGTTATGTCGCCTACAACGTCGGGCGTGTGTCGGAAGCCATGGTGCGGCTTGCCAATGGCGATCGCAGCAGTGTTTTGCCACGCAGGCTTGCGGGTAATGACGAGATTGCCGACCTGTTTCGGTCGTTCCGCAGTTTTCGCGCCAATGCCCTTCGTCTTGACCGCTCGAACCGCTTGCTGGACCGACGGAATGCCCTGTTCGAGAAGGTCTTTGCAAATATCACCGACGGGCTGGCGATTACGGATCACACGGGCAAGCTGACAGCCTCTAACCCCGCGTTTAGTCGGATTCTGTCAGTCAGTCACATCAAGGGGTCCCTCGTGGATTGGATTTATCAGTCCGATTTCGGTGCTTCCGCCAAGGACGCGGATTTGAGCGTCCGGCACCGTGGCCACATGCTGCTCACATCAACAGATGGTCAAATCCTCGAAGTGCGCGCAAGTCGTTTGCCAGAAGAGGGTCGGGTATGGCTCATATCGGATGTCACCGAGCAGCGTCAGATGGCCGACCGGGTTGAGCAAATTGACCGGATTGAGTTGTTGGGGAAACTTGCGGGCGATACCGCTCATGACTTTTCAAACATTCTGGCGACGATCAGAACCCATGCGCATCTCCTTGAAAAGCAAGTTACGGACAACGCCGACAACCTCTCGGCGATTGAGAATGCGCTGGAATATGGGACATCCCTGACAGAGCGGCTTTTGGCCTTCGCGCGCAAGCAACCGCTGTCACCGGAAATTGTTGATCTCAATGCGTTGATTGAAGGCATGGTAGACCTCGTGGAAATCAGCATGAAACCCGGCGTACGGCTGAAACTTTTTCTTTCTGACATGCCGTTGCGTGTGCGGGCTGATCCCGGCCAACTAGAATCTGCTGTTTTCAACCTTGTCCTCAACGCCAACAATGCGATTGCTGAAACAGGAGAAATTCGCATCAGCCTTACGGAACAGGACGATGGCTATGCTGAGGTCGCCATCACGGATACGGGATCCGGCATGACGGATAACGTCCGGCGCAAGGCCATTCAGCCGTTTTTCACGACGCGGGCAGGATTGGGTGGAACCGGCCTTGGCTTGTCGATTGTGTATGGGTTTATCAACCAAAGTGGTGGCAAGCTTGAGATCGACAGCCAGGTGGGCACAGGCACAAGGGTCTCCCTTACGATGCCGATTGCCATCGATCAGAGGGGCGCCGCGCCAACAATTGCCCGAAAATCAGCGTTACTGGTGGATGATTGTGAAACAGATCGTGCGGTGACTAGGAAAGTCTTGGAGACTTTGGGATACGATGCCCACACTTGCGCTGCCGCTGAAGAAGCCATTAAGGCCCTGCAAACGGGCAGATTTAATCTTGTCGTCAGCGACTTCGATCTGGGCGGAGCGTTGAGCGGCCTTGATGTTCTGGCGCGCGCACGCGGACTTGCGCCAGAGGCCGGGCGGATCCTTATCAGTGGAAAATCCTCCCTTCGCGACCTGCAGACCGAAGATGCCGTGTTCGTCGAGAAACCGGTGACCGATGCGAGCCTTTCTAACGCGGTTGGAACAAATCAAGTCTAATGCGCAGAGGCTAAGGCGAACGGCTGCTTCTGGATGGTGCAAGTGCAGCATACGATATGATAAACGAAGGTCCGCTATGGGCCGGTACGCGCGCCCTTAAGATGTCACTACCAATTTCGCCAACCAAGCCTCGTCGCCACAGCGATTGGCGCAGGGCAACCGATTTGAACACGACGTCGATAAGCTCGGACAGATAGACCATGTTGGATGCTATTTCTGATGCAGCCACCCCCTAGGCCGTCCCAAACGGCGCATACAACAGAGGTTTATCGTTCTTTAAGTGGCGCGAAACCAGCCGTGCCTGCTGCTTGCCTCGAGGGATCAGCCGTGCAGGGTCGGGGCTATGATCATGATCCGCCAGTTCCGGGAATATCTTAAATATTTCACGCCGCGCGGCGGTACTGAGCGATTTCAATGCCTCAGGCCCGGTGTACAGGCTCTCAGTCGGAGCGCCCTCGGCATAGATAATTTCGTGCTTGTCAAACAAAAGATGGAAATACTCCACCGACTGAACCTCGTGATCAACGAAGATACCTGGCAGTGAAGTCAGTTTGATCGCTGGAATAAGAACTTCGGGTGTCCCGAACATGCGCTGTGCAATTTTTGATTGAACCAGCATTCGGTGCTGTCGAGATACCAGCAGATCGCGGTTTGGCATTCCCTGCCCAAGAGCGCCTGCCAAGATACGCACAGGGCGTAGTTTGGGATCGCTATCGAGATGATCAGTCGTGAATGCCCGCCGCCCGGTCCAACGTACAGGCTGCGCCCCGTTACTAACCGTTCGAACCAGATCTCCGGACCGAACGTTCTGGATCTTACAAAGGCCCTGATCTGTTGCAATCAGTGTGTCATAGGTAAAACACGGGAATCCAGCAGCGCTTTCGAATGCTGAATAAGGCACTCGAAACCCCGATGACGGGAGCAAAAAGGTCCCGCCGTTCAGAGGATAAGTGACCCCGGCCTGAACGATAAAAGTACCCAAAAAATTATCATCTACAATGGTACCTTCGGGCAGGATCAAAGTGTCATTGCCGCCGCCGCCTACTACGGCTCCGTTGATCGTAGTGTTGCGTACAGTCAGTGTGTCGTCACCGCCCCCCAGTTGAATAGATTGGACGGTCGAGCCACTTACTTCGACCGTATCATCATCTGCACCACTGGCAATTCGGCCGCCGATGACACTGTTAGAGACGATGATGGTATCGTTTCCAGCATTGCCCACCACATTGCCAGTATTGCCCTGGCCAGTATTCGCGATGGTGCTATTTGTTACTACAATTTGATCATCACCAGCCCGGCCACGAACATTGTCGATCGGTGACCCAACTGGATTGCCGTTTAGCGTGCCGCTATCGTTTGTGACCTCAATGTCGTCACTACCTGCAGTTCCATTCAGCCTTGGCATGAAACCCTATACTCTTGAGTACAGCTATTTTTGCCGGTTTGAGTGATCTAACTATGACCGACGTTGTCGGATCGGAAGCGGTCGCTGAGTTTGGACGCACTCGACGCAAGCGGAACCCAAATAAGTCAACTGCCGCTAAGGCGAGTGCGCGTCTTGATCAATTCGCTGGGTGCTTCAGCATCCAGTGCAGTGTCACCAACAGTTCCGTGATGAATTCTAATGAAGGTAGTTTCATTGCCGCCTCCGCCAAAGTTGTTAGTCGGTTCACCCCCAACGCCCCCAACTCCGCCAGCTTCTCCTATGTCATATTCAGCGTTAGTTGAATTGTACAAGCTGCCAGCTGTTCCCATTCCAATGCCGGAATACTGTGTCGGCCTGCTAGATGAATCATCGTAGCTGATGTCGCTTTGCATATTGAAGTGTTGGCTATTGAAGCCTTGCGCTGTTCCCGCCGCGCTGTTCGCCGTATCAAAATCTAAAGAGGTTTTATCTCGCGGGGAAATCACCATTCTTGGGAAGTGTTCACTTTCGTAGCTCAAAGCAGACAATTCAACAGTCGCGCTCGATGTCGTAGGTGCAACGTCGAGCGTTAGCTCCTCGGTCTTTGTTGGGAGTGAGACGGAAGGGCTGAGTCTAACTGCCAGCTTTTCGGCGCATTCATGCGCTAGGCCAGTGGCGTCAGGGCAACGCATCCGACTCGAACCAATTGCAACTACAAAAAGCGCGCAAAACGAAAAAGATATATAACCCAAGAAGCCTCGATAACCGCAACGAGCAGGTACCCGGCACCTCTTTTTCCGCTCTATGTTGGAAACAATTGAGTGCAGCAATTCACCAGTTCTCTCTGCTCTACCTTGCTAGTAGCCAAATCACCAAAACTCGAGGCGATCAGCCTTGGGTCCATGACCGCAGAATTGCGATCACGCTGGAACTCAAAGTAGCAAGATCTGAGCGTGAGATCGTTGTCTGAGCGTATCAATCTTTTCCGTGCCGTAGATTTCTCGCTCTTCCTGTTGGTGTTAACCAAAGGGTTTCACGTTGCGTGCCGATCTTGTTTCAAAGGTGTAGCCCTTTGCGCCCAGCTTCTCTCTAGAGCTTCTGGGCATTCGCTTTTCTCAAACACTGTCGAGAAAAAAGCCGCCGCAGCTGGTGTAAGCTGCGGCGGAAGTTTAGCGAGCCAGGGATCGGAATGAAGGCCCGCTAAGGGTGCGTCAAAAAATGCGGGTCCACGCGCGTTGCGGTTGGGCGTTTCACATCAATGCAGGAGGGGAGAAGGCATAGATTGAAACGATAGCCTTACGGCATGAAGAACCTCATCTGCGTATTGATCGCCCCTATTCAGTTGCTGTTTAGGTTTGTTGTGGTGAGCAGGACTGACTAGCCAGTTTTCAGAACCTGAACTCGAAGCCGATGTTTCCGCCAAAGGCATAGTCGTCAGAGCTGCCGCCCAGTCCGGTTTCGGCGGTGATTTCGCCAAACAAGCGCGTTCGGCTCGACAGTTCGATATTGCCGCCAAGTGCCAGCGCGACGGTGTTTTGGCCACGATCTGTCAGAACCGTGTTCTGGCCGAAGGTTACCGAGGTTTCATCGTCGAATGCGTGATAATAGTCGATCTGACCATAGAGAACTGAGTTATCAGCGAAAGCGCGCTCTGCACGCAGCCCGAACCGTGCTGTTAGCGTATCACCATCTGCCAATGAGCCGGTTTGACCGCCGCCTGCCAGATCCGCAACATCGTCCATGTCGATATTGCTGTACATGAGCTGAAACTGCGGAACCAGCGTCAGCCCGTTTTGCATCGCAAATGGTTTACCGACCTCGACAGATATTCCGTACCCGCTGCTGTCGGTGTCCACAGACTCGCCCCCGTTGGGGCGCGTGGTGCTATCAAAATACCCATAGCGAAGCTGGCCATCGAAATAGAGCAGACTATCCGCAACCCAAAGTGCGCTGAGCGTTGCATCATAAGCATCGGTCGAGACATCGGCACTGGTCAAAGAAGTGCTTACATCGGTTGATAGGCTGCTTACACCAAACTCAAGCCCGCCAAAGACTTGCCCACCTGCAACTTCGCCCAATGGCAGGCCTGTGCCAAATCGCAAGCCGCCACTGTTGGTTGTTACATCCCGGCCACCGGTTTCGTAGTGGTCACGCTGTCCTTCGGCCTGAACCCAGACCAAAGGTCGTGTGGTCGATGTCAGCTTGTTAAGCGAGCGACTGAACGTAGTCGCTTCAGTGCCGCCGCTTTGTGTTGCAACCTGAACACGCTGCAATGCACTTGAAAAGGCCATGTGGTCACTGGCTTGCTGGGCGCTTGCAGCCAGAAAATCCCCACCAGGATTTCCGGTCACGCCCCCAGGCGTTCCCGGACGGGTAAATGGTGTCAGAACGAATGCTCCGGCCGCTGCGTCATATTCCAGAACGTAGGATACCGCGCCATCGCTGATCGCCTGCGCACCGGTGTTTGTGACGAAATCCGCACCAACCAGGCGAAAATCGGTTTCGGTGCTGGAACCTGACACTCGGACAAGCGTGAACTCCTGTAAGCGACCATTACCGCTGCCTATCTTTTGTACCCCTAAGCCCTGACTGGTCCCTGCGCTGTCACCGTCCACACGTACGAAATCGTTTGCGCCATTGATAAAATTCACATCCAGTTCAATTGTGCCGCTGCCTGACAGATTCTGATCAAAGATCAGCTCATCGCCGGCAATGGTGTCAGAAACCGAGATCAACCCGTTGTTTAAAACACTGCCCGCCAAAGCATACCGTGTTACATATCCTGCTTGTGCCCGTAGGTTGCCTGTTGCCTGGACAGTCAGATCACTCTCAATGACCGATCCGGGCAACACATTCATAATCGCACCACTGTCAATCTCAATCGTGTCAAACTGATTGGCGAAGGCTGAGTCTATCCCCAAATCGGAATCATTGCTTAGCGTCAGGTGTTCCCAGTTCATAAACGGATCGAAATCAAATCGGCCCGATACCCCCAACAAGGTCAGGTGATCTTCGGTGCCGTCGCCGCCATCAATGCCCGAGGGTGCGCTGATATCCGCAGCCCCTTCAATCGTCAGCTCGTCCCGGCCGCCGCCCAACAGAATATCGCCAAGAACGATAGATCCTTTCTCAACCGTCACCCGGCTGTCGCCTTCATTGTTCGTGATCGCCTGACCTGAGCGAGAAACAACCATCGCACCACTCAAAATGTCGATTGTGGTCAATTGTCCGGCTGAGGTATCAGCAGCTATTCCTGCCCCATTTTGGCTATCGATCGAACCCAGAACCGTGATCGCCAAGGTCCCGGTGCCATTGTGCTGTGCATCAATTCCAGTAAGCGCACTCTCAATTGTACCAGTTGCGGCAATCGACATGTCTGCCCCGTAGTGAGTGGCGGTTATTCCACGGCCGGCCCCAGATATTATGTTGGCTGCTGAAATCACTATTTCACCACCACCGCGATTTTCGGCCTCTATCCCGTTTCCTCCGGCACGAATTGTGCCATTGGCAACTATGGTCATATCCTTGGCGCCCGCGTTGCTTGCGGTCGCGCGTATCCCCCAACCAAAATTGTTGATACGGGTGTTAACATCCTGCACATCTATCGTGGTCGACCCAGTGCCATCATGAATTGCAGAGATACCTTCAACGGTACCCGTGATCACGCCTGTTGAACGGATGATTTGATCCTTTGAACTCTTGCTAGAGAGCTTTGAGGTGATCCCTGAAGAATTTAGTCCCACTACATCTTCTAAATTCAGGGATACTCCTCCGCTGCCGAGCTGAAACGCTGCGACACCGGCGGCGTCGCCACGGATTGTGCCGTTTGAATTCACCACTAGATCGCCTGTAGAGTTAGTCGCGGTCCCAACTATTAGGCCATTGTAGACCATCCCCGCGCCTGAGATAGTAGACCCATAGGTATCGGTGAAACTCACGCCATTACCTCTCAGGTCAATGCCCGTATTGTTTGTAACGCTGTGACCGAACCCAGGGCTGGTGGAAACCGTCAAAGGCCCGCCAGATACGATGCGGATAGTCCCGTCGTTTGATGGGTCTCCGGGACCGGAACAGACATAATTTCCAGCGGGTCCGGTGTCGATACAACTGCCGGCCGTTGCTAAGCCGCCTGAGCTGGCCAAAGCTGCCCCAAAAGCGACCGTTGCGACATGTCTGCCCAATCGCCCAAGGGTCGGTGCAAAACTGGCAACCTGTCCCTTGTGTTTTGTCATACGCCCGCCCCGCAGCAGATATGATGACTGATATGCGGGTGTGATATTTGTGATGATATTCTTCAAAGTTCCGATCCCTAACTACTTAATTTGCAACCAGGAATTGCCATGTCGCTAGAAATACACTCGGGGATTATCCCGAATTTATTTCCGGCAGTTTCAGGTGATACGGGCAGCCATTCTTTCAATTCCAACTGCGAATTCGCACTGCGTAGAATGCTGAATCAACGCAAACGCCTTCACCTGCCAAAACAATTGACAATTCAGTATTCGACTGACAAGTTTGCGGTTTTTAAGCCGCTGAAATCGTTAACAGAAAATAGTGTGCGCACTTATTTACACCTTGAGCGTGTAAAAATAATACGGCTCGAATGCGGCAGATCACTGTCTCCACGTCTCAATCTGATTCTTCATAAATCGGCTAAATCAAATGCCGCATCACTGTTGAGGAAACCGTGAAGCCTAGTCTCTGCTCAGGTTTGCGGCCGCATTTGTGGTGCAAATCCGCAGGACAAAGGCGATGCGGTCCCAAAGTGGGTCAATCAAATCTGATTGGAGCTGACGATTTAGGGGGTGCACCTAGAATACCTGATGGATTCAATCGAAACGGGTCCCGAAATGCACGATTGAAGTTCCCAGCGTCTTAGAACCCAAGTTTCTCAGACAGCTAGCGCGTTGCACCATGCCTTGCCCTGGTTCGTTTCT
Organism: Ruegeria sp. AH12; assembly: GCF_056541465.1. Classification (NCBI taxonomy): domain Bacteria; kingdom Pseudomonadati; phylum Pseudomonadota; class Alphaproteobacteria; order Rhodobacterales; family Roseobacteraceae; genus Ruegeria; species Ruegeria sp. AH12. Next base: position 77,408 of record NZ_JBQFYL010000014.1, on the reverse strand, counting down.
GCCCAGTATCAACTATACCAGATTGGTGACTTGGATCTCACCGGTGCCGAGAACTTCGGATGGCTTAAAGCCAAATTCGTTTTTGAAAGCACGTGTAAAGTTCCCGGCATCATAAAAGCCGAAGCTTTCCGATACCCGGCGTACGGCTCCGCGTTTGGATGCCGTGCGCTTGAGTGTCAACAAAGTGCGGTGCAAACGTCGCTTTATGATATAGGCCTCTACACCGCCGTCAGCCTCGAATAGGCGGTACAGGCTGGCGCGGGATACCGCGAATTGGCTTGAAAGCATGTTGGCGTTCAGCGTCGTGTCAAAGATGTGTTCGTCAATATAAGCGTCAATCGCCAGCCTACGGGCGCGTGAAACATTGCCCCGATTGACGTCTTTTCGATTGGCCAGAATAAGGTCGCGGACCAGATCTGTTACTTCTTCAATAGCGTCAGGCACGTCATTTGCAGGCATATAAGGCATGCGTTGGACTACATTCTGTAAGGCGGTTCCAACGAGCGCGCCTATTGATGTACCCAATGAATGAGACAGGTGCTCTGTGTGTTTAGAAGGATCAAACCCGACAGTTTCAATTGGGAGGTAGAGGCCCGCTGTAGTCGCATCTTCCAAGGTATCTCGATACTCACTACCCGAATGCATGTGGGTCGTCGAAGTTTTGAATTCTGATCGGTTGCCAGAAGTATTGCAGTGCTCGACCCCTGAATACAGGATCTCAATCGCGAAAACGTCATTCAGTGAATGCTTGTTTGGAATGCGAGCAAAGGCAAGGCCGTTCCACGTTCCGGCGGAAAGGGCAAAACTGTCTGCGAACCACATCTTTTGGTCGATACTCACTCGCTCGAGATCTGTTGCCAAATCAACATCAAATCCCTCGCGATTGGTGTCCAACGCGAAATCCATTTGTTCTTCCAGTGGGCACGAAGAAGTCATCGTTAACATTGGAAGTGGGTCATGGCCCTCTTGGGCAGGTTTTCCTGTGCTGGTCACTTGCTTACCAATGCTCCATCATAGCTAACCGATACAACAAAGCTCACTCTGCTCGGTGTTGAATTCGACATAAGCCAGCGTGTCTTTGTTTTGTGTCCCGGCGTCGGTGGCATGGTTTGGATCAATACTCCCGTGCCATTCCTCGATATCAGGACACAACCATAGGTCAGCACTTAAACTCAACATACACCTAAATGAGTATTTCTAGAGTTTGTTTCAAATATGGCGAAAACATAGACTGGATTGACATGTGTGTTTCTCGGGAACATGAGCGACAAATTGCAGGTGGATCCGTCCAGCTCCGTGCTCTGACCAAGGAGCTGTCTTGCATTCCGCGGGCTAAGTTGAGCTACAGCAGTTCTGTTGTAGTCCATATCGACGACCTGCCAGATGGCAGATCAAGGGTTGTCCAAACAACAAGATCCAGAAAACTACTGCCGCTTTTGACGTAATGATCGAGGCTATTTGCTCAGTTGAAGACTGAGACGCACTGACAATGAACGACCCGGATTGAATTGCTAGGTCTTGGATCAAACGGAGTGAACTGAAGTTCGCCCTGAACAAAAACAAACCGGGTACGTATAATGAAACCGATCTCTACGATTTCGCATGCTTTTGTCATGTCCGGAACATCCTCATCCTTGGTTGTGATGTTCACGGTTTTTGGTTGGTCGCAGGCGCTGGCAGATGAATGCTACTTCGAATCCGATGTGACCACCTGGCGGTGTCAAGGTGATCTCACTTCGTTCGCCGAGGAAGATACGGACGGATCCGATACGGCGGGCGGTGACTACTACGGTATTCATATGGATCAGCAGACGGATTTCCTGACCAATGAATCAGACAGTGTGAACTATGGCCTCTGGTTTACGTCCACAGGCAAAGAAGGTGAGAACCACTCTGACGACAGTACGAGCGGTCGCGAACTCGAGATCGTCGTTGACGGTCAAAACGGTGACGAGACGTACGGCATACAAGTGACCGGGAGCGTCGTCTACTCTACCAGCTCAGGTGGTAAAGGGCACAGCGGAAACGACAATGGCAGCGACACCTCGACCTCAAGTCATGAAGGGGGCGATGGGCGCGACGGTGGAGCCGGTGGCCCGGTTTTGTTGTATTGGGATTCTGGTCTCATGTCGGGCAATGACGTTACCCTTGGGACCTATGGCGGAGATGGTGGAGAAGGCGGTTCGGGAAAGTCTGATTTAGGTAACGGTCATGGCGGCGAGGGTGGAGCCGGGGGCAGTGCTGAATCGATAACGCTCAGCATTGGAGAAACAGCAGGCGTTGATGCCAATATTCTGCTTTTGTCGGTGACTGGCCAAGGTGGTGAAGGCGGCCATGGCGGTGAAGGCCTTAGCGGGATTAAGACCGCAACCGGCGGTAAGGGCGGCGTCGGTGGGGCCGGTGCCGACATCGATTTCACGCTCTACAATTACTTGAACAACCAGCAAGATGGTGAGCAGACCTTTGTGAACTTTTCGTCCATCGGCGGCGAGGGTGGTCATGGTGGCAATGCAAATGGTGATCTGGATGATAGCAAAGCCGGAAATGGTGGAACCGGTGGCGATGGCGGTGATATCAATTTCGATGCAAGCCAAGGGTATATCAAATGGAATGATCACGGTTCCGCTGATCCGACTTTTACATTTAAGTCGCAGGCCGGGCACGGTGGGTCTGGTGGCGATGGAAGCAATGGTTACAAGGCCAGCGGAGGCGACGGAGCCGAGGGCGGCGTCGGCGGAGATGTCATCGTTGATCTAAGCAATAGCGGCAACGTAGTTCAAAACTATCATCAACCAGTAATTGTATTGCAATCATTGGGTGGTAGTGGAGGCGATGGGGGCGATGGCAGCGGCGGATTGTCGAATGGGAAATCCGGCGGCGGCGGCGGCGGCGGCGGTGCCGGCAATGTCAGCCTGGCTTTCAACGGATTTCTAGGTGCTGGTTCCGAGAACAGCGACGTCTATGGTTTGGTCTTGCAATCTGTCGGCGGGCTTGGTGGGGTAGGCGGCTCAAGCTCTGGCCTAGACACTTATGGAGCCAGCGGGCAGGCAGGAGGGGCATCTGCGGGGGCGAGTTTGACCCTTTATGATGAGACCAACATTGGAACGAATTCTGACTATGGCGTTGCTGCTTATGTTCAGTCGGTTGGTGGCGGAGGTGGCATCGGCGGTTCTGCCGACGGGATTGTCGCGTTAGGTGGCGATGGATCAGCTGGCGGTGATGGTGGAACGGTGTCCTTCACCGGTCGTGGTGCCGTAAATACCAATGGTGACAATGCGGATGCGATTGTCCTGCAAAGCCAGGGCGGCTCTGGTGGGGCATCGGGATCTTCAACCGGACTTGTCGCCATTGGCGGCGATGCGGGTTCCGCCGGTGACGGCGGCGCGGTTACTATCGATCTTAACGGAACGATCGGCACCAAAGGTGAATATTCTGATGCTTTGCACGCCCAGACAATCGGCGGTGGCGGTGGTCGAGGCCATTCTACCAGCGGAATGACCTCAATTGGCGGTACCGGCGGCGACGGTGGCGATGGTGGTACCATTAATGCCACCCTAAACATGGCTGTGGGGTCATCCGGTGGAGCGACTATCTCTACCGAAGGCGAGGATTCCGACGGGATCTTTTTGCAGAGTGCCGGCGGTGGTGGCGGATCAGGGTCGAATTCGATCTCGGTCGGTGCTGAATTTTCCTCTGCGATTGGTGGCAATGGCGGAGCTGGAGGCGATGGCGGGGCCATCACCGTTGTCGGCACGGGAACGGGTGCGGTTGAAACCCAGGGTGACCACTCCACTGGGATTTACATGCAATCCATTGGCGGTGGCGGCGGAGATGGCGGATACGGTATTTCGGCCAGCGCAGGTGCAGTGATTGATATGTCCGTTGGTGCCGGCGGCGATGCCTCGGCCGGTGGTGACGGGGCTGCGGTGTCCTTTACCGGGGCGAATGGTGCGTCGGCCATGACAAGCGTGACAACTGCGGGAGATCATTCTGCAGGTATCCATGCCCAATCCGTCGGCGGTGGCGGCGGCACTGGTGGAATGTCCATTTCTTCTGCAAATTCCTCGAACATTGCGGCCAGTACGTCCATTGGCGGTGAAGGCGGAACCGGCGGTGACGCCAGCGCTGTGACGGTGAGTAGTGCCGGAAATGTGGCCACGTCCGGAGACAACTCCACTGGCATAAAGGCACAGTCGGTAGGCGGCGGTGGTGGGTCGTCCGGCATCTCGATTGATGCCAATGCCGTTTCGGACATTAGCCTCTCGGCTGCGGTTGGACGCGCCGCGGGTAGTGGTGGATCTGCTGACACGGTTTCTGTGGATATCACTGGAACAGCTGCAATTTCATCCACGGGCGACGCCTCGGACGGTGTTTTCGCACAAAGTGTTGGCGGCAATGGCGGCAATGCGGCGCTCGTTGTTGCAGCAACTGGCTCGTCGACAGCTGATGCAGATCTGTCCATCGGCGGAGCCGGTGGGGCCGGTGGCGATGCTGGCAGTGTTTCGGTTTCAATGGATGATACTACTGCGGTTAGCACAGAAGGAAGTTCTGCAATCGGGATCAACGCGCAATCAATCGGTGGCGGTGGCGGCCACGGTTCGATGACAATTGCAGGATCGTTGACAAGCTCGGGTGCAGTGAACCTTGCGGTTGGAGGAACAGGTGGCGGCAGTGGCGATGCTGCGGATGTGACTTTGGGAATAGCCAGCACAGTCTCTACAGCTGGAGACAACTCCATTGGAATCCTGGCTAAGTCGGTTGGCGGCAGCGGGGGCAGCGGCGGTATCTCGATCGCAGGAGACGGTACATCGACCGGCGCAGCCACAGTATCAGTCTCAGGAAATGGAGGCGGGGGCCACACGGCTGGAAGTGTCTCTGTCTCCACGGACAACCTCGTGCAGACTGCAGGAGATCATGCAACTGCTGTCAAGGCTATGAGCGTTGGCGGCGGCGGCGGTAGCGCTACTGCCGCGATCTCGGGCACGACATCCTCGATGGGACAGGCTCAGGTTACAGTTGGTGGTGAAGGTGGCGGCGGCGGAACCGGCGGCGACGTCTCGGTTGAACAGTCGGGCCAGGTGCTAACTTCAGGTGACTATGCGGATGCAATCATGGCTATGAGCCTTGGTGGCAGCGGTGGTCATGGTGCGTTTTCCGCCGCAGGTAGCCTGAGTGCGGGAGAATACTCAGCGCAAACCGGTGTTACTATTGGCGGCGCCGGTGGTGGCGGCGGTTCTTCAGGTACCGTGACGGTCGCAACTTCAACATCTACGGTAAACTCGTTGAACCAGATCAAGACCTACGGCTACGCCTCACGGGGTATTCTTGCCTCGAGTGTTGGTGGAAACGGTGGTTTTGGTGGCTCGTCCTATTCGGGTGCACTCACGCTTAGCTCTGATGCTGGAATGCAAGCCGATGTCACAGTTGGTGGGAACGGTGGATCAGGCGGCGTTGGCGATAATGTGAGCGTTGAAAACACGATCTCGATTGTCACCGCTGGCGCTTATTCTGACGGGATCATGGCAATGTCAATTGGTGGTGACGGCGGTTATGGCGGGAACGCTGTTGCCGCTGCGATCCAAATGGCCGAGAGCAGTAGCGCAAACTTTGAAGCCGCCGTAGGTGGGTCGGGTGCAGGTGGCGGAACAGCAGGTGACGTGTCTGTAACGAATTCGGCCGCCGTGACAACAAATGGTGTAGAGTCGCACGGCCTTTATGCCCAATCTGTCGGTGGCGGAGGCGGTCGCGCTGGAAACGCGGGGACAGCCATTTTCGACTATACATCCAGCCAACAAGGCACGACCGACAAGACGGGTAGTGTCAATGTTGGGATCTCGGTCGGTGGCAAAGGAGGAAGTGGCAACCATGGCGGTGATGTAACGGTCAACAATACCGGCAACATCAAAGTGGGTTACGAAGAGTATGACGATAACGGTAGCAAGGTGGCGGACCGCATTTCTTACGGTATTTTCGCGCAATCCGTTGGGGGTGGGGGCGGTGACGGAGGCTCCGTTTCGGGTTACAACCAAAGTGTTGTAGGGGCTTGTACCTTCGACAAGTTTTTCCTGCCAAGCTCGGTCACCTGTGCCTCCTCAACCGATGAGGACTCACCCAAAACAACCTATTCTGCATCAGCCAATGTCGAGATCGGTGGCAATGGATCCAATGGCGGCGATGGTGGTGCAGTTGTCGTAGACAACGCTGCAACAATCGAGACAGAGGGCACTGAAAGCTACGGCATCTTTGCACAGTCCATTGGCGGCGGTGGCGGTAATGGCGGCGGCGGTTCGCTGGGCCTTGAATATGTGCTGCCAGATGCTACGGCTGACGAAGTTCTGGGGTATATCTCGGCAGCAGCAGGTCAAGGCTTTAGCAACGTACGTTCTTTCAGATCCGTTTCCGCGATAGTTGGTGGCCAAGGGGAAAGCGGCGGTGATGGTGACGCCGTTACTGTCACCAATTCCGGTTCGATCTCGACCGCAGGATTTGCGGCAGACGCAATCCTTGCGCAATCCATCGGCGGAGGCGGCGGCAATGGCGGCACCGCGTCGACGGGTGCGGGTAGTATTGGTGAGTTCGCGGTTGGTGGAACCGGAGGAAATGGCGGAAATGGCCATAAGGTTAATGTAGAGTCGCCAGGTTACATCGCTACCACAGGAATTGATGCAATGGGCGTCTTTGCTCAGTCCGTAGGCGGCGGAGGCGGTCGCGCAGGCGCTGTTGCGCGTGCGTTGACCGGTGAATTTGGTGTTGATCTGAACGTTGGCATTGCGGTGGGGACAGCTTTGGTCGCGGGTGACGGTGGCAACGGCGGTGAAGTTGACGTTACAATCGGAAATGCAAGCGACGGGTCCGGGGGGATATCCACGACCGGCATTCGCGGACATGGCGTATGGGCTCAATCGATTGGCGGTGGTGGCGGTGCGTCAAGCTGGGGCGGCTTGATTACCGATGCTGAAAGCGAAGCCATATCTTGGGCCGGTGGTGGAGCAGACAATGGTGCAGGCGGTGATGTGAATGTCACGGTGAATGCACCCATCTCGGTCTCGGGTGCCGGTGCTGTGGGAGTTTTTGCTCAAAGTGTCAGCGGAGCGGATGTTGATGCCGGCTCCGCTGGTGGTCAGACTGCAGGTGATGTGGCCTTGATCGTGAACAGCGATATCACCGCGACCGGAGCGGATGGCCGAGGCGTATTTTTGCAAAGCGATGGCTATGATGGCGATGGTGCGATCTCGTTAACGGTCAACGAGGGGGGATCGATCACCGCCAGCGAAGACACGACAGAAGCCATTCTCTGGGGAATGGGGAACAGTGACAACAGTCTTGTCAACCACGGCACCATAAAGCGGTCAGAAGCATTTTCCTTAGAGGGCGTTACATACGGCTATGCCTTGAAAAACCATGATGGTGAAATGACTGTAGACAACTACGGCATCTGGGAGGGCTCAGTATCGCTGGTTGCAACCAAAGGAAACGGCTCGGCCACCGAGAATGCGTTTAACAACTATGAGGACGCATCGCTTGGTCTTGGAATTGTTTTTGACCTAGGGACAAGCACATCACAATTGACCAACGACGGCACTATGTCAGCCGGGTCAATCGGTAGCGTGGGAGGAACGCTGGGCGATGTGGCCACCACTCAGTTAACCGGTTCAATCACACAATCTGATACGGGATCTCTTTGGGTTGACTTCGACTTTGACAGCAACTCTGGCGATTTGATTTCGATCCAAGATGGCCCGGCGACCCTTGCAGGGACTGTCGTGGCCAACCCGGTTGATCATTTGCCTATCAATAGCGCGACAGGAAGCATTGAGATTGTCCATGGAGCAACTACAGTAGAAACAAGCGATCTGACCGTTTGGGACACCGCAATTGTCACGTATGGTTTGGCAAAGACTACCAGCAATGGGGAAGATATTCTGTCGCTAAATTATGATGTTAACTATGCGGCCTGGGAGTCTGAGCCGACAAGTTCTGGGGTGAATGATATCCGAGATACTACGAGTTCTCAGTCCAGCGTTTATGCCTCCAATCCAAACCTAAATTCCGTTGCAGGATACCTGGGTAGACTGGCAGACGCACGAAACACGGCTGTAGCGTCGGGCAGCGATGAGTTTTCAAATGTGGATGCATTCGTTTTCCCGTTGCTTGCGGTCGAAACAGTTGAAGAAGTGGTCGAGATTTACGAGCATGTCGCAAGTGCAGATATCTTACGTTTGTCGGACGCGTCATTGCGAAGCTCATACCGATTTTCAGAGCGTCTGATGTCTTGCCCAGAAGCAAATGAAGACGGGCAGATTTCCTATTCGCATGAGGGAACTTGTTCATGGTTTTCTTTCGGTGGCCTGACGCGAAATGCGGACGCAGACAATGGCGATCTTTCATTTGATGAAAACACTTGGAGTATCGCAGGGGGTGCTCAGATTGAGGTCTCGGATGGGTGGTTCTTGGGCGGTGCATTGTCCTACGAGGGCGTGAGCTACAGCACATCAATTTCTTCTGGCGATGGCGACAGATACAACGTTGGTGCGGTCCTCAAACGCGAAAACAAAAACCGTACCTATGCGCTTTCGCTGTCAGGTGGACGGGGTGACTATAGCCTGAGTCGAAATAGTCTGGACAGGTTCAGCGTGTCCCCGACTGAAAACGATATCTCCAATAGCTGGCTGGCGCTACATGGGCGTGTTTCGCAGCTCTTTGAACGGTCTGGTGGCTCTTTCATCGAACCTTACTTCGACCTTGGTGTGACGTGGGTAGGACAAGATGGGAGCGAAATCGGTGGATCGCTGCCGTTCAGTCTTGATGTTGGTTCTTCATCGACAACCAAGTACTCGATAAACCCAGGTGTCGAATTCGGATGGGATATTGAAACCAAAAACGGCCCGATGGATATGCGCTTTGGCGTTGGTTACCTGGGCATTTTTGGCGATGACTTTGAAAGCGACGTCTCGGCAGTTGATCACGCCGCAACTGCGGGGACCTTCAGGTCGACATCGAATTATGACGATCAGTTCCTTGAGCTAAAGGCACGCATTGCAGGCCGGATTGGCAAGCAGACAACTCTGAAACTCTCGGTTGGCGCGCTATTGGGTGAGAATGAACAAACCTATGGTGGTGACTTAAGGCTTTCATACCTGTTCTGACTTGCTGATGGAGTATTGCGCCTCTTTCAGTCTGGGTGGATTGGAAAGGTATAAGACGATCTTCGACCGTCTCGGCCATGAAGGGGTGCTACGAAAAGCACATGCTTACAATGAAAGCACTTGAATCAGTTATGCCTAAAGTTGAAGGATGAGAGCGATAGTTTTCATACTTTCCAAAGAGTATTGGTGCTTATGGTCGGATTGACTCAGCTCGCAGACACGCGCCCAGCGATTGTTGCATTCGTAGCCCAAGGTTTGTTGTGGGGGGCAATCGCGGCAATGGTACCCGGATTTGTCGAACTGACAGAACCTACGGACACCGAACTTGGGATCGCGTTTTTGATATCAGCCATTGGCGGTGTGGTTGGGATGCTGGCGGCACCTTTGGTCGATCAGAGGCTCAGGGCCTATTCCATGTCCATCACAACATGCTTGGCGGCATTGTTCTTACTTGTTCCCGGTCTACTAACCTCGATATGGTGGCTGGCTGCTACGTTTTTCTTCATATCATTTTGGATTGGCCAAAGTGATGTGCTGTCGAACGCGCGTGTTTCCGAAGTCGAAGCGTTTCGTGAACAACCACTTATGGCGATGACCTGGTCATTCTATTCCTTTTCGTACGCAGTCGCGGCCTTCATGTCTGGTCTGGCGCGGGAAGCAGGGTATTCGACTTTTTCCATCTTGTTCGGGATTTGCGTTCTCATGTTGGCATTGTCCTTTTGGATGCGGGCAGAACCTGCGAAAAAGAGCACGGATCGTGTGATTGGCCGTTCAAGGTTGGGACTTGTGTTCGCCATGGTGTCAGCGATCATCTTTATTGAATACCTTGCCGGACAACCCCTTAGCGACTGGTCAGCATTGTTTATCGAGCGAGATCTGGGTGGCGATCCCGGCGAAGGATCTTATGCTCCAGCGCTGGCTGCTTTGGCCAACGGTATTGTACTTCTTACCGGGAATTGGCTAGCGCAACGAATAAAGTCGATCATCGTACTTGCTACCGCGGCGACTGCGGCGGCAATAGGCCTCGCGATCGCAGCAACCGCCTCTGTACCCATTCAAGCCTATGTTGGTTTTACAATGGCGTCACTTTCTCTTGCATTGATTTCACCGTTTGCACTTACCACCCTCGGGCAATACGTGTCTGACAATCACCGCGTCTTCGCGATTACCCGAACTTCTGCAATGGGGAACATAGCCTATGTTGTTGGCCCAATACTCATTGGCTTCACATCTGACAGCATCAATCTAGCCTCAGCATTCTTGGGCATTGCAGGGCTGGTCATGCTCATTCCCTGCATCTTGGTTCCCTGCATAGCGCTTGGCGCAAAGACATCATCGCGGCAAGTATAGTTTTGACGATTTGCAGGCTGGAATGTGATGTTGAACTGCGGTCAAGATGTAGTCTCTGGCAACTCAAAACAGTTTTTTTCGGAATTGATAAAGGCAACAGCCTCGTCAATCATCGCTTGTGCGTGCTCGGCACTCTTTGGCTCTACAATCAAAGCCCCTGAAATGTACTCTGCAAGCCGCGCCTCTAGTTGATCTATCAGATCAGCCGCCAGCCAAATTGGATAGGCCTTAGGATCAGCTAAATCCAGGACGCCCAAGTTGTGCAACTCAACCGCGTGTTGCCGCAACCAATAGGTTGTTTCAGGCATTCATGGTTCTCCTACTTATGCACAATCGGCTGCGGCTACGGTTGTGCAGTGTCTCCGGGCTTCTTCAAGCTTCTATTTTCACTGATTAACAAACGCACCGACCATCAAGCTTTTCACCCGGAGACAAAAAACATGTAGTGTGGTGCTATCGTGAGTTCTTTTGAATCCTGGTCAATTTCTTTGCTTCTTTTTTCAGATTGCTCGATTGCAACAGGAGAGCTCCAATTCCACGCGTTGATGATTTGAGTGGTTTGCGCTGGACTACGAACTTCCGTGATACAAAGAACAACCTGGTCAATATACGGTAAGTCCGTTCCGGCCCGAGTTCATTGTCATCGGGTCTCAATTTTCGCAAGTTCAAGATCCGGATGCCTCGTTTTAACGTGTTACTCCTCGACTATTGTCTCCAGTCGAAACAAGGATGGAAGCGAGTTTGCCAAGCAACGGCAACCGAAGCGGGAATGAAAAAGCAGCTTATGTGCTTCTAAAAAGACAGGCAGCACCATAGGTGGATTTTTAGCGTTATGAGGTTTCTAGTCTAGAAATGGTAACATTCCGACTTGATCAAGTGCCTAGCTTTGGTGTGATCAGTATCGCAAAGAGCCTTCACAAAAGAAAAAACGTCCCGCTGTCGTAGAGCAGCTTCATGGCGGTTAGCGCCAGAAAGCCATAGACGATATTCACAAAGACCCTCTGATCCACGACTGTGTGAAGCCGAAAGCCTAGGAAGACACCAAGCAAAAGCATGGGCGACAGAAAGGCACTGATCTGCAAGCTCGTCACTGAAAGTGTTCCAAACGCCCCATAGGCAATGGTCTTCAGGAAGTTTAGCGCGAAGAAAAAGACTGTGTTGGTTCCCACAAACCAAGACTTCTCGAGTCGCTGTCGAAGCAGGTAGCCCTTCACCGGCGGGCCGCCCGCATGAGCGATGAAGCTGGCAAAGCCTGAGAGCGCCCCTAGCGCAAAAGCAACCGGTTGGGACGTTCTTTGGTGTGAAAGCTCCCCAGGACGCGCAACCATGAATTGCACCACGAAGAACGCCGCCAAGAGCCCCACCAGGAACCTCACCATATTCGCGTCCATGTAATGAAACGATATGCTTCCCAGACCCAGACCGACAAAGGCCGCTGGCAGTAAACCTAGGATGACCCGACTATCCCAGGTAGCTCGGTAGCGCCAGACAACCAACAGGTCCATAGCCAGCAAGATGGGCATCATGACCGCAGCTGCGAACTGAGGTGTCACAAAGAGCGACATCAACGGAACGGCCATAACACCCAGACCGCCGCCAAAACCGCTTTTCGACACACCCGTCAAAACAATAGCCACGACCGCAACGACATAAAACGCAATTGATTGATCCATTTGGAGATACCCTCGGTTTTCGGGTCCACGGATATCGAAGCAAATGAAATCTATGAAACAGTCATATTTGAATATAAAAATCTTGCATGGAGATTTTACCCGACCTTAAAGAACTGCGCACCTTCGTCATGTTGACGGACGAACTCAGTTTCACCCAGGTGGCAGAACGACTAAATACCGTCCAATCCGCAGTGAGTGCGCAGATCAACAAACTCGAAGCTGGCCTTGGGCAAAAACTCGTATCTCGAGGGCGAGGCAGGAAAGTCGCGCTCACACCAGATGGAGAGGTTTTTCTGGTCTACGCCAAACGTATCCTTTCTCTCACTGAGGAAGCGGTGGAGGCGGTACAAACAGTCAACGCTCGACAGGTCTTGAGGTTGGGAACCACAGTGACACTCGCCATGTCAATTGTAGCAGAAACCTTGAACGCCTTCGCTAAATTGCGGCCTGACATTCAAATTCAAATCCAATGCGACCGCAGTGACCGGCTGCTGCAGCGCCTTGAGGACGGAGATATCGACGTTGCTTTCATGATGGATCAGGGTCGCCACAGCTTTCGCGCATTCGTACAGTCTGTGGAATTGGCCTGGGCTGCGTCGCCTGCATTTGAAATGCCGGATGAAGGCTCAATCCCATTGGCATTTCTGACGGATGGTCGAGACCTGAGGCGCTATGCATTGCGCGCTTTGGATGCCGCAGGACTGAAGGGGCGCGTATCCCACCTCAGCCCGCATCCTGTGGGGGTCAGAACGCTGGTTCAAGCCGGTCTAGCGCTTTCCGTGATGCCGTCGCAAACGATTGTATCGCCCTTGGTTCCTGCCAATCCGTCCTTGGGCCTACCACAACTCGCGTCCGTCGCTTTGGCCGCGTACAAAGGACCGCATGACCCCAGCAGTTGCCAGGAATTATTAATTGAACAACTCGCTTTCGCATCGAGAAAGACCTAGAGGCGGCCATTTGTGTACCCGCAGCGAAAGCTCACTTCGTCCGCAATCGGTGAGTTCGAAGCAGACCAGATTTTGCTCATGCAGCGAATGGCTGGTTCGACGGGCCGCGCCGCAGCATTGCTAGGCATCGGCCAACGGCAGGTTTGGGCCGTGATTGTTTTGTTCGCAACCGAAAATGTGCGCGCTGGCTGTCGTGAGGCGATCATATTGCGTAGGGGTCAAGGTCCGAAAGTGAGAACATGCCGCTAAGATCGACTTTCACGCTTACCTCGCCCCTGTGAATTTTGGCGCCATCTTGGTGTTGGAACGAATAAAGATCCTTTGCAATCCGCCCCAAGTTAGCAATGTCGAAAACATAGCTGTTCATTACAACACCAGCGCCTTTCTTACCTTCCATGTGACCAATACCAGCACCCACATCCGAGCCATTAATGATGACTTTGCCCAAGGGTCGAAAACCGCACTCAAGCAGACTATCAACGGGAGATTGGTTTCCGTCGATCACATGGGCAATGAACTCGCCCGTAGTGTCACCCTGGTTCACTTTGTCCAATTCACGGAACATCACAGCCTTGGTTAGCAGCGTGTTAAGTCCAAAATGGCGAGCAGTGGGATGGATCATCATTCCGCCAACTTCGAACCGCTCCCCTTGCACTCTTGGTGTCTTCTGGACAATGCACGTGCCGACAAGCGTTTCAGTTCGCTGGTTTACTATCTCGAAAAGGCGATGCGCATGAGCAGCATCGCGAAAGGCGCTGGCAGGTCGATCAAAAAGGACACCGTCATTCAAAGCTTCGATGAAAGTAAACGGTACGAGATAGTCTGCCTCAGTTGCACCAAGCCTACTGCGGGCAAGAGAACATGAACCCACAAGAGTTCTGCAATTGCTGCGCTGCACGCTTGCTGATCACGACCTGCCGCGCGCCATTCGTGACTACCGCGTGCTTGAGCCTCTGGTATGGCTCAAAGGCAAGAAAATCGAAGTTCCTACATGTGGCGAAGACAGCCCGGTCAGTCAGGTCCGCCGCATCATAGATGTAGATCTAAGCCACCCGTGGCGCGCCGCCGAAGTGGCCTCTGCACTTGCCATGAGCGAGGCATCCATGCGGCGGTGGCTTGCACCGACCGGTCAAGGATTTGCCCGAATACTTCAGCATTCCCGCCTCGAACGCGGTCTGACGCGTCTTCAAACTTCGCAGGCTCAGATATCGGAAATCGCGCTCGAATGCGGCTTCAAAACCCCTTCCCATTTTGCCGACGCTTTTCGTCAAAGGTTCGGGATTAAGCCAAAGGATATTCGCTCCGCCGCAAATTTGATCGAAATCCGATAGTTATTGCGCGCCAGCCGGAAGTCGCAAACGTCGCTTGCGCCTAACTGAAGCCTATCGAAACACACATCGAAAGGACTTTGAAATGATCCGCACACTTCTTGCTTCTACACTCGCCGTTGCGGCACTTTCAGGGGCAGCATTGGCCGAAGGCCTCACTCTCAGCAGCCCCGACATTGCCGAAGGTCAGCCGCTCGCATCGGACTTCGTCTTCCAAGGATTTGGTTGTGAAGGCGGTAATGTAGCCCCGACTCTTTCCTGGTCAGGTGCGCCTGAAGGCACCGAGAGCTTTGCGGTGACGGTCTACGACCCCGACGCGCCCACCGGTTCTGGTTGGTGGCACTGGTTTGCCTTCAACATCCCAAGTGATGTGATGTCGCTTCCGGGTGGTGAGGCGATGCCTTCTGGCTCTATCGAGTTGACCAATGACTACGGCGCGACTGGATTTGGTGGCGCATGTCCTCCTCCAGGTGAAGTGCATCGCTACATGTTCACAGTGCACGCTTTAGGCACGACCCTCGAAATCGACGACTCAGTTAGCAACGCCTTGGCCGGATTCATGGTCAACGCCAACAGCCTAGAGAGCTCAACAATCACAGCGGTGTTCACGCGCTAGTGTTTCCATAGCTTTGAAGACCGCACGCGGGCGAAGAGCGAGAGGAATTAGTTGCGCTCTTCGCTCTTGGCAGAACTTAGGGGTTCGCTATCTGACATCGGCGAGACCCGCGGGGCGCGTAAAGCGTTTGTTCATAGTAGACACATCAACCGCAGCTTTGTCTTCTTTCGCGAGTTCTGGCAGGCTTTGATTTTGCGCTCGCAGCGAACGGCGGCTCTAACGGGCCGCACTGCAGCGACGCGATCAACGATTGGAGGTCGGCTTTGGGCCGGCTCTACCCTCGTTTCGCTTCCATCTATCAAAATGCTGCGCGCGATCGAAGGTCGGCACAGAGCCCATACCTCCCAAATGCTGCACACTGCCCGAATAGCTGCAATAGTTGCTAGAGCCGACATTGGTCTATTGGAAGCCGGCCCTGAGCGCTTTCTTTTGTTGCTGCAATCGCAGCCCACTTTCCGGACATTCACCACAAGTCTATTTTGGAACCAGATCTCGAGTCTGCGTTTTCATCTTCGGGCAACTCGCCAAGCCCAAATAGTGGAATGCTTTTGGCACTTAAAACAGTCTGGTACAGCCTCAAAGGCAGTGAATGGGAATTGGGCGCGTCACTCCTCTCAGCGCTTCATCACCCAGCCAACGCCAGTTTTTGGACGAAGCAGACACGAAATCAGAAGTGGCGAGGAGCGGCTTTCCAAAGGTGCTACACAATCCAGCGACCCTGCTGGCAATATTCACTGAAGGACCAATCACTGTGAAGTCCAAGCGGTTTCCTCCTCCAATGTTACCGTAGAAAACGGTCCCAGTATGCAGACCGATGCCAAAAGTATAATCTTTGCATTCGTATTCTGCGTCGAGCGCCAAGGCAGCAGCTGCTTCAGCATCTGAGACGGCTTCTCTCGGGTCGACATCGTACGGAAAGATCGCCAGAATTGCGTCTCCTATGAATTTCAGCACTTCACCTGAATGGCTCTCTATGGCGTCCGTCAAATGTCCGAAATAGTGATTTAGGAGCTTCAACATTTCGGCTTCTGTCCGGCGTTCGGCCAAAGATGTAAAACCCCTTAAATCCGAAAACCAGATCACAGCGTCTATGTGGCTTCCGTCTCCGCGCGAAATTTCGCCATCCAGTACGCGCAAGCCAGCTCTTTTTCCAACATAGGTCTCCATAAGAACCTTTGCACTGTTTCGCGAGATCAAATTTTCGAAAACCAGAGTGAGTGCGGGAGCTGATTGCTCCACTATAGAAATCTCGCTATGTCCGAAGCCACTTGGAGCTCGGGTCGCCAAAGTCAGAACTTTATATGTTCCATCTGAGAACTGCAGAGGCAATGCTTCGTACTGGTAGTATCCTTGCTTCCATAGGTCCTCTCCAACTGGATAGATGGCTCGCTCTTCCGGCCTGTTCAAATGGATGGATGAGGGTTCGCCACTTGTGTAAATCGGGTAAATTGGACTTTCCTTTAGAGATTCTAGGAGTTCTGGCGTGTACTCAAACCACTTTTGACTGGATCCATTTTCTATATCCCAAAATGCGTAAGAAGATTGAGCGATTGGATGAAGAATCGGAGCGCCCAAAGACGATCGGTCAACTTGAATTCCGCATTGCCTGAGAAACAAACTGTAGTTGCTAAGCAGGCTTGCGGGCGTTTCTTGCTTGGCGCCTTCAGTTAACAGCCAATTTGTAAGCTCATTGACACCCAGCAAAATTCTTCCATCCTTTTGTCTAGCACACGATGAAGTTGAGGCCCTCGCTGCGTCATTTCGGCGTACTTTTTGAGTTGTTCAATACCGACCGCCGCGAATTGTCGAACGAAGTTGAGTCAGCGCCGCGCCTCTGTTCGAAACTCGAGTGGTGGCGGCTTGCCACCCGATTTGGTAGGTGAGACACAAAACCGAGAGACTTACTTGCGCAGCCAGGACCTCAGCCTTCTTGTGATTTTTGACGCCATCATGACTGAAGGCTCGATCACGCGTGCCGCTGAGAGGTTGAATATCACACAGCCAGCTGTGTCTAACGCCGTTGGACGCATGCGTTCGATTTGGAACGACGATCTCTTCATCAAAGATGGGCGCAGTATTCGGCCCACGATCTTTGCTCAAAACCTCTGGGAACAAGTGCAAAGCCCGTTGGAGGAGATCGAAGATGCGATCAACCCGAGAGGATTTGATCCGAAAACCTCTCGTCGCGTGTTCCGAATTGCCGCAACAGATCTGATGGTGGACATGGTTTGGGCTGATCTGCGCCAAAGATTGGAAACAGAAGCGCCAGAAGTCGCCTTGCAAACGCTGCCATATACCATCGCCAATGGAGAGAGCCTGCTTGCCAGTGCAACAGTAGATATCCTTATCGGCGCGAACAATCTCATGCCTCCGCTGTCGACGAGCGAGTTCTTGATCGAGTTGGAATATGTGTGCGCCATGCGTCCGGATCATCCGCTTGCGACTGGAAAAATGACACTTGAGCGTTTCGTAGGTGCGGATCATCTTTTGGTCTCGTTGTCGGGCGATATGCGTGGGTATACCGACACCGTTCTTGCGGAACATGGCCACAAACGCAAAGTCGCGATGACAATCAATAACTTTGCAAACGCGGCTAAGATACTGGAAAATAGCAACCTGATCTGCGTTTTGCCCTCAGTAACCGTCAAATCAAGTGTCGAGGCAGGGTTGCTTGTATCGCGCCCAACGCCAATTCTCGTTCCAGCCCCAACACTGAGCATGTTCTGGCACAAACGGGTTGATCGGGATCCGGGTGGCATATGGCTAAGGCGATTGCTCAAGGATCTGATCACATCGCCATAGTCGAACAGTATCTAGGGCAGCGGTCCTTTATCACTATGTAGGTGGCGGTTGCCGGTATGGAACTCACGGTTGCTAGGGGCAACTGCTGCAAGTCTGTTTGGATTTCGTGAGCCGAGCCGAAACAGATTACGTCGCCTCGACCACGAGTGTGCAGACGATCTTTTTGACAGCAGGCGTGACGACCATGATCGCAGGTAGCGCCGCGAGGAAGCCTACGACCCATGCACTCAACCACGCATCAATCAAGCCGGATATCATGCCAATGTTGATCACCGTCACAACAAAGGACATCAAACCGGACATCAGCAAAGCCATGAAAAAGTAGAAAGTGAAAAGGCTGTATTTTGCAGGTACGAAGTGCATCGATTTTCTCCATTCCAAGAAACTTAAGGGGTCGTTGATTGGCGTAGGTGCGTTTCGTGAGATCAACTGCTTGGAAAATCCGCGCTGTTGGTCAGCTCAGCGTGTTCTCTGAATTGAGACAGCGCGGCCTCATACGTGCCAACGGCCTCCTCCAATGCGGCAGAGCCGAGAAGGAGTTGCCGTGGCGGGTCCTCCATGTCCACAACCGCCAGCATGGCTTGGGCTGCGCGGACGGGATCACCGTTCTGGTTTCCATTTAGATCGTCGATCCAATTACGTGGCGTGTTGTGGTCGTAGGCCTCAATGGCCTTTGAAGAACGCTTGAGGGAACGTCCGGCCCAATCCGTGCGGAAAGCGCTTGGCTCAACGGCCGTGACTTTGACACCAAAGGCTGCGGCCTCCTTTGCCAGCCCAGCACTGAGACCTTCGAGTGCGAACTTAGTCCCATTGTAGATGCCCCAGCCGGGGTAGCCGACCAATCCGCCAATGGACGTTATGTTCAGCACATGCCCGCCCATCTGAGCCCGGAAATGCGGCATTGCCGCCCGCATCACATGCAAGGGACCAAAGACATTGGTGGCAAACTGCTGTTCGACCTCGGCCGCTGACGTCTCTTCGATCGCTCCCATCAGACCATAGCCTGCGTTGTTCACGACCACGTCGATGCTCCCGAAACAAGACACGGTACGGTCAACGGCATTGCGAACGGCACTATCATCAGTAACGTCCAAGACCTCTGCCTGAGCGCGCATTGGCACCGTAGCTTCGATTTCTTCCGCTTGGCGCGCGTCGCGGACGGTCCCCAAGACACTATCGCCTCGATCAAGGGCCGCCTTCATCAGCTCGCGTCCAAAGCCTGTGCTGACACCTGTGATGAACCAGGATTTTTGCTTCTTGGTGGTCATTGTCTTTTCCAAATCGCTTGATGTGTTTGATGGCGTGGGCTGATAGGGCAGGGTCCCCTGGCAATGCCAGAAGACCTGCCGCAATCCCCTTCAGGTCCGTCCGTGGACGTAAATGGTTTCGCCGTTCTTTGCGCCTTCCGCACTTTTGCGGAACGCTTTGGCGGCCACTGCGGCAGGTACGGGTTCAAAGCCTGCAAACGCGGCTCCAAAGAGGTGAACCGACTCTTCCAAGATCGTTGGGCTGACCACGTTCACACGGATACCCCGCGGTAGTTCGAGGGCGGCGGCGGCGGCAAACCCCTCCAAGGCGGCACAGACAGTTGTGGCCGCGGCGCCGTAACGGATTGGGTCCTGGCTGATGATCCCAGCAGTCAGCGTGAACGATCCTCCATCCGTGATGCGTTTCGCACCCTCCATCACGAGATTGATCTGACCCATCAACTTGTTATCGAGGCCAAGTTGCCACTCATCCTGTGTGATGTCGCCTAGAGGACCGAAATGCACCGCCCCTGTCGTTGACACGAGAGCATCGAACGAGCCGACCTTCTCATACATGGATTTGATTGAGTCGATGTCGGCAATATCAACTTGCATGTCGCCGCCCTCGAAACCCACCTTCACGACCTCGTGGTCTTTTTCCAGCTCGGAAGTTACGGCAGATCCGAGGGTTCCGGTTGCACCTACGATGATGATCTTCATGTTCTGTCTCCAACTTGCGTGTCATTGCGAACCAGTGCGATTCCGCTGAGACAGGTATGGCGGCGGCTTCACATAAACAAAAATAATTCATAGATATAAAATACATTCACATAGGTGATGATTTTTCCGCATGATCTCAGCCCCACAACGACTGGTGAACCTCCAGCACGCACATCCGGAAATCGAAAATCCTGCAACCAGTCCAACCCCGCAACTGTCAGGCCCGACAAGTCAATCAACGACGAATGTCTGCTTCGGCGGCGAGAAGTATGCCGCTTGGCAAACGCAGCGAACCACGGATTTCCGCCGGACGTGCTTTTCGCTACGGTCGCGAACTGCACAAACCGGCCATTCGACTTCGAAAATCGAACGGTGGGATTGTCTGCACATCGTGAGTTCACCTTTGCCCTGGCTTTGCGGCCGCAGCGAATGGCAGGTTCGGTGGGCCGCACCGCAGCGTCGTAGGTGACGGCTATTTGTCTCCTATGGGCCGCGAGCCGGCACTGCTTAGAGTTGTATTGAACGTCGGCAGTGAGTCCAAAATTTCCGGGTGCTGCAGGGCGCATCACTGGCAGCGGTGTTTAGAAAGCTGCCTTTGCAAGCTTTAGCGGGCGGCCCAGAGCTAACTTGAAGCGCCTGGGCATACATCCGTAGTCGGAGCCTGTTTTCCAGGCGTTCGCAGTGGCGCGAAACGTTCTTCTAAACACAGGATTGGGAAACAAGTATGTGGCTAGGCAGTTAGCTATCGACTTTATGATGGATAGGAATGCGCGGGATCGTCAGCTTACAAAGTTGTAAATTTCGTCGCATCTTCCAGCAAAGCGCGGCTCCCATGTTGATCTCATCGGAAGGTAACAAAGCCTTCAAACAACAAACTATGGAGAGAAAACATGGACAAGAGAAACGTAGCGCTCGGCGCACTAGCAGGTCTGGTTCTGACAGGAGCCGTCGTCAGTTCGGTTTCGGCACAAAGCACCGCAGAGGCGACGGGACTCACTATGCAGCAGGCCATTGAAATCGCGCTTCAGGAAGTGTCCGGTGAAGTCCAGGAAGCGGAACTCGAAAATGAAGACGGGATGATAATTTACGAGGTCGGAGTCCTGGATGCCAACGGTCAAGAGTTCGAAGTCGAGATTGCCGCCGACACTGGTGTAGTGATTGAGGTTGAGGCTGAAGATGAAGACGACGATGACGACAAAGATGAAGATGAGACATAGGTCGCGGCCAAGCAGCGAATGATTGGCCAATTCGGAGGTCGCTCACTAGAGTGGCCTCTGAATGCGTGAGGGTAAGGGTTCACATGCGAATTTTGTTTCTGGAAGACGACAGCCAACTCGGGTCTTGGGTCACCAACGGCTTGCGCGAAGAAGGTCATGTCGTCGACTATTATCAGGATGGCAAAGACGCATTGATGGCGGCTATGACTCAGGAGTTCGATCTTCTAATTTTGGACCGCATGGTCCCTGGTCTCGATGGGTTGGCGGTTTTAAAGTCCTTGCGTGCGTCGAAGAATACAACCCCCGCGCTTTTTCTGACGGCTTTGGGTGAGGTCGACGCCCGGGTTGAAGGCTTTGATGCTGGCGGGGATGATTATCTTACGAAACCTTTCGCCTTTGCCGAACTCTCCGCCCGCGTGGGCGCTTTGGGCCGCCGCCGTGAAGGTTTGGAGGCAAGACAGGCAGAAGCCACGGTCTTGCGCCATGGAGATCTGAGCCTCGACCTTCTTACGCGAACCTGCAAACGCCAGGATCAGCAGATTGAGCTGTTGGCCAAGGAGTTTAAACTTCTGGAATACTTGATGCGAAGACCGGGACGATTGGTGACACGTACGATGCTGCTGGAACAGGTCTGGGATATGAGTTTTGACCCGACCACAAGTGTCGTAGAGACCCATATCAGCCGGCTACGTACCAAAATTGACAAGCCGTTTGATACACCGCTGATCCGAACCCGTCGTGGGGAAGGCTATGTCTTTGGTCGGTAATCTGACCTGGCTTCGCCGCTCCTCGACCTTGCGGCTGGCGCTGATATTGTCAGCCATCTTCGCGCTTTGCATGGCTACCGCTGCCTACATCGCAATTGCGGTTGGGTCGGATATGTTCGAACGGCGTATCGACGCTACGCTGGATGCGCTGGCAAAGACCTCGGCCATTGAGGGTGCGCGGGGGGACGGGTTTGGCGTCATCTTGCGTCACCCAGATGATCTCGAAGGCCTGCCAATTGCTTTTGAGAATGTGGTTGCGCGCGGCGGCGGGACGGTGGAGCTGTCCGATGACTTTCGGGAATCCGAAGCTTGGCGCGTTCTTGTAGGTACTGACAGTCAAGGCGCGCCGGTCATGGCGGCTGTTCCGCTTGATGATGCTGAGGATGCGTTTGAACTCTTAGGCGGTGTTCTCTGGACCACGATGTTGACAATGATTGTTCTGACATTGGTGGTTGGGTTTGCCACCGGGATCATCGCCCAGCGACGTCTCAAGCGGATCAACAGCACGCTTTCGGCGTTGGCCTCTGGCGACCTCAGCGCGCGTACGGGGATCACGCGGAACAAGGATGACCTCGACGACATGGCACGTAGAGTGGATTTAACTGCCGCCGAGTTGGAGCGGCTTGTTGCCCAGACCCGCCATCTCAGCGCGAATTTGGCGCATGATCTGCGCACCCCACTGGCCCGCCTGCGGTCTCGACTCGAAAGCTTGCCCGAAGGACAGGAACGCGGTGCAGCCCTGGAAGAAGCAGAGCGTTTGTCCGGCATTTTCGATACGATCATGCGGGTCGCTCGGATTGAGGCCGCCCAAGGCACAGACGGTTTCGAAAAGGTTGATCTGACGGACTTGATGACCGACCTTTCGGTGACCTTTGGCCCAGTGATTGAGGACGCAGGCAAAGTGCTGCACTTCGATGCGAGTGACGCTGAAACGGTGTTTGCTGATCGTCAGATGCTTGTTCAGGCAGTTGCAAACCTCATACAAAACGCAATGCGCTATGGTGGGAACGAGATCAATCTGGCAGCCCGTGGTCGCACCATCAGTGTCGCCGACAACGGTCCCGGTGTGGCACCAAAGAAATACGCCGAGATCATCAAGCCCATGGTCCGTCTTGACGCAACACGGCAAAGTGAGGGTGCGGGCTTAGGCCTAGCCCTAGTCCGTGCGGTTGCAGATCGCCATGGTGCAGACTTGATCTTATCGCGAACCGATCCTCGCGGGCTGACGGTGACGCTGAAGTTTGCAGAATTGTAAGTTTTAACTCAGGTGGACGTAAAGCCCAAACCACAAATCAGTTTCAACAACACAACAAATGAAACTGGAGACAAAGACATGAAAACCTACATGAACAAAGTGACTTATGGTGCTGCTAGTGCGTGCCTCTTTCTTGTGGCCTGTATCGTAGCGAGCCTCGGACTGTTCTTGATGGTCTTTTTGGCGATGTTTGCGCTGGCTATTATGGGATTAGGCATCTTAGCTACGCCGCTTCTGACCTTGCTTAAATCCTCGGAGCGCAAAGAAGCCGAGGCGGTTGTCGCGTAGTCCAACTGCCTGTAAATGCGATTGCCTTGGAGTACAAGGCACCGTGCACTGTTCATTGTGGCCTTCAGGTTAGGCATGTCCGAATAGGGGGCGAGCGGTGACTTTGGCGCACCTCTGAGAAGGTCAGAACCGAACCGATAATTACGATTTTGCAGCGAGACGGCGACTGTCTTTTTTTGCTCGACGCTTCGCCAGCTCACGATATAGCGCGGGGGACGACACTCCGATCCAATCGGCAACACGCACCCAACCGCCTTCTTCCGGTGGACCGTACAGTTCGAGATAGGCATCCAGCCGATCTTTCACCTTTCGCAGGCGCATGATTTCAATGCGGGTCCGCAAAACCTGTAGTTCTCGCGCTGTTCTTTCAAACGCTCTGATCGAAAGATGGTTTGATGACGCTGCATCCTCTAAGTGCGTCATCAATTCGTCCCTCGGGAGGAATAAGACCGTCGTAGAAAGATCGGTCACAGCGT
Organism: Ruegeria sp. AH12; assembly: GCF_056541465.1. NCBI lineage: Bacteria > Pseudomonadati > Pseudomonadota > Alphaproteobacteria > Rhodobacterales > Roseobacteraceae > Ruegeria > Ruegeria sp. AH12. Next base: position 53,576 of record NZ_JBQFYL010000014.1, on the reverse strand, counting down.
CGCAGTGGTAGCGGTCTGCGAACAGGGATGCTTCGGCGACCAGATCACCAGCATTGGCAGTGTGTAGCGTCAAAAGCCCGCCATCTTGCAGCGCTCGCCGAAGAAAGATCCGCCCCTTACGGACCAGAAAGCCCATTCCACTCTGTCATCCCGCCGAAACAGAGTTTCGCCTTCTACCAGCGTTCGCTTTGGTACGTTGTCAAAACAATGAAGCCAATGACCCGACATGATTTCTATCATGTTCTATATTGCGTCTTCCATGCAATCCCTTGGTGTCAACGCTATCTCAACCGAGGATTTCAAACATGGCGACCAAGCGTTTCGCAGTTCTTATGATAATCCTGCCCGCTGTGGCCTTTGGTCAGACCCACTCTGGGAGCCACAACACGACACCGTCGGTCTATGCGGGTGAAGAAACTCGGCTCATCAAATCACTGTCGGAACAAGACCTGGAAGAGATCGCGCGTGGTGGTGGATGGGGTCTCGCCCGAGTAGCGGAGCTCAACGGCGTTCCGGGGCCAACGCATCTTCTCGAACTTGCCGATCAAATTGGTCTGACTAAAGAGCAGCGCCACGAAATCGAATTAATCCGCGCCCAGATGCAGGCAGACGCGATACAGGCAGGCGAACACTTTATCGAAATGGAACAGGCGCTTGACTTGGCTTTTCAGCAAGGTGTTCCAACGGCAGAAACTCTTGAACGACTGGTTATGGAAGCGGGCGCGGCGCGAGCAGCCCTGCGCGTCGTCCATCTGAACGCTCACCTGCTGACTTTGACGTTGCTGACTGATGCGCAAGTCAGCCAGTATTCAGTCTTGCGCGGATATTCAGATGATCCATGTTCCACTGTTCCGGACGGACATGATCCAGAGATGTGGCGCACCCATAATGAGTGCAACTAGGATCGTTTGCGTCGACCCACCCTCGTAACTTGCCAAGACCACATACCCACAGTAGGTATTTGGTATGTTCCGCCTGGTCCTGACGATACTTCTAGTTGTTGCATTCTCTGGCGCAACCGTAGCGTCCGTGAAGCATGGCTTGAACCATGGATCGGATCATTCTGGTCATCATGCTCGAATGGCGGGCGATGATCCGTTGGCTGATGCCGAGAAAGCTGCTGCGGATTGTTGTGACGCCACTAGCGGCGTGGGTTCAACATCCTGTTTTGGTGATCTTGTCGCCACGGTGGGGATTTCGCCGATTGCTCCAATGATGATCTCAGTGGGTGGTGTGACGTACGCTAGAGCCGATTTTTCGGGCCTCGCACTGGGTGTCCCTACCGGTCCTCCGAAAGCTTGAACGGCGACGGGCTCTCGCCCGTAATCCGTTCAAATTTCACATCAAAGGACCGACAGACATGATCACACGTCGTCACTTCACCAAACTATCTGCAACTGCGCTCATCGCGACCGCTCTTCCCGTTCGTGCTGGCACCTCAATTCGCGTGTTCAGCTCACCAGGTTGCGGATGCTGTCACGCATGGGCCGACTTGGCTCGCGCGCGTGGCCACGCCGTCACCGTTGAGGAACTGACGGACCCCGAAGCACAGAAGTCAGCTCGGGGTATCCCGCTAAACCTCGCATCCTGTCATACCATTGAAGCCTATGGTTATGTCTTTGAAGGCCATGTGCCGTTTGAAGCACTGGAAGCCGTGTTGAAGGATCGGCCTGACATCACAGGGCTTGCCGTTCCTGGCATGCCAATGGGCTCCCCTGGTATGGGTGACGATCCATCCGCCCGTTACGACGTCATTGCATTTGGGGGAGAGGCTGGGTCCGGAACGGTATTTTACCGCGCGGGCACCGCGCAGCCGTTCGACACCTGATGGTAGGGCGTACAACATTCTTGATCACCGGTGGGCTTGCGCTCGCCGGTTTCGCCCTAGCGTTCGTTCTGGCCCAGCCCTCCGAAGCGGTCGGTCTTCTGGCACCGGATGACACGGAAGTGGTCGCCACTGGCCAGGATATCTATGCGGACCAATGTGCTGACTGCCACGGAGCAAGCTTGGAAGGACAGCCAAACTGGCGGATACGCGGCGAGGATGGTTTGCTACCGGCACCTCCGCACGACGCCACAGGGCATACGTGGCACCACGATGATGAAACACTCTTCACCTTGACCAAATTTGGCCTGGCCGGGCTGATGGAGAATGCGCCCGCAACTGGTATGCCTGCCTATGAAGATGTGCTCAGCGATGACGAAATCATTGCGGTGCTATCCTTTATCAAGTCAACCTGGCCCGATGACCTTCGTGAGTACCACGACGCACTGAATGCCCAATCCGGATAGAGGAAAACTCAGATGATCAAACAAACTCTTTTCGGTTTGACCGTAGCTATGGCGCCAGCGCTTGCGGCTGCGCATTCAAAGTCCGAAGAAACGACACCGGCTGACGGCGCGACTGTCACGGACGTGCCGGAGCTTACCATGCGGTTCGATGATCCGATGCGTATCATCTCGGTCACGCTGACCTCACCCGATGGCGACGTCGAAATTCAACACGAAACGGGTATGGACCCCGCTGTGGAGTTCCGGGCTATACCTTTGGAGGAGCTTGCACCCGGAAGCTATCGCTTCGACTGGCGAGGCATAGCTTCCGACGGTCACCCGATGCAGGGCAGCTTCTCTTTCACGGTCGCTGAGTGATCGGTCTGGCACCCATTGACGGTGTTGTTGTCTTGGCCATTTTGGCGAAGGCACTTGGCTACGGCTCGGCGCTGCTGGCGATGGGTAGCGTCCTGTTCACCGTCCTCTTTGCCACGCGCGCCGAAGCGTCTGTTTTGCGCCTTGCAAGGCACCTCGCGGTCGGTGCAGCGATTGTAGGTCTTGCCGTGCTTGCTCTACGTTTCAGCATCAGAGCGGCGCGGATATCCGGAATGGGCTTTGAGGGCGCAACGGACCCAATGATGCTTGGTTTTGTTTGGGACAGTCCACTTGGCACCGCCGCTATTTGGCGAGGAGTAGGAGAACTCGCGATATTGGCAATCCTGCTCCCCCGAGTAGGGCACTGGATCGCTTTGGCGGGCAGCCTTGCCGTAGCGCTGTCCTTCGCCCAGGTGGGACACTCGCTCGGAGAACCAAGGGTGCCTCTCGCAGTCTTACTGGTTCTTCATCTGCTGGCAGTCGCGTTTTGGGTTGGCGCTCTCCTGCCCTTGCGCAAAGCGGCGCTCACTCCAACCGGGGCCGATCTACTGCACCACTTTGGCAATGTCGCTGCTTACGGAGTTGCCGTTCTGATTTTAGTAGGCGCGGCACTCGCATGGCTGCTTTCGGGCTCAGTGGCCGCCTTATTCGGAACGGCCTATGGATTGGTACTTTTGGTCAAGGTCGTGATCGTTTCTGCCCTTCTTGGCCTCGCGGCATTGAATAAGTTGAGACTTGTTCCGGCTCTCAGGGCTGAGACGCGTGGCGCGGAAATTGCTCTCCGGCGGTCGATTTCGATAGAGATGTTGGCTGTTGTCTTGATCCTGTTTGCAACGGCGACGCTAACCAGTGTCACAACACCTCCCATCAATCTCTGACGGCTTATAGTCCAAGCCGGAATTACAAAGCCTTGTTACCAATGTCCGCTTAGGGCTGCGAGCGCGAGTAGGCCGCTGAAGGGCCAAAGTCAGATTTGTCCGCAGAATGTGAGTTCGCCCGCGTTCAGATTTTGCTCATGCAGCGAATGGCTGGTTCGACGGGCCGCGCCGCAGCATTGCTAGGCATCGGCCAACGGCAGCTAAGGGCCGTATCCGCCGAAAAATTGGTTCTACCCATCTCCGCCGGAGACAAGGGAGAGGCGCGTCGCCGCAACTCCGATTTCTTGGACCCGTATAACCTGACGCAACACCTCAGAGGTGAGATGAAACTGGCCCTCATCGGAGTCCGGAATCGGTTGCGCGGTCGCCGAGTTCGGACTCCTCGACGTATGCCGCGCCAGTAAAGCACGCAGTTGTTCAAGTTCGCTCATGAGTGTGTCTATGACTACGCGGTCGCCAGTCGGAGTAAAGCCTAGCTTGTCTGCCAGATTATCCAGCGCGTTGTCAAACACGGCTTCGTTCCGGATCGACCATCGATCTTTGACCCGTTCAAGAGATCTAAGTTCGGAAATTGCATCGCCCAACTTGCGTTCAGCGTCACCGATGCGCATCTGCGCGTCTGAATTCTCATTCTCTTCGATAAATGCGAACGCTTGGTAAAGGTCGGATAGCGCTCGCATAAAGCTGGCAGCAGGTTTTCTGGATTGGTTTGCAAATTCTCTATTCACGAAATTCAGTGGCAAAGGCATCGAAGTTCCCTCATGATGTTCGCTCAAGTTCACGTAAGAACTTACCAAATGGTGCGTTTAATTGATCCGCGAAAGCGATGTTAGTCTTGATGTATTGCATGCCGACGAAGCCCTTCATCTCCTCCACAGCGGCACTCCAATGTGGCTCGGGGTAATACCCCGCTCGATGATGGGTGTAGACCTCATCATAAAGGCTAAATACCCGGAGCATCAGACCGTGGGCGTCCGGAACTTCCTCAGGAGGTATTTTAAGCTCCCACACATCTGCAACGCCTTCGACCGCATTAATCTCATCGGAAAGGGCAATCGATTTCGCACGAAATTCCGAGACGATCTTAGCCGATTGAAGGCGTCTTCTCACTACAGGAAAAAGCCACGCGGCCAGTCCAACCAATACTGCAAGACAGGCGGCAATAGCGCTAACTGCAGTTCCGTTTGTTTCGAAGAATTCCATCATGCCGGAATGCCGACTACGCCTATCCAAATGCAACGCCAGATTGACTTGCTGACGTGACTATTTCAAGCCCGATGCCAGTATTGATCTCGCGTTGCCGATCTGTATGGGTTCGCGCTGAAGTCGGTTCGGTTGTCCAATTGCATTCTCAGAATAGCCAGGCTTCAGCGACCTTTCGTCATTGTCTCCTTTCGGAATGTTGCGCTGCGGCGATGCCCTGGTCATCAAAGTCTGGTTTGGGCCGGCTCTGAAGGTCGATCATGGGCTGTAGTCAAAGATGCTGCGCTGCCTCCGAGGTCGGCAGCGAGCCCAACCTGTGAATTCAGAATATGAGCGGCATGCGCGCGCAGCGAAGACAATTCTGCGCCAGCGTAAGTCTGAATGCTTCGGTGCAGCATACGATCCAGACATTGGCAAAATAGAGTGACGAGACCAGGTAGCCTTAGTTTCGCTAATTTCCCGATCTGCATGCCTTTGGCCGCAGAAGCATTGGACCATAAACTAGGACAAACCCTCCGAAGGCCAACAGCCAGAACACGCCGGAAAGGGTGCTCAAGCCCAGATTGAGCGGGGTCAGAAACCGCATCAGCGCCGCTGCAAAGGTGCATACAAAGATCGCAACGGTGGCCTTGCCCGCCGTCAATTCGTGGCCCGTGTGCCCCAGTGTGGCTCGGGTCATAACCGCCAGTGTCATCGCACCTATCGCACCTGCCATCCACAGATGCTGTGCCCCCGCCGTGTCCGGATTGCCCAGGATCTGATCCAGGCCAAGCGCGAAGGCACCCAGTGGAATAAACGCATAAGACGCATGCAGGAAAAACACCAAGGGCTCGCTCAGCGTGTGGTGCCCCTGCCACCTGGTCAGCCGCATCAGGTGCAATACTCCGAACACCAGCAGGCAGAGCCCTGTCGTGACTGTGAACGGGGCCAGCGTCCAGATCGCCAGGATCGGCAGGCTGAGCAACAGCGTGAGCTTGTCGAAGAACTGCATCGGTGGGACAGGACGTACGGCATGTTGTTCACTCACCAGCCAGTTGCGGGTAAAGGACGGGGTGATCCGCCCACCGATAACGGCGATCATCATCACAGCTGTCGCCAGGCCCAACCGCAGTCCATAACCCTGCGCCGCGTATTCGCCGACAAGTGCCTCAAAGTGAAACAGCCCATTGGCAAGCGTAAAGACGGCTAGCAGGGCCAGCACGATCAAATTGCGCCAATTCTTGCCTGCAAGGATCTCTCGCAGGATCAGACCGCCAAGCGCGACGGGAAATGAGAGGTCGATTGCGGGAGCGATCAGGGGCGGCAAAACCTGGGAGAATAGGATCGCCCCGCGCCCGGCGCACCATAGCGCAAAGAGCCCCGCCAAGGGCAAGCCGACGATTGGCAATCGTCCGGTCCAGTTGGGAACGGCTGTTAGCAGGAAGCCAGCGAGTACCGCGCCAAGATAGCCGAACAGAAACTCATGGGCGTGCCAAGATCCACGGTCAAGCTGCGTGGGCAGGTCCAGCATTCCCGCCAGTATAGCCAGCCAAAGACTCATGGCTACAATGACCCAGACAGCTCCAAAGAGGAAAAAGGGCCGAAACCCGAAGCTGAACAAAGCGGGCCCCTGCCAACGGCGCATTTGTTCTGCAGATGTCTGAGCCATCATAGAGCTCCCGCTTGCGGTCTGTTGTGCTTTGATACTCTGCCGTCCGCGAGGCGGGTCCGTTGCGGTCTCATACCTCTGCCCTTTTATCCGCGACATCCATCAGATGGCGGATGTGCCGCGCAAAGTACCATGTCGCAGGCACTCCGACGATTGCGCCAGTGAGGACCGACAAGCCGGTGGGCAGTACGGGTCCGCCTATCCAACTGAAGATCAGTGAAGCAAAGAACACATTGACCGCTGCCGCGCCCGCGCCGAACGGGTATAGCGCAACCGCGATTTTGGTTGTGGACCAGCCCTGCCGTGTCATCTGCGCGAGACCAACCATTGCACCGCCACCATGCTCAGAACAAGCGTGATGCAGGCCACGGCGTACCAGAATTCCGCCGTTGCGGATTGCGCCTGTGGAATCGGGCGGTCGAAGCCTTCCGCGATAAGGCGCGATCCTGCCAGAACGAAGATGCCTGTTAGGGAAAAAAAGAGGCGCATGTCAGGGCTCCTGTGTCAGTGTTCTGTAGATGTCGGGAAGCGCGCGCAGCAGGCGTTCCGGGTTCGGCAAAAGGGCAAACCCACCGCGCCCGAAAATGCGCGCGAACCAGTCCTGCCCATCTTCGTCGATCACAACGCCATGAAGGCTCTGGCCCGCCGCGCGGGCCTCGCGCACGGCCATGTGGCTGTCTTCTATACCGTGCTGGCCTTCGTAGTGGTCCAGATCGTTGGGTTTGCCATCGGTCAGCACGATCAGCAGTTTGCGGACGCTCGGTTCCTCGGCCAATTGCGCGCTGACATAGCGGATCGCGGCACCAAGCCGGGTGTAGTGGCCGGGCTTCAATGCGCCAATGTTGGCGGTGATCACCGGTGACATTGGATCTTCGAAGCCCTTGCAACGAGTCAGGAACACTCGATCACGGCGCAGCGATGAAAAGCCCCAGATACCGCAGCGGTCGCCCGCCGCGTCGATCCCGGCGGCCAATGCCGCCATTGTGTCACGGGCCACGTCGATGACGCAAGTATCGCCGATCGCCGCTTCTGTGGACCGCGACGTGTCGATCAGGAAAGCAACCGACACGTCGCGATCCATTTGCCGCGCGGCCAGCCAGATACGATCTGACCCGCGCCCGGTCGCCAAGATGTCGGCACGTGCTGTCAGGACCGCGTCAAGGTCCAGCTCGGCCCCGTCGATCTGGCGCGGCTGCAGTACACGGCGCGGGCGCAGGGCCTCAAATTGGCGGCGGACTTCGCGGACATAGCGCTCGTTTGGTGTATAGGTTTCTCCATCGGCCAAGGCCGGCGCATCCAGCACGCGGCAGTGATCTTCCATGTAACTGCGCGACCGGTGGTTCCATTCAGGGTATGTGTGTTTGACAGCCAGAGCCTCGTGATCAGCATCAGCAGGCGACAGGTCGAGATGCAGACGCAACCGCGTGGCGACCTTGCGATCCTGTTTCGATAGGGTGATCCGGTCCTGATCCTCAGCCGCCTTCTGAGCGTTTTCGTCATCGTCGTCATCGACGCTGCGGTTGATGTTCATGGATTCGACCCATGACAGGATCGATTCAAACCGGTGAATGATGAAGCTGTCCTTGCGGTTCTGCTGATCCTGGTCTTTGCGCTCGCCCAGCTTGCGGTAGCTGAGAGCGGCATTGGGTGTCGGTGCGGCGGGATCGGCTTCGGCAACGTCGGCTGCCTGCCCGCCCGTGCACCGGTGTTCAAAGCGCAGCCATATCGGGACAGGCGCGCATGGCATGTATCTGCGCGCGTCTGCACCTGTGGCATCAAGCTTGGGAGCCTCGCCACACAGCTGATTGCGGATCGCTTGTTCCATTACGGCCTCTTGGGCGGGGCGGTGCATGTCCGACCGGGAGTCCGCACAAAACGCAGACATCGCGAGGTAATGCTTCCGCAGTCCCGGGCAGGCCAGATAGGCCTTGTCCGCAGCCACTGCATTCGCGCGAATATGCGCACAATCCCGTGCGGGGCCGGGCGCGCCCGGATCGAATGCACCGGCCTCGCTCACAGCGGCAAGTGCCGTCAGCCAGAAAAAGGCAGCACGGTTCAGGTCCGGGTCGGGGAAGGCTTCCATGACGGGTGGCAATGCGAGCCGTTCGCCATCGAAACGCGCCACCCATTCGCGATCCCGCTCGGCCCCAAGCTTGCGGCGCATCACCTGCCGATGCTGCACGACACTTGGTGCGACTTCGGCCAGTTCGACCCCCGGTGCCCCGCCGAGCGCGCGGAAGAGAACGGCAAGGCTGGGTCGGACTGAGGCCAGCGTGACGCCCGCTTCGGGGTGTGTGATGCCAGCCCCGATCCCACTGGCCATGTCGTGCCAGAGGTTTCCGACCGTCTCTTCGGGTTCCATGAGGTCGCGCAAGTGCATTACCGTCACCCGTAGATTGTGCTGACCAGATCGCGCAGCGATTGCTGCACCTCCGGCTCGTCGCTCAATGGTTCGATGACTGCCGCCTCAAGCGCCTGGGTCACCCCCATACCTCCAGCCATCAGTGTGGCGGCGTATATCAGAAGGCGGGTTGAGACGCCTTCCTCAAGATCCATCCCGCTAAGGTTGCGGATATGGCCTGCCAGACGGACTAGCGGCGCAACACGTCCCGGCTCCAGCCTGCTTTCCGATGCGACCACTGCAATCTCGGTTTCCGTGTTGGGGAAATCGAAACTGATCGAAAGGAACCTTTGGCGTGTCGAGGGTTTGAGCCGCTTGAGCACGTTCTGGTAGCCGGGGTTGTAGCTGGCCACCAGCATGAACGCCGCAGGTGCCACCAGCTCTTCACCCGTGCGGTCGATCATCAGCGTGCGCCGCGTATCCGTCAGCGGGTGCAGCACCACGGTGACATCCTTGCGCGCCTCGACCACCTCGTCGAGGTAACAGATGCCACCCTCTCGCACCGCCCGGGTCAGGGGGCCATCCGCCCAGACGGTTTCGCCCCCTTTGAGCAGATAACGCCCGATCAGGTCCGCCGCCGACAGATCGTCATGACAGGCGACGGTATAAAGCGGTTTGCCCATTTTGGCCGCCATATGTTCGACAAAGCGCGTCTTGCCACAGCCGGTCGGCCCCTTCAGAAGAAGGGGCAAACCATTGTCATATGCCGTCTCGAACAGCTCGCATTCACGCGCGACGGGCTGATAGAACGGCAGGGTCCGAGGAGTTTGAATGTTCATGGCTTACTCTCCGGGAACCGAGCTGGCCGAGCCGGGCGTGATGATCTCTTGCTTGCGCACGACCAGCATCGAGTAGATGAACAGCAGCGCTCCGATCACCACGGCGGCACCCGCGCCGAACCGCATCAGATAGAAGACCGACAGAGCGTCCTGTACATCCATGTAATAGTCACCGACCACTCTCTGCATATGGGTCTGGATGGTGCCCGCGAAGGTCAGCACGAAGGTCATGAATGCCATACCGCCGGTCATCAGCCAGAACGAGGCCATGTTCAGCACCTGATTGTAGGGTGCGCGGCCCCGCAGCATCGGCATCGCATAGGTGAAGACCGCCAGGTTCAGCGCCACATAGGCGCCATAAAAAGCAAGGTGGCCATGGGCTGCGGTGATCTGCGTGCCGTGGCTGTAGAAGTTGACCCCGTGCAGTGTGTGCAGGAAGCCCCAGACACCGGCACCAAAGAAGGCCACGGTGGACGACCCGAGCGACCACAGAAGCGCAGCCTTGTTGGGGTGGTTCTTGCGGCCCTTCCAGACCATGACAAAAGCAAAGCTCATCATCAGGAAAAAGGGGATCACCTCGAAGGTGGAGAAGATCGAGCCGACCCACTGCCAGTAGCCCGGCAGACCGATCCAGTAGAAATGGTGCCCAGTGCCGAGAATGCCGGAAAACAGCGCAGTGGCGACGATGACATAGAGCCATTTTTCCACCACTTCACGGTCCACGCCTGTCAACTTGAGAAGCAGGAAGGCGAGGATGGCGGCCATTACTAGTTCCCAGGTCGCTTCGACCCACAGGTGCACGACGAACCACCAGTACATCTTGTCGAGGCTCAGGTTGTCTGGGTTGATGAACGCAAACACCCAGAGCAGCGACAGCAGCCACAGACCCATCAGCAGCACATTAGTGATCGCCGTTTTCTTGCCTGCCAGAACGGTCATTGAGACGTTGAACAGAAAGATCAGCGCCGCGACGAGGATGCCGAACTTGACCCACAGGGGTTGTTCAAGAAACTCACGCCCGCCATGGATGCCGACCAGATATGAGCCGACCGCACCCAGCGTCCCAACCAGAAGGATGATGAGTTGCAGATAGGCCAATTTGACCGAGTAGATCTCGCGCTCGGATTCCTCGGGGATGAGGAAGTACGCTGCCCCGAAGAAGCCCAGCAGCAGCCAGACGATCAGCGCATTGGTGTGGATCATGCGGATGATGTTGAACGGCAGAAGTTCGGACAGGAAGTTCGGCGATACATAGACCCAGCCAGCCAGAAGCCCGCCCAGCACCTGAATGCCAAACAGGGCTATTGCAGCCAGAAAATAGTAGTACGCCACTTTTTGAGATTGGTATTTCATGTGATTTCTCCTTCGTGCCGCTTAACCAGCGTCATTGGGCGGCCAGCCTTGTGTGTCGGTCTGATCGGCCCAGCGAAGGAACTCAGCAAGGCCGCGCATCTCTTCTTCGGTCAGATCGAAATAGGGCATCTGGCGGCGGCCCTCGACGCCCGAGGGCTGCGCCTTCATCCAGCCATCAAGGATTTCATAGGCGTCCTCGGGCGAATCCATGACGTCCCAGCGGGTCATCACATTGCCCAGCTCGGGGGCAAAATAAGCGCCTTCACCATGCAGGCTATGGCAGTTGATGCAGGAATGGCGTTCCCAGACATGTTTGCCCAGAACGACCTCTTCGCTGAGTTCCATGCCTGCGGTTGACGTATTAACCACGTAGCGGTGGCTGTGGACGGTCATCGCCACGAAGATCACGACGAAAAAGATCGAGCCCCCGTAGAAAATGTTTCGCGCCCGCGATTTGGTTAAGATTTCAGCCATGCGTCGGCCTCCTTCAGATCGGGATGCCTATTGCTAGCCCGAGCGAAGAAGGCACTGTTTGCGCCAGCGCAACGTTTGGAACTGTTCCAAGCCTAAAGTCGAGGGCGAGAGGAACCCCAATGCCTTGCCCGAACATTGACGATCCAGACCTGACGCTTGCGGATCTTATGACGCAATGGCCGCAGACAATTCGTGTTTTCCTAAAGCATGGAATGTTATGTGTCGGATGCCTAGTGAACCCGTTTCACACCATCTCAGACGCCTGTCTGGAATACGATCTGGATGAAACGGCCTTTTTGGAAGAGTTGAAGAGCGCAATTTCCAACTGTGCCTGACCGGACGGCTAGCCCTGGCCGAGTTCGACCAGCGCGTGGGGATCACATACTTTAATGCGCTTGCGTCTGCTTTCAACGAACCCCTGCTTTTCCCATGCGCTCAGCAATCGGCTAACCGTATGCAGGGTGGTCGCTGTAAGTTCCGAGAGATCCTGTCGGGTGATGGGGAAATCAATCTCAATCCCGTCCTCCACCTTGCGACCGGTCTGATTGATCAGACGCAAGAGCGCGTTAGCCACGCGCTGTTCTACCTGTTGTGTCGCAAGCTCCACAATACGGGTGTTCATTTCTCCTACACGGTGGCCAACCGTCTTGTAGGTTTCAGTGGCGAAGCCGTCATATTCGGTGACGAAAGTATCCCACAGTCTGGTGGGCCAGCTCAGCGCAATGGATTCCGTCGCCGTGACCGCCGTGGCCGGATAAGTCTTGCGCCCGATCGCCTTTGCAATTCCCAAAAGTTGACCTGCAGGGATATGCAATGCGGTGACCTGTTCACCGGTCTGCGTAACCCGCACCACTCGGACATAACCATCCAGCAACATGAAGAAACGATCGGCCGGGTTTTCCTCTTCAAAGATATGCGCGCCCGCTTCATAGCGGCGTGAACTGGCCTGATCCAGAATCGTGCGGATTTGCCGACGATCCAGTTTTGAGAATGGTGGCAAATGCGTCAGCAGGCTTTCATCAAGCCGCGGCAATATTTTCTTGGCTGCTTCCGTCATTGCTTACCTGACTTGGCACAATCACAGCCGCAAAACCAGATCGTAATGGTCAGTGTTTCCCGAAAACGCGGCAAACCTTGTGCCAGCGCAAATTGCAGATCGCGGAAATCGATAGAGTCAGGCCCAAGAGATCATTCAGGAAAGGACAATTCGATGATCCGCACGCTTACAACCGGCGTTGCACTGGCCACCCTGCTGGCTGGTGCCGCCTTCGCGGAAACCTTCGAGGTGCAAATGCTCAACAATGGCAGTGATGGCGAGCGCATGGTTTTCGAACCCACGTTCATCCAGGCTGCTCCGGGCGACACGATCAAATTCATTGCATCGGACAAGGGCCACAACGCCGAAACAGCCAAGGGCATGCTTCCAGATGGTGCCGAGCCCTTCAAGGGCAAGATCAACGAGGAAATCGAAGTCACGCTGGATACCGAAGGTGTCTATGGCGTGATCTGTAAACCCCACTACGCGATGGGCATGGTGATGACCATAGTGGTGGGTGACGTCGAGGTTCCCGAAGATTTTCTGGAAGGTCGCGTTCCCAAAAAAGCGAAGGAGCGTTTCACAGCCCAACTTGAAAATTTCTGATCCCCGATACGGCAGCGAAATGCTTACCCGCTGCACCCATCCGACCTCAAGGAGGATATTATGACCAAGTTCATCAACCCCGGCCTCATGAAAACCAGCCGCCGCAACGTCTTGCGCGGCAGCGTACTCGCCGGTGCCGCTGCAATGACGGGGGCCGGTGCAATGGCTGCATCGCGTACACCCAAACTGCATGGCATAAACACAGTCTCAAACAACATCTATCGGGTGGCGGGCAAAGAAAAGGCCGCAACAATTGCCAAGCCTGCTGATTTGTCGGGCTACACTCGGGTGAAGCAGGAACTCGTACCCCCACCTTTCGCACCAGCGCACGAGCAGGTCGCGACTGGCGGTCCGAAGATTGTTGAGATCACCATGGAAACCGAAGAGCGGCTCATGGTCGTTGACGAAGACAATGGTGCCGAAATCTGGGCGCTGACCTATAACGGGTCTGTCCCGGGTCCGCTGATCATCGTCCATGAGGGCGATATGGTGGAGTTGACACTGCGCAACCCGACTTCCAGCATGATGGAGCACAACATCGACTTCCACGCGTCGACTGGTGCCCTGGGTGGCGGTGGCCTAACCCATGTCTATCCCGGCGAGGAATGCGTACTGCGTTGGAAGGCAACCAAGCCTGGTTGCTTCACGTACCACTGTGCTCCGGGCGGTGACATGATCCCGTATCACGTCACGCATGGCATGAACGGTGCCATCATGGTGCTGCCGCGCGATGGCCTGAAGGACAAGGACGGCAACCCGCTGCGCTATGACAGCATCGCCTATTTCGGTGAGCAGGACTATTACCTGCCCAAGGACGAAAACGGCGACTATCGCACCTACGAGTCTGCAGGCGACGACTATGCCGACAGCCTTGAAGTGATGCGTGGCCTAATCCCGACTCATTCGGTGTTCAACGGTGCCGTCGGTGCTCTGACCGGCGAAGGCGCGATCAAAGCCAAGGTTGGTGAGTCTGTGCTGATGGTCCACAACCAGGCGAACCGGGACTCCCGTCCGCACCTGATCGGCGGGCATGGCAACTATGTCTGGGAAAGCTCGTTCACCGACGCGCCTCTTCAGGACATGGAAACGTGGTTCGTGCGTGGCGGCAGTGCTGTCGCGGCCATGTATACCTTCGAGCAACCGGGCGTCTATGCCTATGTCAACCACAACCTGATCGAAGGTGTGATGCTGGGTGCGACCGCTCACGTGGTGGTCGAAGGCCAGTGGGACAACGCGCTCATGGAGCAGGTCGTCGCACCGCGCAGTTTCGAAACCTAAGAGAGGAGGAGGACCGATGTCGACCGCCGCAAACTCATGGACAAGACTTGGTAAGACGTCCCTTCGTTTCGCCATCTTGGGTCTTGCGGCGGCAAGCATCGCTTGGGTCGCGCTCACGCAGCGCGGCCCGGATCCAGCCTATTTGCCCGCGATGGCCGAGCGGGCCGTCATTTTGCCGGACGGGCGTTCGGTCTACGTGCAAAAGTATGAAGTCACCGTAACCGAATGGAACAGATGCGCGGATGAGCGTGCCTGTGAGCTGACCTTGCGTGCACGACCTGACCAAGACCCCTCCACAACACCGGCAACCGGGCTGAGCTATGTGGACGTTCAGCAATATGTCACCTGGATCAATACGAGGAGTCGTCACACCTTCCGACTGCCCACTGCTGAAGAATGGAATTCTTTGGCCGCCGCTGTTCTTCCCGAGAAACCCGATCCAATCTTTACGGACCCATCGTTAACCTGGGCATCCAGCTATCTCATTGAAGGCCTGGCCCCACGAGCGCTCAAGCCCCAAGGCAGCTTTTCTGCTTCCCCCGAAGGCGTCGTCGATCTCGACGGCAGCGTGTGGGAATGGACGATGGAATGCTACGACGGGATGAATGGTGGCACCCCTCCCGATCGCTGTCCGGCGTTCTTCGTCGGAGGCGAGCATTTGGCAGCGATGTCTTATCTGGTCCGCGATCCCGCGCGTGGAGGATGCGCCGTCGGAACGCCGCCGGCCCACCTTGGGATGCGCCTGATCAGCGACAAAGCGGTTTAAGCATGAGAGGAGCTCTATGCGATCGTCCAATCAAGCTTTGCGCACGAGACGAGAGATTGATCGAACAAAATACTCGAATGACAGCTTCGGGCCGTTCGCAAAGCGGTTTCCTTCTTCCACAGATTGGATTCCACATTGGCTCTGATGACCGCGCTGAATCCAAACATTATGCGCTTTGCGAGTTTGGACATTCCTTACGTTGTAATTCAGTGAACTGAATTCTTGAGAAGATATAGCTTGATCATTGGCCAGCGTTTTTCCTAGGGTCAGGACTCGTTGTTGTTTCATAGCCAGAATATGACAGTGGCGGCGAGAGCGATGGCGGAGAGGAATACCTTTGGGCACCTGTCATAGCGGGTTGCCACACGCCGCCAACCCGCAGCAATAGCGCCACCTCCCCGTCACTTGACGGAAATTAACCTGTCGAGCTGACACGGATGCCCTGCCCGCAGGGCATCCCCTTACTTTCGCGAGAACACACATGAAAAAGACAGTCCTGATATGGCTGGCTATAGGGCTGGTCAGTTTTGTGCTGCTGCCCTGGCACATGACCAAAGACGGCCTCTTTGACCCGATTTGGATAACAGATGGCGTTGCCGCAACCGGCCTCTTCAGCATTCTAGCTGGTCAATGGTGGCTTGCACCGGCGGGCCTTGCCATTTTGGCTGCAATTGTCATTCAGTTTGCCATCGATGAACCGGTCAAGCGAGCGCGCCTTACCCTTGGAACAGCGGTTGCAGGGCTGGCCTTCATCGCTCTGCAAGGTTTGATCATCGTTCGTGCTGGCCCACGGATTTTCGAGACCCTTTTCGTAAGCGATGCAGTTATGGCCGGACAACCCGGCATGGGTGCAGGCGCTGGAATATGTGCACTGGCCCTCCTGTTTGCAGCGACGATTTCACTATCGCAATCGGGCAAAGGCCAAGGTGACGCCTTTGTTGTCAGCACTATCGGACTGATTGTGGCCCTCGTCGCGATCTTCGTCTTCTTCCCTGTCATCCACATTTTGGTACGTGCCTTTGAAGTGGACGGCGGGTATTCCCTGACAGAGTTTTCCCACGCTTCTTCAGTAGCGATATCTGGGACTTGAGTTGCTTGATCAGTAATCGGTCCTGTGGCGTTGGCATAAACTCGCTATTTCTGGCCGTCATGACAGGCGCAGGCACAACGCTACTGGGTTTGTCTTTTGCTCTGATCTTCACCCGCACCGATTTTCGCGCAAAGAAGCTTCTGCGGGTATTAACGGTACTTCCGATTATCACACCGCCCTTTGTGATTGGTCTGGCCGTGATCCTGCTCTTCGGTCGCACAGGTACAATAACTGAGTATTTCGCGGACCTTCTTGGTTGGGAGGCCACGCGCTGGCTCTATGGCTTCTGGGGCATTTATTTCGCACAACTTCTGTCCTTCACGCCTATCGCATTCTTCGTACTGATCGGGGTCGTGCAAGGAGTCAGCCCGAGCATGGAAGAAGCGTCGCAAACCCTGGATGCTGATCGTTGGCAGACATTCCGCTTTGTCTCGTTGCCGCTGATGCGTCCGGGTCTTGCGAATGCGTTCCTGCTGGGCTTCATCGAAAGTCTGGCGGATTTCGGCAAGCCTGGATGAAGCATCCATCACATTAGGAGCCAACAGTTTCACCACCGTACGCCGGGTGATCTTGCCGCTTATGGGGCCCGCGGTTTTGGCTGCTTTGACCTATAGCTTTGTGCGGGCGATCACTTCTGTCAGCGCAGTGATCTTCCTGGTCAGCGCGAAGCACAATATGGCGACATCCTTTATCGTGGGGCGCGTGGAAAACGGCGAGTTCGGTCTCGCGATCGCCTATTCGGCTGTGCTGATCATCACGATGCTCGCGGCCATCCTTCTTCTTCAACTTCTGGTCGGAGCGCGCCGCCTGCGCCGCTCTGACCGCGTTCAACAAGCCGCCAAGGCGGCGTGAGGTAAGACCCATGAAAAATCAAACAGGTTCCGTTCGCTTCGAAGGCGTCGTGAAAAAATATGGCGAGGTTACCGCGCTTAAAAAACTCGACCTTGCCATCGATCCGGGCAAACTGGTCACGCTTTTGGGGCCAAGTGGCTGTGGGAAAACCACAACCTTGCGCCTGATTGCTGGGCTGGAGATGGCCACAGATGGGCAGATCCACGTTGGTGGCGAAGATGTCACGCACTTGACCGCCACCTATCGCAAAGTCTCGATGGTCTTCCAATCCTATGCGCTCTTCCCGCATATGACGGTGCGCGAAAACGTAGCCTATGAGTGTCATCCAACTTATGAATTGTAGATTGTCGAAGTGTGAAACTCCAGTGTCGGCAAAGTCCCACGTCTCGAAGACCTGAGCTGGGAACAGCGAAAGCGCCGTATTGGTTCGGGTCAGTTCAGCACCAATGGAAGACTGCTTCGGCGACATGCGCTGCGTCGCAATAAGGGGTGTGCTGCGACCGCGAAGGCATGCTGCGTCAGCGAAGGTCGAAAATCGAATGACCGCAGAGTCCGCGAGGCAGCCTTTCGTACTTGTTCCTCTGAACGGCCATCAGTCAACCAGAGATCGCTTCACATAAAACCGCTTCGGCGATGTGCGCGGTTTGTTGCGGTGGTGCAAAGCAACCCTTGGTTGCAGAAGCTTGGCGTTCTTGTCCCTGTTCAAACGGCTGCCTGATGCAGCGGGGTTAGGATGTTGAATAATGAGCTTACGAAATTCATCTGGTAAGCACAGAAATTAAACTTGCCTATCAGGCCCCGTGTCGCTGATCCAGGTGATGGTGATAGGCAGCAACAACAGCGAGCTACATAGCCTCAAGCGTATGTGAGAGACCGTTTCGGATGTGATCTTCCAACAGTTTCTTGGCCGTGTCGGCGTCTCTGGCCAGCGCGGCATCGAACATGCCCTTGTGCTCCTTGACGGCCGCTTCGCCGCGATAGGTCAGCACGAGCATCTGATACCGCAGATACTTGTCGTAGATGATCGAGTGCAGAGACAGAAGGTTCTTGGAGTTGCAGGCCTCGATCATCGCTTGATGAAACTCCCAATCATATCGTTTCCAGGCTTCTTTCTCGGACTCGTCACCCTTGAGAAGCTGCTGTTCTATCAGGTGCAGTTTGTGGTGTGCGGCGACGAGGTTGCCTTCCCAATCCGTGTCGCCATTCGCAATGGATAACTCCAAAGCATGGCATTCCAACAGGACTCGCAGTTCTGCAATCTCGGTCAGGTCTTCTCGTGAAACTGGTGTGACCAGGAAACCCCGTTGCTCGGGAGCTTCGACAAATCCATCGCTGGCGAGCCTGTTCAGCGTTTCGCGAAGTGTCGAAAGGCTTGCCGAGTAGCGTTCCTTCAAGGCGTCCAGCTTCAGTTTGGAGCCGGGCTGCAGCTCGCCAAAGATGATGTCCCGCTTGATGCGCTGATAGGTGCTTGCACCTATCGTAGACGGCTGTTTCGCCATGCGTTTCACCCGATATTCTCAGTTTCCTCGTTCAATTAGCATTTTTCAGAGACATCAGCAATCCAAACTGATGTATGGTATAAATAAAAATATCATACATTATTGCGGAATCACAAAAACCCCAATACGGTCGTGGCAAAGTTGGGCAAAGCAGCCCGATCGCAATCATCGGTTTCGGGATTTTCCGGACCCTCCGGAAGGAAGCAAAGTGTCTAAGAACTTTCGCATTGCCATTGTAGGCATTGGTCTTGTTGGACGACGCCACGCAGACGCTATCCGAGCGTTGCGCGATGTTGATCTCGTCGCGGTGGTCGACCCCAGCGATGAAGGTCGTGCTTACGCCGTTGAGCACGGGGTCGCATGTTACGAGACCCTCGAGGAAATGTTTGCAAATCAGACGCCGGACGGAGCTGTGCTTGCGACCCCGACCACGCTTCATGTCGAACAAGGCCTCACGTGTGTTCGACATGGTTGTCCCCTTCTCGTCGAAAAACCGATCGCCGTAGAAGCCACCGCTGCACTTGAGCTTGTTCAAGCAGCGGAGAAGGCCAATGTGCCACTGATGGTCGGACATCATCGTCGACACAATCCTCTGATCAGGTCGGCTAAGGAGGCCATTGTCGATGGGAAGATTGGAGATGTGCGCGCTGTCCATGCGAATTGCTGGTTCTATAAGCCAGACGAGTATTTTGATGCTGCGCCCTGGAGAAAGAAACCTGGTGCGGGGCCTATCTCAGTCAATCTGGTCCACGACGTCGATCTTCTGCGGTACCTGGCCGGAGAAGTCGTGACCGTACAGGCTCAGTCAGCTGCATCGCAGCGGGGTTACGACAACGAAGATGTTGCCGGTGCTCTGTTGACGTTCGAAAGCGGAGCGATAGGGACCATAAGTGTGTCCGACAGCATCGTTGCTCCATGGAGCTGGGAGATGACGTCTCAAGAATATCCAATCTATCCTTCAACCACTGAGAGTAGCTACATGATCGGTGGCTCTCATGGTTCGTTGTCCGTTCCCGATCTTCGATTGTGGAGTTACCAGAGTGTGCAAAGGGATTGGTGGACACCTATTTCATCGACCGCGCTGAAGAAGGGTGCGTCTGACCCTCTGGTCAATCAGCTTAGGCACTTTGTTGAAGTAGCTCGGCACGAAGCTGTGCCGATTGTGTCTGGATGGGAAGGTTTCAGAACGCTTCAAGTTATTGAAGCTATTCAGAATTCTTGCAGAACTGGCGAGACTGTCAGGATAAGAAACCTTCAGGAAACGCAGCAACAGAGATTGCAGGCAATAAAAATATCTGATATTTTATAAAAAATCTTGCAAAATCTCCAAAATAGGTCAAAACTCGGAATCGCCAAAACATCATGATGTCTCAGGGAGGAGCAAAGTGATTATCAAACTTACCCGCCGGGCTGCTGTATCAGCCCTGGTTGCAACCGGTGTTCTGCTCAGCGCAACAAGTGGTGCGCTTGCAGACGACAAAGTGCAACTTCGCCTCGCAACGTCGGGGTCGGAAACCGATCAGCGCTCGGTCGCCATGGCCGAGGTTTTCGCGCCCATGGTCGCTGATTTCGCAAGCTACGAGCCCAGCTATAACGGAACCATCTTCGCCCAAGGCACCGAATTGGACGCCATCAGCCGGGGCAACCTGGAAATGTCGATCACCTCGGCGCAGGAGCTGGCACAGTTCTTCCCCGAGTTTTCGATATTTACCGCAGGTTATGTCCACCAGGACGCCGCGCATCAGGTGGCTGTCTTCAACGATCCCTTGATGGATGCCTTCAAGCAAAAGGCTGAAGAAGAGCTGGGCGTTAAATTGCTGTCTGTCATGTATCTGGGTCGCCGCCAGGTGAACCTGCGCCAGCCCAAGGATGAACTGACGGTTTCGACGCCAGCCGATTTGGAAGGTGTGAACCTGCGGATGCCGGGCACAGATGCGTGGCAGTTCCTTGGCAAAGCGCTGGGTGCTGCCCCGACACCAATGGCGTTCTCAGAGGTTTACACAGCTCTGTCGACCGGTGCCGTTGACGGTCAGGACAACCCATTGCCAACCGTGGTTGATGCCAAGTTCTATGAAGTGACAAACCAGATCGTGCTGACGTCTCATCTGGTTGACCTGAACTATATCGCCATCGGCAAAGAAGTCTGGGACGGGCTGACACCGGAACAGCAGGCCAAGGTTCAGGAAGCAGCCGACGCAGCGGCCGAATCAGGTCGTCAGAAGCAGCTTCAAAAAGAAGAAGATCTGGTCAGCTTCCTGAAAGAGCAGGGGATGGAGATCTACGAACCCGATCTCGCTGCGTTCCGCGATCAGGTACAGTCTATGTATCTCGGCAGCGAGTTCGCTGGCTCATGGCCCGAGGGCGTTCTGGAACAGATCAACGCTCTGGGCAACTGAGCCCAGCAAGACAAGGGAGGGAGAACCATAATGAAAGCCTTTATCAAGGGGTTCTCCCGACTGACCGAAGCGATTGCCGGCGGGATGCTGGCGGCAATCTTCCTGATCTTTCTGCTGCAAATTCTTTTGCGGTACTTCTTTACCCCCGCCGGATGGACGCTGGAACTCATCGGCATTCTGTGGGTCTGGGTGATCTTTTTTAGCTGCGCCTTCATCGTGCGCGAGCGGGATCACGTAAAATTCGACATTATTTATTTGTCTGTACCCCGACGCGTCCGTCAGGTCTTTGCGATGCTGGCGGCTGCGGCAATCGTGGTCGGTATGCTCTACAGCTTCCTTCCGACGTGGGACTACATCGACTGGATGAAAATTCGCAAGACCGCGACCGTTCGCAACCCCTTCTCGGGCGAGAAGATACCGCTGCGAACCGTGTTTTCGATCTATGCCGTGTTCATGCTGGTCGTTGCCGCGCGCTACGCGTGGCTATTCTTCGACGTAATGCGCAATGGCCCACCAAAGACAGAGTTGGAACTGGTCGTTGGGTACAACGTGGTTGACGACCATCCCCGTGTCGACGTCGAAGAGGACGAGGAAGTTAAGAAATGAGTTTTGAACTTCTTTCCTGCCTGCTCGCTCTCTTTCTTCTGGCAGGCATCGGGACACCTATCGGCTATTCCATCCTTTTGGCCTCATTGGTTTATCTGGGCACGGCCGGATTGGACGTCGCCCTCGCGGGCGAGAAGATCCTGCAAGGCTTCTATAAAAGTACGATCCTGCTTGCCGTGCCTTTGTTCATCGTTGCCGCGAATATCATGAACGCTGGGTCGATCACGGACCGTCTGCTGAACTTCTGTGTCGCTGCGGTCGGGCGCTTTAAGGGTGGTCTTGGGCACGTCAACGTGGTGGCGTCTCTGATCTTTTCGGGCATGTCCGGGTCGGCTGTCGCGGATGCTGCGGGGATTGGCAAGATCATCATTGAGATGATGACTAAGGATGGGCGCTATAGCCGAGGTTACGCAGCCGCAATCACGGCGGCGTCGGCGACGATTGGCCCGATCATTCCGCCCTCGATCCCGATGGTCCTTTATGCGCTTGTGTCGAAAGCCTCTATCGGGTCGCTGTTCCTGGCCGGTATTCTGCCGGGCCTGATCATGGGCGTCGTCCTCATGGCGATGAATTACTATCTGGCCGGCAAGCGGAACTTTGTTTTGGAAGTACCTGTTCCGCTGCGCGAGTTGCCGGCTAAAACCGCCAACGCGTTCCCGGCGCTGCTGATGCCGGCGATCCTGCTGTACGGTATATATGGAGGCGTCACCACTCCGACCGAAGCTGCCGCCGTGGCTGCATTCTACGCCCTGCTGTTGGCAGCGTTGTTCTACCGTGCGCTGACCTTCCGTGGCCTTTATCAAGTGTTCGTCGACAGCGCGCGTTCTTCTGCCGCCGTCGGGGTGGTTATTGGTGGTGCGTTTATCCTGAACTTCATCGTTATTCAGGAACAAATTCCACAGTCGATCTCGGCCTTGCTGGAGGGTTCGGATGTCAGCCCGATTGTATTCCTGATCCTCGTAAACCTGCTGATCCTCGCGCTGGGTTGCGTGTTGGACGCGACAACGATCATTCTGGTGATCGTGCCGCTGTTCATTCCAACCTGCGAAGCGCTTGGGATTGATCTGGTACACTTCGGAGTGCTGGTCGTCGTGAACTCGATGATCGGTCTGATCACGCCGCCCTATGGCATTCTGCTCTTTGTGATCAACGCCGTGACGGACATTCCGCTGCGCGAGATTATCTCGGAAATCTGGGCTTTCCTCGCGGTTCTCATCTTCGCCTTGGTGATCATGATGCTGATGCCGGATTTGGTCCTGTGGTTGCCGCGTATGTTTGGATATCAGGGATAATGTGCCTGTCGGTTTCGACAACGTTGATCCCCGGTGATCTGGCCGAAAAACTGAGTGCTATCGCTGACGCGGGATTCAGGGGTGTCGAATTACACGAACCGGATTTGACCGCTTTTGACGGGCCGCCATCGCAAATTCGGAACATTGCATCAGATCTCGGCCTGAAGATTTGCCTGCTACAACCTTTCCATAACCTTGAAGGCCAGGCCGACGCCGGACGGGAGCGCGCCTTTGATCGGCTGAAGCGTAAACTCGACCTGATGAGCGAGTTGGGAACGGAATTACTGCTTATCGGGTCTGCCTTCGAGGTCGATGTCGCCGTGACCGAAGAACAGGTCATCGCAGATCTTGGCGACGCGGCCCAGATCGCTAAAGAAATGGGGATGCGTCTGGCCTATATGGGCTTGCCATGGTCAGATCTTGTTCACTCGGATGAACTGGCGTTACGCGTCGTCGACGCAATCGACAGCCCTCATTTGGGGTTGGCCTTGAATTCCTTCTTCTCGCTCGCCGATGGGTCCAAACCAGCCCGCCTTAGGGACATTCCTGGAGAGCGGCTGTTTCATGTGCAACTGTCCGATGCACCGCGACTTGAGATGGATATTCGCAGGCTCAAACGGCAATTCGGGCTTCTTCCAGGGCTTGGGTCGCTGAACCTTGCGGGCTTCGTGCGGGTGTTGTCCCGCGCCGGATACAAGGGGCCTTGGTCCATCGCACGCGTCAGCGAAGCAGCTCCTCAACCCGGTGGCCGGACACTGGCCCGCGACAGCTACAGGTCGCTGGTGAACCTGTTAGATGAGGTTTCCCGGACCGAACCGGGAACCGATTTCGGCATCCCGGACCTGCCGGAGCGCGTCTATGCGTCAGGCTTTGAGTTCGTCGAATTTACAGCCGATGAAACAAGCGGCGCGCAGCTGGCAGATATGCTGTCGGCAATGTGTTTTCGAATGGAGCGAAAGCACGTCACCAAGTCCGTCGAGCTGTGGCGGCAGGGTGCCATAAACATCGTTGTGAATACCGAAAAGGAAGGGTTTGCCCATTCGGCGTTCCTGGGTCACGGCCCCTCCGTTTGTGATATGGGGTTGCGTGTCAAAGATGCGGATCAAACGGTTCAGCGGGCGACCGCGTTGGGCGCTCCGAATTTCTCGCAGCCAGTGGGAACGGGAGAGCTGGATATCCCGGCCATTCGTGGTGTTGGCGGCAATGTTGTTCATTTCATCGATGAGAGATCCGATCTGCATCGGGTGTGGGACATCGAGTTCGAGCCGGTCGCGAAAACCAAAGCGACCCAGCCTGCCGGTCTGCGCCGTATCGACCATTTGGCCCAGACCATGCGCCACGATGAGATGCAAAGCTGGCTGCTCTACTACATTTCGACCTTTGAGATGGCAAAGTCTCCTATCGTGAACGTCGCCGACCCTTCTGGTGTCGTGCAAAGCCAGGCTATCGAAAGTCCCGAAGGCGAAGTGCGCCTGAACCTGAATGGGGTTGTTGGGCGTAGAACACTGGCAGCGTCATTCCTTGAAGATGGGTTTGGGGCCGGTGTTCAGCACATCGCCTTCCAGTCGGACGATATTTTTGAAACGTCGGATCAGTTGCGCAAAACAGGCTTTCCCAGTTTGACGATCCCAAAGAACTACTACGCCGATCTGCAGGCGACCTTCGGATTGGATGACGATCTGATCACCCAAATGCGCCGGGGCAACATCCTTTACGATCGGGCAGCGGGTTCCGAGTATTTTCAGATATACAGCCGCCCCATCTTTAACGGCTTTTTCTTCGAAATTGTTGAACGCCGCATGGGCTATGCCGGTTACGGTGCGCGTAATGCGCCCATTCGCCTTGCCGCACAAAGCAAAACCCAAGCGGTGAAAGAGGTACACACTCAATGACCGCACAGATGACCAGCGATGAGAAAGCCGTGCGCCAATGGTGGCGCACCTCGATCATCGACATGAAGCCCGGCCAGATCGTGTTTCGCGGCAACGCCATAGAGGACCTGATCGGGAACGTCTCTTTCCCGCAGATGATCTGGTTGATGGTGCGGGGCGATCTGCCCAGCGACGCGCAAGCGCGCCTGTTTGAGGCCGCTTTGGTCGCAGGCGTGGATCATGGCCCGCAGGCCCCCTCGATCGCGGCCGCGCGTATGGCTGCCACCTGCGGGGTAGGTCTCAACAATGCGATGGCAACCGCGGTGAACATGCTGGGCGACGTGCATGGTGGGGCAGGAGAGCAGTGCGCAGAGCTGTACTATGATATCGCAGTCCGCATGGATTCAGGAGCTTCGCTGACTGACGCTGTTCGGGATGGCTTGGACAGTTGGCGCGAGACCTACGGCAAGATCGTATCGGGCTTTGGTCACAGGTTTCACAAACCTGTCGATCCACGCGCACCCCGATTGATGCAACTTGTTAGAGATGCGGCGGCAGAAGGCACAGTTTCTGGCCGGTTTGCCGATATCGGAGAAGAGGTTCAAACCGAACTCGGTCGTCAACGAGGCGGTCTGCCAATTGCCATGAATATTGACGGCGCGACAGCTGTGATCTTCTGCGAACTTGGCTTTCCTGCGCCCTTGTCGCGAGGGCTGTTCTGCCTGTCCCGCTCGGTCGGAATACTCGCCCACGCTTGGGAACAGATGAACCAGGGTGGCCGCAACAAAGGGCCGATGCCCGCTAATTACTTACCCCTCTACGAAGACAGGAATGATGACACGTGAGACATCGAAATCCTTCCGGGTCGGCCTTATCGGCTGTGGTCGTATCAGCGATATTTATCTAAAAACACTATCCAAATTCTCAAACGTTGAGGTCGTGGCTTGCGCAAGCCTTGACCCTTCGGAAAGCCGCACCAAGGCAGATCAATACGGTATCGCCAAGGCCTGTGCGCCAGATGGGGTGTTTGACGATCCGACGATTGACTGCGTTCTGAATCTGACAATTCCGGCGGCGCATGCCGAAATCAGCCTGCGTGCGTTGGAGGCGGGCAAGCACGTCTATTCCGAGAAGCCGCTGGTTATGGATCGAACGGATGGTAAGACGATTCTGCACATGGCCTCTGAAAAGGGGCTACAGGTCGGTTGCGCACCCGACACATTTCTGGGCGGCCGTTGGCAAACCGTTCGGCGCTTGATCGATGAGGGTGCCATTGGCCAACCGACAGGGGTTTTTGCCCATGTCGGTACCCACGGGACGGAACGCCACCATCCCAACCCGGATTTCTACTACCAGGCCGGTGGCGGGCCCTTGCTGGACCTTGGGCCATATTACCTGACCGCCATGGTTTGCTGCCTTGGTCCGGTTGACCGGGTCGCCGGAATGGCTCGGCGCACGTTCGACAAAAGGATGATCGAAAACGGCCCTCGCAACGGTGAATGGATGGATGTCGAGGTCGACACGCATTCCCTAAGCCTGCTGCAGTTCTCTTCCGGGGCTATAGGGTCGATGACCATGAGCTTTGACGTCTGGGATAGCGAAACGCCGCGGTTCGAGATCTACGGTGAAAAAGGCACCATCAGCATCCCAGACTCTGACCCGGTACATGGTGCCAACATCTTTCAGGGGGATGTCTGGCTGAAAACGCGGGAGACCTCGCGCTGGTCTCATCAGCCCCGTCCAACTGGTCGCGAGGACTGGCAGGTGGTCGAAAACAAACATGGATTCAACGAAGACAGTCGCGGGCTCGGCCTTTTGGACCTGGCCTTGGCGGCACAAGAAGGACGCCAAACCCGTGCGAGTGGAGCGCTTGCCTACCATGTATTCGAGGTCATGGACGCAATTGAACGGGCACCGAAATTCGGCGCCTATCAGACTATAGAAAGCCGGTGCGAAGCGCCGATGCCTCTGCCTGTCGATTTCCTGAAAGATGAGAGGAAGGAATTGGTTCATGCCGATTGAGACACTCGACTTTGCTCAGCCATTCTTTCGCGTCCAGCACATAACTGATGAGCGCAGAATTTCTATCGAGGGTCGCGCCATCGTCCTTAACCTTGGGGGGCGAAATCTGTCTGTCGAGGATCAGACCATTGCACCGCTCTCCTCTGTGATCGTGCAAGACAGCACGCTTAGCGGCGTGGAACGTGCAGTAATTGTCCACGATTTCGACGCCCATGCTGATGAAAACGAGTTGTTCGCATGGGTGAAAGTTACATGGCCATCTGCTTTTGATGTTCGCCAAGAGGAGCGTCTGCGCGGTGTCAGCCACTACATGTCGCCAAAGGTCTTCGTGGGTGACGTTGGACTGACCATGTACCATTCCGGTTCGGTCCCTTTGAATGTCGGATTGCACAAGGATCATCCGTTCTGCCCGGTACCAGGGTTTCGCGAAGTGCATACGCAAATCGTAGGCTTTGGCAAAATGCAGCAATGCCGTGAGCGGGATGTTGAAACCCTTTACCTCGAAGAATTCATGGCCCCCGGCACGACGCACAAACCGATGTATGACGCTGAGGGCAACTATCCCTGGCATCAATACGAGACGATTACCCCCAGCATTTTCATGGCGGTGGAAATGCTGCCGGAAGGCGTACGGGTCCCGGAAATGGAGGTTCAGAATGGCTGAGAGACTTTTGCCCGAAAACCTGAAATTTGATGGCCCCTTCCCCCGCTTGTCTCGCCGTTTGCGGCTGGGGGTTGTTGGCGGTGGGCGTATCTCGGTCACGCAGGCAACGGCGGCCCGGATGACGGACCGGTGGGAGGTCGCCGCAGGCGCGCTCAGTTCAGATGCCGCGCGCAGCAAGGCACGTGGGGCTGAGTGGTTCCTGCCAGCAGACAGGTGCTATGCGTCGTTCGACGATATGGCGCAGGCCGAGACGGCGCGCCCGGATGGCGTGGATGCCGTTATGATCACGACCCCGAACCACGTTCATTTCGAAGCGGCCAAAGCGTTTCTTGAGGCGGGCATTGACGTGCTGTGCGACAAGCCGCTGACCAACGAAGTCGCCGAAGCCGAGGGGCTTGAGGAGATCACCGCGCGCACGCGGCAAGTTTTTGCCGTCGGCTATGCGATGTCGTGTTTTCCTGTGATCCGTCAGGCCAGGCAGATCGTTGCAGAAGGCGGCATCGGCAAGATCAACCAAATCCATGTTGAGTTCATGCAAGACTGGATGACACCCGAAGATGTGGCTGATGCGCCGCATGTGAAGTGGCGGTTGGACCCTAAGATATCAGGCCCGACCAGTTGTGTCGGCGATATCGGCACCCATGCCGCGCATCTTGCAAGTTTTGTCTCGGGCCTGCCGATGACCGACCTGAAGGCCGAGTTTCATGTCTGCGGCGCGCCAAAGCCTTTGGAAGACACAGTTTTCATGTTCACCCGTTACCAAAATGAAGTCCCCGGAACCTTGATGGCAACACGCCTTGCCCCTGGAAACCGGGGTGGGTTGCGCCTGCGCATATTCGGGAGCGAAGGAGGTCTCGAGTGGGATTTGGAGAACTCGGAGCAGCTGAAGTTCAATCGGTTTGGTGAGCCGGATCGTATCATCAGCCGAGGTCACGGGCATGGTATCGGACCCCGTGCGGAACGTCTGATCCGTACCGCGCGCGGCTTCCCTGAAGGGATTATCGAAGCCTGGGCCAACCTTTATACGGAATTTGCCATGGCCGTGGCCGCGCACCGGGATGGTGTCACCGTTCCGGCCGATTGGCTTGCGTATCCCGGTGTCGGTCAAGGCGCGGATGGCGTCCGATTCATTGATGCCTCTGTGCGCTCTCACCAGTCCGGAGGCGACTGGGTCGCCATCTAAAGCCCTGCCAACACTAAGGTTAAACACGCCCGGGCCGTTGTCTGGGCATTTCCATTTCCTACTCAGCATTAAAAGTTGATATTTTTAAAAATAACAGATATTTTTTACTACGTGTGATGAATTTGAGATTCGCAGACACGTGGAGCTGTCGTTCATGGTGAAACCCGAAGAGGCTGGCGCAAGCCCCTCTCTCTATTCCTTGGCGCATCTGACGCTGATTGGCTGCACGCCGCCCGAGTTGGTCTATATCGCCGCGCGGGCCGGGTACGATGCAGTCAGCCCTCGGTTCATTCCGATGTATGTGCCCGGTGAATTCACTCAATCTCCAATCGACAAGGCACAGGTGCAGGCCACCAAAACTGCTCTCTCCACCACTGGCTTGAAAGTCCTCGATGTCGAACTTGCGCGCATCACTGAAGATGTCGATCCGCGCAGTTTTGAGCCTTCTCTGGAGATCGGCGGGGAATTGGGCGCCAAGCGCATGATCATGAGCGCATGGACCAACACCCGCGATGATCGTGACTTTCTGATCGACGTCTATTCCGAGACCTGCGAACTGGCGGCGCCCTACGGGCTAACAGTGGACTTGGAATTCCCAAGCTTCTCTCGCTTGCGCACTCTGGATGAGGCCCTGGATATTGTCCGCGCCTCCGATCAACCGAATGGTGGTATTCTGGTTGATACGCTTTATCTGCACCTCAGTCGCGTTGATCTCGGAGAGCTTCTGCACGTCCCCTCGGAGTTGTTTCACTTCCTGCATATCTCCGATTGCCTACCCGGGATCGCCGATACGCGAGAGGGCATGATCCAACTGGCCCGCGATGCGCGGCTATATCCAGGTGAGGGATGGATCGATTTCACTGGTATCATCGAACGGATGCCGCCTGTCGATTACTCCATTGAATTGCCCAACCAAAGCCGCGTTGCCGAGTTGGGATATGAAGAACACGCGCGTCGCTGTCTCAGCCACGCCAAGCGAACATTCGGCGAGGCGCGGTCACAGCGTCGTGTGCCCGATGCTGCAATTCTAAAACACCAAGAGGATCATCATGGGCAAAGAGCTCACTGAAAACGACCGCAACATGGCGGCGGATATGCTGGCGCGCGCGCGCGCTGCCATGGCCGATATCGAGGATTGGGATCAGGACAGGCTGGACCGCCTGTCCCAAGCCATCGCGTGGTATGCGGGAAACGAGAAAACCTTCACGCGTCTGGCCCAGCAAGGCGTGGACGAAAGCGGTATCGGAGATCGCGAAGGGCGTCCTGCAAAGCGGTTCAAGATTCAGATGGTTTTGCGCGATGTCCTGCGCACGCCGTCGACCGGGATCGTCGAAGTCGATGAAGAAAAAGGGCTGGTGAAATACGCCAAACCCGCTGGTGTGATCGCATCCCTGATCCCCATGACCAACCCTGCGATGACGCCACCGGTGACCGGCGTGTCCGCCGCGAACGCCCGGAACGCGGTTATCTTCAGCCCGCACCCGCGAACCGCCCATACCACCTTTGAGATGGTCGAGGTCATGCGCGCAGCCTGCCGTGCCGCCGGTGCCTCCGAAGACCTATTCCAGTCGATCCGCAAACCATCGATCCCGTTAACACAGCACCTCATGGAGATTTGTGACCTGACTCTGGCAACGGGTGGCAAGCCGATGGTCAAAGCGGCCTACAGTTCTGGGCGTCCGGCCTTTGGCGTCGGCGCCGGCAATTCATCCATTGTCATCGATGAGACCGCCGACTTGGACATCGCCGCTCAGAACACTCGCATTTCGAAGACGTCCGACTTTGGGTCGGGATGTTCGGCCGACGGTAACATCATTATCCAGCGCTCGGTTTACGACGATATGGTCAAAGCGCTGAAGGCCGAAGGCGGATACCTGTGTTCGGACGAAGAAAAGGCCATGCTCGAAGCGGCCATGTGGGATGAAAAGGGCAACCGCACGTTCCCGACCATCGCGTGCCCGCCGCAGCAAACGGCCAAGGTCGCCGGTTTTAGCATCCCCGAAGATCGCAAGTTTCTGATGGTTGAAAATCAGGGGCAAATCGGACCGCAGCACAAGTTCTCCAAGGAAAAACTGACCACATTGATGGCGCTTTATCACTACGACACGTTCGATGACGCGCTGGAAACGGTCAGCCTGATCTACAACACGGGGGGCAAGGGCCATTCCTGCGGCATCTACAGCCACAATGACGACCACATCGACCGGCTGGCGCGTCTGGCTCCGGTCAGCCGCATGATGGTTCGACAGCCACAGTCCAAGGCCAATGCAGGCGCCTGGACCAATGGCATGCCCATGACCAGCAGCTTAGGCTGCGGCATCTGGGGCGGTAACATCACCAATGAAAACGTCACCATGAAACACATGATGAACTACACCTGGGTCAGCCGTCCGATCCCTGAGGATCGCCCCTCGGAGCCGGATTTGTTCGGTGAATTCTACGGACAGGAGGTCGCGTGATGGACGCAAGCAAACTGGACGGTAAAACCGTCGCCGAACACATCGTTGATTTCCTGGAACGTCGTGAGGTCAAACATGTGTTCGGCCTGTGCGGCCACACGAACATCGCGGTTCTGGCTGCTTTGGCCGAAAGTCCAATTGATTTCGTCACAGTACGACACGAACAAATCGCCAGCCACGCGGCGGACGCATATGCCCGCGTGACGGGCAAGGCCTCGGTGGTCTTGTCTCACCTCTCCCCAGGTTTGACAAACTGCGCCACCGGGGTCGCCAATGCCGCGCTGGATTGTATCCCCATGGTCGTGATCGCGGGCGATATTCCTACGCACTACTACGGCAAACATCCTCATCAGGAAGTGAACCTGCATGCAGATGCCGCCCAGTGGGAGATCTATCGACCCTTCGTAAAACGCGCCTGGCGGGTGGATCGGGCAGAACTGATGGCCGAAATTCTGGAAAAAGCATTCCATCTCGCCGAAAGTGGTCAGCCCGGACCGGTGCTGGTCAACGTACCCATGGATATCTTCTCTGAGGTGATCCCCGTGGACAGCTTCGACCGTATCCGCGACAACACGCGCGCGCTCAAGAAACCGTCGATTGACGACGAGACAGCGCGAGAGATTGTCGAAGCGTTGGCCAAAGCCGAAAACCCAGTTGCTTATGTCGGAGGCGGTATTCTTCTAGCACAGGCCAGCGAGGAGTTGCGCGAATTCGTTGAACATATGGGGCTGCCAGTCGCGCATTCCCTGATGGGTAAAGGCGCGTTGCGAGATGACCATCCGCTTGTACTGGGAATGACCGGGTTTTGGGGCACCGAATTGGTCAACCAGTCCTGCCTGAATGCCGACTACATCTTTGCCGTGGGCACTCGCTTCAAAGAGGCCGATTGCTCCAGCTGGTATCCCGGCTATACGTTCAACATACCCGGTTCCAACGTCATTCATATCGACATCGAACCGCAGGAGATCGGTCGGAACTATCCCACCAAGATCGGAGTCGTCGCGGACGCCAAGGCCGCGTTGCGCGTTCTCAACCGGGTCGCCCGCGAGATGTATCCGGACGGCTTCAAGCGCCCCGTGCTGGAGCAGAAGATCGCGGAGTTCTGGACGGACTTCAAAGCGCGCAACGTGGAAATGGCGACCTCATCGGCCTTTCCAATGATGCCCGAACGTATTCTGGCAGATACCCGCAAGGCACTGCCGGAGGATGCTATCATCACCACGGACGTGGGATGGAACAAGAACGGCGTCGGGCAGCAATTCGATATTCTAACCCCTGGATCAATCCTGACTCCCGGCGGGTTCGCGACGATGGGCTTTGGCCCTCCGGGCGCGATCGGCGCGAAACTGGCAGCCCCGGATCGCGTGGTGCTTAGCCTCGTTGGCGATGGCGGGTTTGGTCAAAACCCGTCGATGCTCGCGACGGCCGTCGAGCTTGATCTGGGCATCATCTGGCTGGTTATGAACAACAACGCCTTCGGAACGATCGCCGGCCTTCAAAAAGCGCATTACGGTCTGACCTATGGAACCACGTTCCCCGGATCAGCCGCCGCACCCGCTAACGGACCGGGCTATGCCGACATAGCGCGAGCCTACCGCGCGGAAGGGCACAGACTCAGTGCTGCCGACGAACTGTTGCCGGCACTGGAAGCGGCAATCGCCAGTGGCAAGCCAACCGTGCTCGATGTGCCAATGATCAACAACCCGACACCAACAACCGGGCATTGGAATATTCTCGACATCTATTCGCCAGATAGGGATGTTTCGCACGTTGCCACCTAAAGCAATTTAGGGTGTGTGATCCGCCTGTGCATACGGCTTTTGCCCGTAGCTGTTAGGTGAGCAGACTTTGCCGACATTGACGTTTGGCCACTTTGCTGACGCAGCATTCGTTGGTATGCGCTGCAGTCTTTTTGCTGCATTGCAGCCTAACTCACTATAGCTGTCATTGCTGAGAGGAACCGCGGGGTCCCGGGGATGCCATAACCCGCCCGTCGTCAGGCGGGCTAAAAGCAGGATAGGGTGTTACGGTCGGTTGGGTACTGGATTGCTGTCAGCCGGAGCCGACTCCTTGTTTAAGCTGTTGGATATCTGCACCTGCAGTATCGATAGAAATTAGTCTATTCGCGATTGCTTTTGCGAAACGATCCGGACTTCCAGGTGCAAACTGTAAGCTAAGGGAAGGTTCTGATATCTCCAGTTCAAGAATAACAGGAGCACCGTTTTGGTCCTCGACTAAATCAACGCGAGCGTAAAGTAGCGGTGAATCCAATCCGAAGATCTTGGTCACTGCCTTTAGCGCACTAATTCCCACTTCCCGTTCATCTGGAGAAGCTGCCCTCGCTGAGCGCATGTCAGTGCTTGGAACATTTACTGTGCCGTCGGGCATTAAAAGTGCCGCTTTTCGGATGGCATGACTGTAGTGGCCGTCGAAAAAGATCATGTCCGTTTCGCCGAGCTCATCAATCGACGTGAGGTATGGTTGAATGATAACGCTGTGGCCGGTCGCGAAAAGCGTTTCGACATGCCGTATGGCAGCTTCGATATTTTGGCGCGTGAAGCGACCAACGTTCTGGGAATAAGCGCCAACTGTTGGCTTTATGACAAGTTCATTGCATTCCGGGTGATCTTCCAGGAAGGATTGGAGGCGGTCACCGATCTTCGCATTTGGATGCAAGATTTCTGTCGGCACGATAGGGACATCGAGCGCTTCCAGGTCTTTCAAGTACGTTTTGTCCAGACCCCAACTGATTACTGCCAGAGGATTGATGAGATGGGTCTGCGCATCTACGTGAGCGCACCAATCTCGAAACCTCTTGAGATGTTTGGTGTAGCTCCAAGGCGAACGTAGCAGAACGGCATCATACTTTCCCCAGGGAACGCTGGGATCAGTCCATTCAACTATTTCGGGCTGTACTCTTTGAGCAACGCAGGCATCAATCAGCAAGTCCATATCGAAGTCGATTGGCAAACTTTCTGGATCGGTGACGAGAGCAACATGCTTCATTTTTTTAAACCCTATTGACTGAGAATGCGGGGGTGTATTCACCACGGAATAATCCGGTCGAGATGGACGTATGATCCGGAAGGTCCGTCCGATCCAAGCAGCGCCATTTGGACGCTAGTACGGGCTCCTTCGGGTATCTCCAGATCACCTAGCCCATCGTTCATGTCGGTTTTGGTGTAACCGGGGTGAACGGCATTCACTTTGATCGGCGTATCCCGCAACTCGTATGCAAGATGCGCGGTCCAGGAATTGACCCCGCATTTCGACGCACTGTAAGCAGGCAATGACTTGAACATGTCACTGTAGGCATAAGAGCTGCGATCGCTATGGGTTCCAACTGAACCTAATAGGCTAGACACATTGACAATGCGCCCTGCTTCGCTGTTTCGGATCAGCGAGAGCAGAGCTTGTGTAACTTCAACTACGCCGAAGAGGTTAGTTTCGAACGTCTCCCGCCACTTCCACATGGGTTGTCCAGATGGCGCGATACCATAGTCCTCAATTCTTATGGCGGCGTTGTTGACCAATACATCGAGCCGACCAAAGGTGCTGGCAATCCATTCCGCTGCGTGACTAACCGATGCTGGGTCGGTCACGTCCAACTGGATCGGAGTGGCAATCAGGTTTTCATCGCAAAGCATATGAGCCGCAATATTGGCGTGCTCAAAGCTTCTACCGGACAGCAGAACGTGAGCACCTGATTGTGCGATCTGACGCGCAATTTCAAATCCTATTCCACGGTTAGCTCCGGTCACCAGAGCGACCTTTCCAGCATCTTTTTTCATAGGACGAATTCCTCCCTTGCTGCCACTAATGGTGCTGCGCGAACGACCGGAGACTTCCGTCTGAGATCGGAAAGGAAGCTGGCGATAGGTGCACCGAACGACGGTATATCGACGAGGAAGGCGTCGTGGCCCTGATGGCTGTCCAATTCAGTAAACTGGGTTCTTGCGCCAGAGGCGCGTAAGCCATCGGCGATCTGGCGTTGTTGATACAAAGGAAATAGAATATCTGTATCCGTGCCCAGGACTAAAGCGCGTTCGAGCGTGACTTGTGACAAAGCTCTGTCTGCACACCCGTTCGCGTGGTCTGCAAGATCAAACAGATCAATGCACTGGCTCAAGTACAGGTAGGAATTCGGATCAAACCCCCGCAGGAATCTCCTGGTATGGAATTCGAGATAACTCTCGACGGCGAACTCTGGGCGACATAACACTCCGCCTCGTTGGCTGGCCGAACCGCTTGCGGCTAGACTTCGGCCAAAGCGCGCTTGCCACTCAGTCGCTGACCGATAGGTAATGAGCCCAAGTTTTCGAGCGATAGACATGCCCGCAAGCGGGTAACTCTCGTTGCTGTACTGTCCAGACCGCCAGTTTGGATCGTCTTGGATAGCCTGTCTCTGAAGCGAGCGCACGGCTAATGCGAACGGAGTTGCATGCGCGGCGCTCGAAACACTAATATGAGTGCGGGCGAGACCCGGATGACGAGAAATCAGAGATAGTGCGCTCATGCCGCCCATCGAACAACCAATCACACATGCCAAGGTCTCGATTTCAAGGGCGCGCACGGCAAACGCTGCCGCATCTGCAATGTCCTCGATGCTGAGTTGAGGGAAATCAAGTCTGTACGTGCGAGTATTGTCGGGAACAAGAGATGCCGGACCGGTAGAGCCCTTACAGCTTCCCAACGAGTTGACACAGATTACAAACCATGTGTCGGTGTCGATGGCTTTGCCAGGACCAACCATACTTTCCCACCAGCCGGCTTCCCGGTTCATGGGCGAAGAGGCGGCGTGCGCATCCGGTGACAATCCGGTCAGAATGAGAATTGCGTTGTCGCGCCCCCGCGAAAGTGTCCCCCAAGTTTCAAAGGCCAGGATACCTCTCTTGAGACACCCTCCGCGACGCATGGGAAAATCCTCTGGCAATGAAAAGAAGCGACTTCCAGGCGGGATAAATTCACGACTGGAAGGGGTGGGTAGCTTGGTCAACGGCTGTTCCAGCATTGCATATGTCCTCCTTCTCTGACGAGAACGTAAAGGCGTGAGGTGTATGGATCAGGCAGTTTCCAGCTCACGGTCCAGTGAATCGAGCCACTCGTCATCCGATCCTTCGCTCACGTCTTCCATGAGGAATGTAGATAGATAGCGTTCACCTGTATCCGGCAGCATGGCCAATAATACAGAACCGCGCGGAGCGGTATGGGCGACCTCAAGAGCCGTCGCGAGCGTTGCCCCAGCTGAAATACCAACAAAGATGCCTTCTTCAGCAGCCAGCCGGCGAGCTGTGTCGCGTCCGATGGTTTCGTTTATGGGTTGAAGGTGGTCGATGACGGTCTGGTCCATGACGCTTGGTACGAAGTTTGGCGCCCACCCTTGAATCTCATGCAGATTCCACGACTTTCCAGCCAGAACCGCTGCGTTTTCTGGTTCCGCGCAGACCACTTGCACATCTGGTCGAGCACGTTTCATCATTTGACCAACACCGGTCAATGTTCCGCTGGTGCCAAAGCCAGTCACGAAATAGTCGAGACGTTTTCCTGCGAAATCGCTCAGAATTTCGGTTGCAGTTGTTTCACGATGGTAGGCTGGGTTTGCGGGGTTATCGAATTGCCGTGCCCGGAACCAGCCGTGCTTGTCCGCCAGGTCATCTGCAATCTTGTTGCCTCCACTGCTGCCCAACTCACCAGGAAAAAGCAGCACCTTGCCGCCGTATGCTCTGATCAGCTTGCGTCTTTCGAGTGAATAAGTGTTCGACATTACAGCGACGAATTTGTAGCCGCGAGCCGCCGCGACCATAGCCAGCGCTATGCCCACGTTGCCAGACGTGCATTCGACGATTGTGTCGCCTGGCTTCAGTTGTCCTTTTGCTTCAGCGTCAAGGACTACGGCGAGCGCAAGCCGATCTTTCACCGAACCGCCTGGATTGAAAGATTCCACCTTGACGTAGATGTCCACATGCTCTGGTGGGATCCGGTGCAGCTTTACAATCGGCGTCCGGCCAATGGTATCTAGAATGCTATCATATAGTGGCATAAGCGAACTCTCCTTCAAAAACAAAGGCTGCAGGACCTGTCATTGTGATTGGTGCCTGATAATTGTCAGGCCAAGATATCTGAAGCGTCCCACCAGGCATCGAAACTGAGACATCTCGACTGACCCGGCCTTGCTGCATCAGGTAAGACGCAGCAGCACAGGCACCGCTCCCACATGCGAGGGTTTCTCCTGCGCCAAACTCGAAGACACGCAACCGCAAGTGATCTGGACCAACAATTTCAACGAAGCCGACGCAAATGGTATCTGGCAGCTCAGGTGCGTTCTGAAGCAGCCGTCCGACTGTTTTGACGGGTGCACACTTTAGATCCTGAACCTCGATCACGGCATGTGGATTCCCCATGGACACTGTTCCAAAGCGAATGACATTGCCCTCAGGTGTTTCGAGTGAATAGGGAGGGCTTTGTTTCTTAAAGCCGTGAAGGGGTAGTGCGGCCAGATCGAAAGACGGCGGTGCCAACTTGACAGAATATGTATCCCGACCGAGCGACATGACTTCGATTGGCCCGGACGGGCTATCAAGTTCGAAAGCGTCAGAAGCGGCGAGCCCGGTTCTTTGAGCCCATGCAGCGATGCATCTGGCACCATTTCCGCATTGCTGTGAAGTTTGCCCGTCAGAGGTCCAGATACGGAACGAGACCAATGCGCGAGGTGAACGTGGCGGCTCAATCCCAAGCACGAGGTCGCACCCGATCCCGGTGTTTCGATCGGACATTGCCGCACATAATTCGGGTGTTGGCTCCGAACGTCCCCTCAGATCAACAACGACAAAGTCGTTGCCGGCACCGTGCATCTTGGTGAAGGGGATGTTCTCAAGCCCGGTCAAACTACTGCCTCTGGCTCAAGCAATGGATCGATTATACTCAGGATATGCTTCAACGGCGCGCGACTCTCGGATTCCGAAAGCGGTGCGTGGAACTCTGCAAGTTCCAAGCCGACAAGTCGTCCAGAGGGAATCGCCTGGAAAATCTCGCGCAATTGTTTCGGCAGAAACCCGTGCGGTACACTGTAATCCGCAGGTATGTGGCCTGGCTCCATTACATCCCAATCAACATGAATCCAGACTGGTGCTTTTCCCACGGCCTCGCGTACGGCGCTAGGCGTTGCCTCTTCTGGCGGCAAAATTCGGACACCGGACCTACGCAGCTGCGCCAGCTCTTCGGGGTCGATGTCGCGTGCGCCGACCAAAATCACCTGATCAGGGCGTAGCCCTTTTCCGTGGCCACTGTCCCAAAGACCACAAGCCCCGGCCAGCACCATACCACCCAAATATCCGGAGCCTGTCGTATCCGGCGTGTTGAAATCGCCGTGTGCATCGACCCAAAGCAGTATGGCTTCCGGATATCGCTCAGCAAGGGTCGGCAACGAAGCAAGACTGGCTGAGCAAGTATTGGCGACCATGATAGGTGTTCGGCTTGCTTCGATGCTGTCCGCAATGGCGGCTTGCAGGCAGACCAAAGTCTGTTCTGCTTCTGGAAGGCTGAGCGTCCAGTCGTCAGTTTTCGCAGGCTCAGGCGTTCCGAAATACTTCCCTTTGAGTCCAAGGGCTTCTTCCAGCATTCTCGCGGTCTGCAATGCGCCCTCGATTGTGCGATCTTTGCGATCTGCTATTCGTCCTTGGGAAACTATGAGTTCGAACATATTTACTGTGTCCTTCTGGGATTACGCTGGAATTTCTGAATCAGGCGGATTCAATTGACGTTAGGTTGTCTCAGTTCCTTTCTCTCCGGCACGTCTGGAGGCCGAATGGTTACCGGCATGTGGAAATCTCTGGGTGGTGCTGAGCGATCGGTCCGATTTGAAGGGGCATCTACCTGTACGGATCTCGTTTTTGTCGGTGAGGCTGTATTGCCACCACTCAAGGCTATCTTCCCCATAGGACCCAAGTTGAGGGCAGTGTGGCTGACCATCGTAAGTAAGAATTCGTTCACGGATGTTCGCCCGAGCTCTGCGACCGGCAGGGGTATCGCCTGCAACTTTGTCAAATCGCTCACGCGGATTAATGACCAATTTGAAATGTTTCCCTAGATTTCGACTCGCTCGGCTCTGGTGGGCCGGGTTGCTCATATTGCAGAAAATCGGCATACCGCCGAAACACATCGACCAAGCTGTCGAGTTAGGATCATACGGCACATCCGCAGGCCAGGGATGATTGTCCAGTGCATGAAGGCGTTGGAGCGTTCGCCATCCAAAGGTGTGATAATCTTCCACGCGGCGGGCCGAGATCGCATTTTCTGAGAATGCAACGACCAACGGATAGGCGGTGTTTAGATCGCCGTTCCAATCTGAACTCACCTCGACAAAGGCCATGAGCCCCCTCGCCAAACGTTTCATATCGTCCAGATCATTTCCTTCGACAAAGATAAACTTCAGCAAGCCCTTACGGATCGCGTTCTTTGAGAACACACACGGAAATCCGTTTTCGTTGGCCAGGCGGTCGTGAACGTCGTCGTAGGCTTCCCTGTGCCATCCCTGCGCAGTTGCCGCAACGTAAGGTTGCGATTGCAATACTGTGACACTCGTTGTGACACGCTGTTCAGTGCTCAATAAATCATTAACATCTGTTGTCATGGCTTCAAATTTTCCCTTGATGAAATGGGTGCGATTTACCCTGCCCTGCGACAACGCATTCGCGGCTTTAGCCTGATTTGACCGCCTGTGCCGACTCACTGCGGAATGTTGGCTCTTCGGTTTGGTTTGCGGGTTCGGTACGGCCGGTCGATCTGCCCAACCATCCAACCGCAATTGTTATGGCGACGAGCAGCGCGGCAAAAACTGACATTGCTGTGAGAAGGCCAAACTTATCAGCCATTGCGCCACTTGCGATTGTTGGCAGCGAAAACCCAACATACGCATAGACAAATAACCCGGCAGCGGCGCGTGCGCGGTTTTCCGGCGCGCGGATTGCAAACTCCGATAGGCTCGATAGATATGTAAATCCATAGCTAGCCGAACTTGTGATCGCCGTTCCTGCAAGAACCAGCCAGATTTCCTGGAGCCAGACGCCAACCAACACCGTGAGAAAGCCGAGCGGCACGAAAACAAATCCAACTCGCAATGCGCTTATGTTCGTCAACCTGCGGGCCAGCGGCTGCGACAGGAACCCAACGAAGATGGCCAGGAATATGACCAACCCAGTATATGCCCCGAGTCCCTGCGCATGAAGTTGCAGCGGAACAACTGCAATGGTCATACCGGTGGTAGACCAGGCAAGCGCCAGCGCCATTCCGTATTGCCATGTTCTTTCAGGAAATACAGGCAAACGCAGCATGGCCACTCTCTGCGGGTTGTCTGCTTTGGGTAGAGCAAGCACTACCAGCGCCAAAATTGGGGCAACGAGGAATAGAGCGACAAAGCTGACAGGCATAATGCTTGGCCCCCACTGGGCCAGACTGAGACCGGTTGCCAGCGCGCCTCCCCCAAAGCCCAATGAGGTGGCGGACGTTACCAGCAATGTGGCTTGTCTCGTACGATCCTGACTGAATAGCTCAGCCATGTACGCCGTCCCGGCCGTGGTAGCAAACCCTGTGGAAACGCCCAGCACAAAACGGGCAAACACCAATGAAGGCCACGTTGGAGCGACAACCAACAGGGCTGTTCCGCCGACACCCAAGGCCAGAGCGATCGCCACTGGTAGCCTGCGACCAATTCGGTCTGACATACCGCCAAGCAAGATGAGCGTGGGCATCAAACCTGCTACATAGGCGGCAAAGCCAATCGTGATCGCTGTTGCCCCAACACCACTGTTGTCTGCGTATACAGAATACAGCGGTGCCTGCAGATTTACTGCATAGGTTGTGGTGAACAGCGCGAACGCGAGAATCGCGTGGCTAGTGGTCTCTCGCATGGGTGGCATCCTTTGGCGAACTAAACCTAAGGTTGACACGCGAATATTGTTATCACAATTACTGTATTGTACTAAGGACAGCGGAAAAGCGCTGAGGCCAATCATGGTTTATCTGGACCTAGCGGAAAAATTGGTAGTGCAGATCAAATCCGGTGAGATCCCCCCTGGAACGCGCTTGCCAACACACAGGGCCTTTGCCGAGCAAAACGGTGTGGCTTTAGCAACAGCAACGCGTGCGTACAAAACACTGAAGCAAAGGGGCTTCATAGTAGGGGAAGGCGGACGCGGCATGTTCGTCAGAAACCCGGAATTACCGCTCACCCTTGGAATCGAACAGTTTGAGGATGCGCCGCCAATTGACCTGGTCTTCAACATGCCGGCCGATCCAGGTGACGGGGAAATCCTGCGCTCCGGTTTGCGTTGGCTCGCCAGACGCGGAGACCTAAATTCTGTTTTGCGCTATCAACCGCATGGCGGGGTGTTGAGTGAGCGGAGGATCATCGCTGCTTATCTCTCAAGCAGAGTTGGAAAGATCAATGCAGAGAACCTTTTCATCACATCTGGCGCCCAACACGGACTTTCGATTGCCGCCCTGGGTCTCCTAAAGCGAGGTGACATAGTCGCAACTGACCAGCTGACATATCCAGGATTTCGCGCAGTGGTCGGTTTGCGCGACCTTTTGCTACACTCAGTTGCTGAGAGAGAAGGAAGCATGAACCCGGAATCCTTGCTTCGTCTTTGCAAAACCAAATCTGTCCGTGCCGTCTATCTCACCCCTACCGTTCACAATCCACTAGGATCGGTTATGGACGAGAAAACGCGCCGGGAAATTGTAGCTGTCGCCCGGCACTTTGACTTACTGATAATAGAAGACGGAGCCTACGATTTTCTTGAAACGGACCCGCCACCAAGTTTTCTCCAGCTTGCGCCGGAGCGGTCCGTTTACATCGGAGGTGTGTCCAAGGTTTTGGCAACGGGCCTGCGACTCGGATATATAGTTGTGCCGCCCGATTTGGCTGGAGCTGTGACGATGGCGATCCGCGCAACAACCTGGAACACGCCAGCTGTTATTACCGCATTGGTTACGCACTGGATCGAAGATGGCTCAATCTTGGAATTCGAGAACAGGCGCAGGGAGGCCGGTGCCAGAGGGCAGCGGCTTTGCCATGAGTATTTGAATGGATACGATATCTGCTCACATCGAAACGCTAGCTTCACTTGGGTGCGCTTACCGAAGCGAAAGCGGGCTGATCCAATCGTATCTATGCTGGCGGAAAGGGGTGTCGCAGTTTCCTCGGCAGAGCCATATGCAGTGCCACCCGGCACGGATAATGCACTACGTCTAGCCTTTGGGGGAATCAGCGAGGAAGGTCTAACGCTAAGTTTAGAGAGTATCTGCAGAGTTGTAGACATGGCTTAGTTCCATAATGAACTTTGGCTCAGTCGGGTAACAATTGAACATCACAACATCAAACCTTCCACCTGCCGCTCGGTCGCCCAATAATCGGCGTTGGCGCGACAGTGGTAATTGTTCACTAAGTTGCGCGCTTCGTAAGTTGACCCCTCCACATTATGCTGCGCGATGCGCGATTGGCTCAAAACCACGCCGTGTTGTGGAAATTCGTGCTTGTGCAGAGCATTTGGCGCTGAGAGCGCGCGCAGCATGAGATCGAGAGGTCCGGTACGCCCAGTATAGTGCGGGCGGCAACCGAGACCTGTCCAAAGCCTTCCATCGGTGAGTGAGCAAGAGCTGCAATCAAACATGCGCTCATTGGCCCGAACAGAAAGGGTAGTGGCAGGTTTTGAGTCGATAACGAATTCCCGCTGAGCAGATGTGGAAAACGACTCTAAGTCAGAGTTGTGCCGATGTTCGCATTGACATGTTTTGGTTGTTGAGAAGAACTGCATTAAATCGATCAGCAGCGTGGTGACGGGTAGGCCGCTGTCAGTTTTCCCCAAAGGTCAACTTCAAGCAATTGTTAAACTGCGAGGTGAAGAGACATGACTGATGGTCGAAATGATCTCTTTGAACGGCTCAATCCAATTTGGGAGGCCGTGGTTAAGTTGGGCGAGAACGCCCCCGAACTCAGTAAGAAGGCCTATCTCAATGAAATGAGGGGTGAAGTGGACAAAGCACGGACCGCTTCATTTGGGACTGAAA
This sequence comes from Ruegeria sp. AH12, assembly GCF_056541465.1. Classification (NCBI taxonomy): domain Bacteria; kingdom Pseudomonadati; phylum Pseudomonadota; class Alphaproteobacteria; order Rhodobacterales; family Roseobacteraceae; genus Ruegeria; species Ruegeria sp. AH12. The sequence continues at coordinate 10,508 of NZ_JBQFYL010000014.1, read as the reverse complement.
ACAGTGCGGATCGGTGTGACGAAATAGTAGCGGAGAATCCTGAAGCTCAGTTCAAGATGATTGCAGTCGCCTATGCCACCGGAGACATGGATGAGGTAGATCAGGTGATAAACTACCTTGCTTTTATAAGTCGTATGAAAAAACAGAGCATTTATGAATTGGGGCACTGGAGTGATGAGGACTCAGATGGGTGACGATACAGCCCGAGATCGCTTCACACAACACCCATACTGCGACGTTCGTAGTTTGTTACGATGCCGCCAAACATCCAATGGTAGCGGAAATACTCGAGTCGAGAAGCTTGGCAGGTGGTATCAACACACCGCATTTCTCGGCCGCATAGCATCCTAACTTGCCATAACTTTGTTACAATCTCTTCCCGCTTGAGCCGCTTGAAACCCCATTTGATCCTCCGTTTCGCAACTATAAGGGTGGACCAAGTCAAAAGGGTAGGGTCACTTACAGCCTACAACTGGATGTATTCACTGGATATCGTTTGCTTTCTTGTTAGGGTGCAGCCAGCGCAGAATTAAGTCTGCAGTCGTTTGTACAGCGTTTATCGGAGCCGACTTTTGATCATTCCATTTCATGTGCGGGAAATGCTGCGGCGTATAAAAGTGCGATATGATGCTGAACGCACACCACAGCAGATGGCCCCAAGCGACGAAGAATTTTCGTCTTTGCGCCCTTCTCGCAAGGCTGACAGTAAGACGGTTGCGCGGTTCTGGGATCACCTAAAGCCCAGGCCAAGCGATGCAGATCAGGCATTGATCGCTGATGCTGCGACAGTTGCAGCTTCTGAAACCTACAGCGCCAATATTGAGAACTTCATTGGAACTGTGAAAGTGCCAGTTGGCATCGTCGGGCCATTGCGCTTGAACGGTATGAACGCCAACGGGGATTTTTATGTGCCTCTGGCGACGACTGAGGCCGCGCTTGTTGCCTCTTATGCGCGAGGGGCTTTTGCAACTGGCCGTTCTGGAGGGGTTAGCACGGCCGTCTTGTACGAAGGTGTCCTGCGCACGCCCGCCTTTGTGTTCGAAGGCCTTTTGCAAGCCGGTCAGTTTGTCGATTGGGTGGTCAGCAATATCGACGATCTTCGCGCCGCAGCCGAAGCCACGACCCGGCATGGCAAGCTTGTCTCGGTCGAGCCGTTTATCGACACCAATATCGTTTTTCTGATTTGCCGTTACACGACAGGGGATGCCGCGGGCCAGAATATGGTGACCATTGCTACGGATGCGCTGTGCCGGGCGATCGTCAATCATTGCCCGATACCCATGGAAAACTGGTATATTGAGGGGAATTTTTCAGGCGACAAAAAAGCCTCGGCGCTTGGGTTGGTCACAGGGCGTGGTCGCAAGGTCAGCGCGTCGGTCACCTTGCCTGCGGAAGTCGTCGAAAAAACGCTTGGAACGACCGTGGACGCCATGTTGGCCTATGGGCGGGTCGCCAATCTTGGCGCGCACCTGTCGGGTCAGCTGGGGGCGCAGGCCCATTATGCCAACGGGCTTGCTGCTTTTTACATCGCAACCGGGCAGGATGCGGCCTGTGTCGCCGAAAGCGCGATGGGCGTGACGCGGATGGAGCCCAAAGGGGACGATCTTTTCTGCTCGGTCACGCTCCCGAATATCCTTGTAGGGTCTGTGGGCGGCGGCACCGGTCTGCCCAGCCAAAGTGCGGCGCTGAACATTCTGGGACTGAAGGGCGCGGGCCATGGCACGGCGCTGGCCGAAGTGGCCGCAGCCATCTGTCTGTGCGGAGAGATTTCGATTGTAGCAGCAATCGCTGCGGGCCATTTCACCCGCGCCCATGAAAGCTTGGCCCGCCAAAGATGACTTTGCTGGAGCGATTGTGGACCTATCAGGCCGAACGGTTTCCGTTGAAGAAGACCGTTCCGCTGTTGCTGGTGTTTTCGGCGGCCAGCATCTGCGTCTCGGCCCGGCTTGCGGATCGCCCGTTACCTGAATGGCCCGGTTTTGTGGTTGGATTTGTGCTCGCAATGGCGCTGTTTTTCCAGATGCGCGTTTGCGACGAGTTCAAGGATGCCGAGGATGACCGCCGCTACCGGCCCGAACGTCCCATTCCACGAGGGCTGGTGTCACCCGCCGAAGTTCTGGTGCTGGGCCTGCTGACCCTGCCGGTGGCTGTTGCCGCTGCATGGCTATGGTCCCCGTTGGTTTTGTGGTGCCTTTTGGGGGTTTGGGTGTGGCTGGCGGCAATGACTGCTGAATTCGGCGCATCAGCCTGGCTAAAGGCGCGGCCGGTTCTCTATCTGGTCAGTCATATGGCAATCATGCCGCTGATCGACCTGTTGCTGACCAGCATCGAATGGCTTCCGGCCGGAGGAGCGGCGCCACAGCTTTGGTTGTTTCTGGTGCTGTCCTTTATCAATGGCTGCGTTCTTGAGATCGGGCGCAAGCTCTGGTCGCCCGAAAATGAGATTGACGGGGTCGATACCTATTCGGGCCTGTGGGGGTATCGCCGTGCCACCATGATTTGGCTGTGCTGTGTCGTTCTATCCTTTGTTTTTCTGGTGGGTACAGGGTTTGCAACGGGCGTGGGCTGGTTCACGGTCGGGGTTGGGGCTCTTGCGTTGGTGCCCTGCGGTCTGGCCGCGCGCAGCTATGTCATGGCACCGACCCCCGTTGCGCAGGATAGAATGGACACAATTGCCGGGCTTTGGGTGTTCTTTTGCTACGCCACAGCGGGTTTTTTGCCGTTTCTGATTGGAGCTTTCAGATGAGTTTTATCGTCAGCCAATCCGAAGCCACGGATCCGAGCCAGGTCGGAGGCAAAGCCGCCGCGCTGTCGAATCTAGCCTGCCACGGGTTCAACCCGCCTGCGTTTTTTGTCATCACCGACGCCGCGTTTCGCAAAGGCAAGACGGGGCCGGTCGCAGCACGCGGGTTGAAAGGCGCGCTGGATGTTGCGTTGGATGTGCTGGGTCCGGGGCCATATGCAGTGCGCAGTTCCGGTCGGGCCGAAGACGGAGCAGACCACAGCCACGCCGGTCAGTTCGATACGGTTCTGAACGTCACAAACAGCAACGTGTTGGGGGCGGCGAAACAGGTTTGGCAATCCGGGTTTGCAGAGACAATCGCCATCTATCGCGCCGTCAAAACCGGGGGCGGGGCAGAGGCCCCGGCGATCATCGTCCAACGCATGATTGATGCAATGGCGGCAGGTGTCGCGTTTTCTGCCGATCCCGTGACAGGGCGAAGAAACGTCGTCGTTGTGTCCGCCGTCAAAGGTCTGGGCGACGCGCTGGTGGCAGGTGAAGTTGATGGTGAGGATTGGACCATTGACCAAAACGGGCACCCCGAATGCGCCCAAGCGGCACCTCAGGTCCTGACCCCGGATCAGGCGCTTCGGGTCGCAGCGCTTACACGGCAAGCAGAAGAGGCTTTTGGCGCTCCGCAAGACATCGAATGGGCGTTCGATGCCGATGGTGCGCTGCATATCCTTCAGGCGCGGCCAATCACAACTGCATTGCGACCAGCGGCTCTGCCGGATGAGGCGCTGACCATTTTCGACAATTCCAACATCGTCGAAAGCTATCCGGGCATGGTCAGCCCGTTGACCTATTCCTTTGCTGTGCACGTCTACTCGCGGGTTTATCGCGCTTTTGTTCGGCTTCTGGGCGTATCGAACAGAAACGTCGCGCAGAACGCGGCCCTTTTCGACAACTTCCTTGGGCGCATTGATGGGCGGGTTTACTACAATCTGGTCAATTGGTACCGCGCGCTGGCGCTGTTGCCGGGGTTTTCGCTGAATCGCGATTACATGGAAACGATGATGGGTGTGTCCGAACCCATGCCGTCTGAAATCACCGACCAGATCGGGCCTCCGCCCGCCAAAGGTGTGCGCAAGATATGGGAATACGCAAAACTGGCTGGGGTTGCGTGCGGCCTGACATGGCAGGCCCTGCATTTGCCACGCACCCGGCGCAATTTCTACGACAGGCTGAATGATGTTCTGGATCGTGATCTGGACATCGAAACTGCCAATGCGACCGAACTGGCCGCTGAATATCGCGATATCGAAAGCAGCCTGCTGGATCGCTGGGACGCCCCGTTGGTCAACGATTTCCTGTGCATGATCGCCTTTGGCGCATCGCGCAACTTGCTGCACAAGTGGCTGCGTGAAGATGGGCTAGTGCTGCACAACGATGTCATGATTGGTCAAGGTGACATCGTCTCGGCGGAACCGGTGCAGCGTATTGCCCGGATGGCGCATATGGTCCGCGAAGCAGGGATAGCGGATCATCTCAGCGCGGACTGCCGGTTGGAAACCCTGGATCCTTACCCCCGAATCAAGGACGAGGTTCAATTATATCTGAAAAAATTCGGCGACCGATGTACCGAAGAACTGAAGCTGGAAAGCATTCCGCTGCGCGAGGACCCCTCCAGCCTGTTGATGGCGGTCGCGGCCAGTGCTGCCCGACCGGAAGGCAAACGACATACAGGCCGTGAGCCGGACTGGAAATCCCTGTTCCCCGCCAATCCTTTGAAACGCTACTTGTCCAAATGGATCGTGGGCTGGGCCAAGGCGCGCGTCCGGGATCGAGAGAACCTGCGGTTTGAACGCACCCGGATATTCGGCCATGCCCGGCGTGTTTTCCTGGGGATCGGGCGCGAGCTTGCGGCAAGGGGGCTTCTTGCCGAACCCCGTGACGTGTTTCACCTGACAACACACGAGGTTCTGGGGGCCATTGAAGGATTCAGCCTGTCCCCGGATCTGAAAGCCATCGTCGCGCAACGCCAACGCGAAGATCGTGCATCGTCTGAACGCCCCGACCCGCCGGAGCGCATAGAAATCCGGGGGCCCGCAATTGCGCCGATCTGGGTGGATGCCGAAGTACCTGAACGCGATGGGGAATGCGTGAAAACCGGCACGGGCTGTTCGGCTGGGCAGGTTACCGCAAAGGCCCGCGTGATCCGTGACCCGCGCACCGAGGCGCTGCAACCCGGTGACATCCTTGTGGCGCGGCACACAGACCCGGGCTGGATCGCCGTGTTTTCGAATGCCTCGGCGATCGTTGTCGAACGGGGGTCCCTGCTGTCCCATTCCGCCATCGTGGCGCGAGAGCTGGGCATACCCTGCGTCGTCGGCCTGAAAGGCGCGACGCAGTGGATCCGGGACGGAGAAACGCTTTCGGTTGACGGGGCAAGCGGCAAAGTGGAACGGTACGATGGGGCAGAGTGAAATCGAAAGCAAGGCGGATTTCGACCACATCCGATACGCGCAATTGTGGGAGGATGCCGATGTTCTGACCGCCGCGCTGGGCGATTGCGCTGGGGGCACGCTGGTGTCCATCTGTTCAGCCGGGGATAACGCGCTGGCGATGCTGACGCTGGACCCGGCCAAAGTTGTGGTTGTAGATTTGTCCCCGGCGCAAATTGCTTGCCTGAAGCTGAGGATAGGCGCGTACCTGACCCTGACGCATCCTGAATTTCTGGAACTGACCGGCTCGCGCCCCAGCGACAGGCGCGCTGATCTGCTGTCACGCGCGCTGGGGGAAACCGACCCGGAAACGCGCGCCTTTTGGACCGCGCTTTCCCCCGAGGTCGTGCGCTTCGGGATCGGCGGCGTTGGCAAGTTCGAGCGGTATTTCCGCATCTTCCGCACCCGGCTTTTGCCGTTTGTGCATTCCAGAAAAACGATTGATGACGTCTTTGTATCCCGCCCCTCCGAAGCGCGGGCAGTATTCTTTGACACGCGCTTTGATACCTTCCGGTGGCGCTTGTTGTTGAACCTGTTCTTTTCCCGTCTAGTCATGGGCCGCATGGGACGCGACAAGGCGTTTTTCGATCACGTTGAAGGCAGCCCGGCCCAGCATGTGGCGCGCCGTATTCGCCATGCAGGCGTTGATACTGATCCGTCGCAAAACCCTTATCTACACTGGATATTGAAGGGCACGCATGGCGATGCTCTACCGATGGCCTGGCGACCCGAGCATTTTGACACGATCCGCGCCCGCCTGGATCGTCTGGATATCCGCCCGGGGTCGTTAGAGGCTTTTGTTTCGACCGGTGAGAAGGCCACCGGGTTCAACCTGTCCGACATCTTCGAGTATATGTCGCCTGACATGTTTGAAACGGTCTATGGCTCCATCTTGTCAGCCGCGGCCCCGAACGCGCGTTTGGTGTATTGGAACATGATGGCACCCCGCCGTGTGCCGGCCCGCTACCAGAGCAAAGTTGAAACTCTTCAGGCGGTTGAGGATCAGTTGAAAGCCCGCGACATGGCCTTTTTCTACTCGGACTTTGTAGTGGAACAGGTGCGTTCATGAGTGTTGTGGCCCAGATCCTGTTGGCTGTGATGTCTGTTTTTACCTTGTTGGGGCTGATGGCGGTGGTCCGGCGGCTGGCACATAAGGTCGGGCTTAGCGGGGAAGTGCAACGTAAACTGATGCACGTTGGCACCGGGCTTTTTGCCATGCTTCTGCCGTGGATTTTCCCGGATCGCTGGCCGGTTTACATGCTGATCGGGGCCACGATGATCGTGATGCTGATCTTGCGTTTGCCCCGCTTCTCAAAAGGTCTGGGGGCCGCCATCCATAGCGTCGAGCGTACTTCGTACGGGGATTTCCTGTTGGCGCTTTCGGTCGGGCTTTGTTTCTTGCTGGCCGGTGAAAACACGCTGTACTACTTGCTTCCGATCGCTGTTCTGACACTGGCTGATGCCGCCGCCGCGCTTGCTGGGACCACCTATGGAACCAAACGTTATGTGGTCGAAGATGGCGACAAAAGCCTGGAAGGATCGGTGGTGTTTTTTGTCGTAACCCTGTTGGTTGCGATCATCTGTTTCCTGTTTTTGTCAAAGCTGCCGCCGTCCAACATCATGATGCTATGCCTGATGGTTGCCGGTTTCGGCACCCTGGTCGAGGCGCAAAGCTGGCGCGGCTTTGACAACCTATTCCTGCCGCTCGGCTTGTTGATTTTCCTGAAAACGCACTATCACAGTTCGTTGGCAGAACTGGCGATGCTTGCAATCTTGTTCTTTGCCGCGCTGGTCAGTTTTGGCGTGGTGGGAACTCGGCTAGGCCTTAGCAAACATACGACCCGCGTTTATGTCGTTGCGGTTTTTCTGATGCTGGCCGCCGCCAAGATGCAGAATACAGTCTTGCCGATCCTGGTTCTTGCCGCACATGGCTGGGCGCGCACCGCATCTCCATGTGACAGCAAGTATCCTGATCTGGATATCGTGGCCGCACTGGGGATTTTGGGTTTTGGTTGGCTTGCTCTTGGCAATGCAACGGGCTGGGATGCGATATCCTTTTTCGGCCTCAGCGCCATGGGTTTGGCCATGGGGCTTTGCGCTGTGATGTTAAGGGCCATACCTGTTGCGATACCGATTGCTGCCGCTGTTCTGTTTCTGATCCGTATCTGGGCGGTTTCGCTAAACTCTGACAATTCCAACTGGGCCGAGCCTTTGACCGCGTTGTCACTTGTCACGCTCGCAGTGACCGCGATCATGCCTTGGGCGCTTCCGGATGTTTTTCAAAAGAACCGTGTTTCGCGGCTCACGCTCTTGGCGCTGCTACTGCCACTTACGTATTACATCTGGTCCATAGTAGGGGATATCAGCGCCCGGATCGCTGGCGGAGTTATATCATGACGAAGGAAAGCATTCGAACCGACGGTGCCAAACTGTCCATATATCTGCAGGGCCCTGAATGGGATGGCGCGCCTGCGGCAACCATCGGTGACTTCTCATGCAAGACGCCAGAGGCCGGTTTGCAAGCTCTGCATCAGGCTATCGAACGGATCCGCAGCGCCGGGGTCGACCGGATTATCGGTCCGATGTCCGGGGATACCTGGCACAGCTATCGGTTTGTCTCGGAAAGCGACGGTTCAGCCCCGTTTTTGATGGAACCGGCGAACAAGCCACATGACCCCGACGTGTTCAAGGCGGCAGGTTTTGCACCCATCAGCAGCTATTTCTCGGCGCGCGTTCCCTTGGCGCAAACGACCAGGTCGTCTTTGACCGCAACCGATGCGTTCACGGTCGAACCTTGGGATGGAACCAATCCCGAGGGCCTGTTCCAACAGGTCTACCACCTATCAGTCGAGGCGTTCGCACGCAATGCGTTCTACAAACCTATCTCTGAACGTGATTTCCTGGCGATGTACATGCCTGTCGTTCCGATGTTGAAACGCGAGCTAATCTTTTTTGCCCGCCGCTTGGACGGCTCATTGGTGGGATTTTTGTTTGGCATTCCAAACTATGCAGAAGGCCCAAAGCCCAAAGCGGCGATCCTGAAAACCTATGCCAGCCTGGAACGGGGCGCAGGACGCCACTTGGCCAGTCATTTCCACAAGTCCGCCCTGGAACAGGGCTTTGACACAGCGATCCACGCGTTGATCCACGATGACAACCAATCCGCCGAGCGCAGTGGTGTCGAAGGGGCCAATGTGTTCCGGCGGTACGCCTTGTTTGGGCTGCGTCTGGATGCCTAACCTGCTGGACCATTTTGCCGATGCGGTCGCGCGACAGCCGGACCGGATCGCCATTGTAGAAGGCACCGGTCACCAGGTCACATTCCGCGCCTTGCACGGACGCGCGCAGCAATTGGCCAGCAAGTGGGAGCGCAAGGGTCTTCGCCATGGAGACCGTGTTCTGTTGGCAATGCCCGTCAATGCGGATCTCTATGCCAGCCTCGCAGCCTTGTGGTCGTTGGGGGTAACGGTCGTTCTGCCTGAGCCCGCGATGGGTCTTGCGGGGTTGCGTTACGCGGCAAGAACAACCCGGCCCAAGGCGTTCTGCGCATCGGGTTACTTTGCGCTGCTCAGCTTTGTTGTGCCAGAGCTTGTGGGGCTGCCTCTTCTACGACCGGGCCAAGGGCAGGGCGAGCCAAGTATTGTGGATGTTCAAGACAACGATGTGGCGCTTGTTTCCTTTACATCCGGAACCACGGGTCCGGCCAAGGCCATCCCACGCAGCCACGCGTTTCTGATGGCCCAGCATGACGCAATCGCACCGCTTCTGGATAGTGCCATGGCCGAGCGGGATCTGGTCGCGTTTCCGGTCTTCACTCTGATCAACCTGGCGGCCGGACGCACGACGATTCTGCCAAACTGGAAGATGGCCAAGCTGGATCGTCTATCGCCCGAGCAACTGGCGGGCTGGATAACGAAACAACAGGTCACGCGGCTTTTGATCCCGCCGTCCCTGTGTGAAAAACTTGCGCAGTGCAAAGATACCGGCCAGTTGCACACCGTCTTTACCGGCGGCGGCCCGGTCTTTCCCGACCTGACCCAAGGTTTGCTCGAACAATCCAGCCTGGATGTGGTCTGCGTTTACGGCTCCACCGAGGCGGAACCGATTGCGCATCTTGATGCGCGCGACATCTCGGACATTGATTATCGCGATATGGCAGCGGGTAGGGGGCTTTTGGTCGGACGCCCCGTTTCGCACATCAATCTCCGAATTCGGGACGACGAAGTTCAGGTGGCAGGAGATCACGTAAATGATGGCTATCTTGATCCCGCGCACTCCACAGAAAACAAAATCAAAGACGGTACCACGATCTGGCATCGAACAGGCGATGCCGGCCGGTTGGATGAGCAGGGCCGTTTGTGGCTGTGGGGTAGACTGAGGAGCGAGGTGACAACCCCGACTGGCCGCATCTTTCCGTTCGCGATCGAAATAGCTGCCCGGCAATGGCCGAGCGTGACTAACAGTGCCCTAATGAGCCTTAACGGAAAGCCAACCCTATGTATTGAGGGTGACAAGGATCAGTTGTCAAACTGGAATAGCCTAGCGCTGGAATTCGGGGTTGCCAAAGTGATCCACGTGAAAAAAATCCCAATGGACAAACGCCACAGATCCAAAATTGACCGAGTAGAGCTTACTCATCTCTTGGGTCATTGATCTACAGCACTTTTCCCTTCAGTGTTCTCACGGAAAACTGCAATCGAGCACGGTTTTGTATTTGCCCGGTGGCTAAGCAGCGGAAAAGTCCAGCAACTTGTGAAGAGCAACTGCTATCATGGCTACACGCCCCATGAACGACCATTTCTCCCGCTGCTAGCTGGCAATCTAAGCTGCGAGAAAATCCAAGGGCCGTTTGAGCTCGTCAAAGTTTTTTTGCGCCGCGTGGATGAGAGGCTGATCGTTCTGAGTCAAAAATGCCTGATGTTTGGATCAGGATTGAATGACGCGGTTCTTTCATTTGTTGAGATTTTGACGGCCGATTGAGTCAAATATCAGTGACGTCCCACAGTGCTGAAAACATTGAAGAAATTCCGATCAACGTTTTCCTGCCCCTGATCTGTCACTAAAATCAAATCGCTTGCCTGCGCATCTATCCAATCCGCACTTGACTCGGAATGTCGCGCCCCCCCCCGGCCTCACCCGGACGCCGCCCGCTTTTGTTTGTACCCCACGTAAACCAAGCGCCGGGTATCTGGACTCATTGATTTACAGCCGGAACAAGACGGTAGCTGCGAGTGCAATGGCTGAGAGGAAGACCTTCGGGCATCTATCATAGCGAGTAGCCA
>NZ_JBQFYL010000013.1:0-117084 GCF_056541465.1 Ruegeria sp. AH12 | reverse complement strand
TGGCGAAGACGGCAACGCCGCGGTCGAGGCCAAAGTCAAAGCCGAAGTCGCAGACCTCTGCGCCAAATTCCCGATCTATCCAAACCTGTAATCAGGTTCTGATCTAAGAAAAACGGCGCCCGATGATCCGGGCGCCGTTTTTTGTTTATAAAAGGTGCTTCCGCCCTCTTGTGCCCAGCCTAATGACAAGTTGAGGTAGTGGTTCACTGCTATAGTGCGCAGTTCCTCCAAATCGATCGGTTTCTTGCGCAACCAATCTTGTGTGACACCAGACTGGGTAGTCATGCCGCCCTCGGGGATTGAACCTCGTTCACAGCGCATAAGACAGAAGAGTAGATCAGATCAAGCCACGCCATATTAGGAACGCCAGAACCAGTGCCCCAAAAGCCAGCATATTGAAGGCCAGTCCGCCCAGCATACCCAGAAACCAGCCCCAACGACGGTCGGCCAGATTGATGGCGCTAAGATGGGTCTGAACCTCATCAGCGGCTTTGGTCAGAGCGGGCGTATCCAGAACCAATCTTAGCTTTGGATGGGCCGCCATTTGTTCGGCACGCGCCAGAGCCATTGCCTGTTTGAATACCCGCCGTGGGAGGCGACGTTTGGCCCGACGAATCGACGCCTGAAGCGTTTTATCTCGCACGCCCAGCTTGGCTCGCAGCAACGCAACGGTTTCAGCAATTCGATCCTGAATTTTGGCATCTTGTGACATCGCGTTCTCCTGACGCGCGACACTAGCCCCTGCGAAGGCGCGCCACAATGGGGCTGGTTGTTTCAAATGGTCGCCTGTATCACGCGGATATGCTGAACACGATTGTACATGGCGACCCGACCGCTTTGCCGCCCCTTGTTATTGCTCATGGCCTTTATGGGTCAGCCCGGAATTGGGGCGTGATCGCACGCCGCTTGTCGGACGAACGGCAAGTGATCGCCGTGGACATGCGAAACCATGCGCATAGTTTTTGGGACCCGCGGCATGATTATCCGGCTTTGGCGGGCGATATCGCGCAGGTGATTGAGCAGATTGGCGGGCCCGTGGATGTTCTGGGGCACTCAATGGGTGGCAAGTCCGCTATGGTCCTGGCCCTGCAACACGGGGATCTTGTGCGCAAACTGGTGGTGGCCGATATCGCGCCGGTCGCATACGGGCACAGCCAGATTCAGTTCATCAAAGCGATGCGCGCTGTTGATATGTCGCAGGTCAACCGCAGGTCAGATGCCGAACAACAACTGGCAGAGTTGGGAGTTGAGCGCGCGTTGCAGAGCTTTTTCACGCAGTCATTGGATGTTACGGGAAAACGCTGGTTGCTGAATTTGGACGTGTTGGCCGATCAGATGCCAAACATCATGGGATTTCCCGAATTGGACGGCGCCTGGGACGGGTCCGCCCTATTTCTGTCTGGCGCTGCATCGGACTATGTTCTGCCTGAACATCGCGACCACATTCGCGGCCTGTTTCCCGGTGCACGCTTTGCCAGAATCCCAGGTGCAGGCCACTGGCTGCATGCTGAAAAACCACGAGTATTCGAGGCTGCGGTCAGAACATTCCTGAACGCCTGACTAACCTGCCTTCTGGTACAAGCGTCGGGCGACCAGCCAAGCCGCCGGAAGCGCGACAAGCGCACCTGCAGCGGCGGCTGACAGAATCGCCATGACCGAGACCATGCCCAACGACAAAACAGCAATCACCGCAGACCCTGCGAGGGCGGTGGCAATCACGGAATAAAGCAGCGCAGCAAGACGAAACATAACATGTGATCCATTTGGTTGAACGTCATGTCACGTTAGATCAACGCGCAAACTTTGGCGTTGATCTGGATCAGGTTGTCAGCCGTCCACGACCTCTCCGCCGCCATTCACCCAATCGCTCAGCCCGCCCAGATTGAACACCTGTTCATACCCCATATCCAGCAGCAATTTTCCTGCCAGCGCGGCACGACCACCGGAAGCACAGTAGATCACAATTGCGCGGTCCTTGCGCATCTGCGGATCATGGGATTGCAGCGCTTCATCGGCGCGGAATTCCAGCATGCCGCGTGGAATATGATGTGCCCCGGCTGCGCGGCCTGTTTTCTGCACCTCTTCCGCGCCGCGAATATCCAGCAGCAGCGCTCCCTGCTCGATCAGCGATTGGGCCTGCGCCGCATCCACACGCGGCACGACGGCATTTGCAGCCTCCATCATCTCTTTCACAGTGACTGACATATTCACCTCTTTACCCGAGTTTTCTAGGCAAAGCTAACATGCGAACTTTGGAAGGTGTAGCCATCTGCAACCGGCTTTCCGGATTGCAAAACGTATCTTGGTACCCGCGGCCGGACTCGAACCGGCACGGCCTTCCGGCCCAGAGATTTTAAGTCTCTTGTGTCTACCATTCCACCACGCGGGCAAGATATGTTGAGCCCGGTTGGGGCCCGGAGCCACCATTACGGCGACAAGACCATGAAGACAATGTGTTTTGCTGCCGAACCAACAGGATTAGCATGTGCTGCCGCTAAGCCGCATTCGCCCTCGCGGCCACAACGCGGTCAAACCAGGCCGAAATGGCCGTCAAATCGGGCGCGAGTTGCTCGGCTTCACCGCCTGTGAATTCCAGAAACTTCTCGCGATTCAATCCGTTTACGCCGACCAGAACAGGAATGTCCTGTGCCAGAGCCTCGGCAATCACCGGGCGGAAGCCACGGCCATCGGCCTCATGTTTGCCGAACTTGTTGATAATCAACAGCTGCGGTGCGTCTGCCAACGACGCAGTGACGTAGCCGACCGCCTGCTCAAGCGCCGCCGGGTCCAGCCGACAGCCGCGCGATTGCGTGCCCAAAGACTGCGAGATGCGGATCGTGTCGCCTGCGGGCAGGACGCGGACATCCATATCGCACCGGCTGCTATCGGTACATTCGGTGTTGGTTTGTACAACTCCTGCCAGTTTCGCACCCGAGGCCAACAAGTGTTCCGCGACCGCGCTGAGCAACCGGTCGGTTGCGCCGCGATCTGTGGTGGTTACATAAGCCAGAAACATAGTGGGACCCTCGCAAATCTGGTAGAACGCTTCAAATAGCACGCTCTGTGGGCTCCGACCACTCCTTCCAAAGTAGAAGCCACACATCTATCGCGCTTGGCAACTGACCGAGCGATCTGGCATCAAGGCACAAGCAGGCGCTGCGGAGGGTAAAGCAATGCGTTCGTTTGACGAGATATTTGAGATATCGGCAGGTCGCCATGGCGGGGCTGCGGCGTTGAATGCCAAACTCAGCAAGCCCAAAACGCCGCAAGAACTTGCGGCAATGCCCGAGGATCGCTGGCTCTCGATCCTGACCAAATGCATCTTTCAGGCCGGGTTCAACTGGAAGGTGATCGAGGCGAAATGGGACGGGTTCGAAACTGCTTTTGACGGGTTCGATGTGGGTCGCTGCGCCTTTATGGACGATGAGAAGTTCGACGCGCTGCTGCAAGACACTCGGATCGTGCGCAACGGAACCAAGATCGCCACTGTGCGGGACAACGCGGCATTCTTGCTCGAACTACGCGACAAGGGCGGCGCAGGTGAGGTTCTGGGTGGATGGCCCTCGACCGACTATATCGGCCTTCTGGCCATGTTGGGCCAACGCGGATCCCGGTTGGGCGGCGCGTCCGCCCAATATGCAATGCGGTTTGCAGGCCGCGACAGCTTTATCCTGTCACAGGACGTGACCGCACGGTTGATCGCCGAAGGTGTGGTGGACAAAGCCCCCACATCCAAGAAAGCCATGGCCGCCGTGCAACAGGCCTTTAACACCTGGATGGATCAATCAGGCCGGTCCCTAACAGAAATCAGCCGCGTTCTTGCGATGAGCCTTTGAAAACGGCTTGCGCAACCGAAGCGGCAGGCTAGGCTTTGCCCATGAATTTGCGTGTATTGATTTTATTGTTTCTAGCTCTTGCGACCTGCGGGCGCCCGCTGACACAGCCAGAGCGTGACTTTGCTGACGAGATACAAGGCGACACACTCAATCTGGATCGCGTGCGCTTGGTTGAAGGTGCGCCCGTTTTGCCAATCACATATGTCCGAGAAGCACGCCCGCGTTTAGCTTGTCGCGAACGTATCCTTCCACCGATCGAACCCGGACCGGTAACGGGGAAACCTGCGGCAATTGCTTTATTCGACAAGGTTTATTTCGCGCGTGACTGGTATCTCGAAGACTACATGTCAGACTATCCCGAGCAGATGAATCTGATCGCGGCAATGCTGCTGGCGCATGAACTGACCCACGTCTGGCAGTGGCAGAACCGCAAGACAACCGGCTATCACCCGCTGCGTGCGGCGGCAGAGCATGGCGGGCGCGAGGACCCGTATTTGTTTGATCTGGATACCTCGCCCGACTTTCTATCTTACGGCTATGAACAGCAGGGCGCGATTGTCGAAGAATATGTCTGTTGCCGGTCGCTGGACCCGCAGGCACAGCGCACCAAGCGCCTGCACAAGATGCTGGGTACGCATTTCGACCTGTCCCCCCTGCCCCAGGAAGGCCGTGAGCGTGACATCGCGATCCCGTGGAGCGATGCCAAGATCGAAGGAATTTGCAGTTAGGTCTCAGTTGCCTTGCAGGGTTTTGAGATAGGCCACCAGATCAACAATAGGCTGACTGGTCAGAATAGGCTGCCCCTCTTCCGTTTTCATGGATGTGTCTTGCCCTTCAAAATATGGGCCGTACACCGGCATCGGGCTTCCATGGCTCACCAAAGGGTCACGCCCGTCGATCCGGGCAACAACCCGCGCCGTTGGGAAACGCCCGTCTTTTGTCAGTTCCGTTAGATCGGTCGGCTGAATAATAAGAACGCCCGCCATTGGGCCTTGCCCCATGGCGTCAATTCCGTGGCAGGTCGCACAATAGTGCTGATAGAGCTCAGCACCCGTTTGCACATCTTGTGCCGCCGCGCATTGTACCGACATGACAAGCATGGCAGACACCGTCCCCAGCTTTGACCACTTCATCGCATCCTCCTATCCGCAATGGCATTTACAGGCTTGTCCGGTGGGCCGCTTGGCGCAATGATCCAGATCAACGAAGCAAGAGGGTAAGGTTCATGACACAATACGCAGCCATCATGCTGGCCGCCGGAATCGGAGTTCCTATCCTCGCAGCGCTAAATGCAGCCTTGGGTAAACTGATCGATTCGCCCACGACAGCCGCAGTGATCCTGTTCGCCATCGCCTTTGGATCATCTGCCCTTGTGATGGTTGTGTTTCCGGGGTTCGAGGCAATCACCAAGGTTGCACAGGCCCCCAAACACCTGCTGCTCGCAGGCGTTTTGATCGCGTTCTATGTCTTGACGATCACACATGTCGCCCCGCATTTCGGTGTTGGAAATGCAGTGTTCTTCGTACTTCTGGGCCAATTGGTCAGCACCGCCGCGATTGATCATTTCGGGCTGTTTGGGGCCCAAGTCACGCCGCTGACGTGGATACGCGCGGGCGGGATCGCGGTGATGGCTCTGGGTGTTGCGATCACTCAACTGGCTTGAGAACACCGCCTTCCAGCCGCACCATCCGATCCATCCGCGCCGCAAGGTCCATGTTGTGGGTTGCAATCAGAGCCGAAAGGCCCTCATCCCGGACAAGCGTCATCAACGCATCAAACACCTGATCAGATGTTTCCGGATCAAGGTTCCCGGTTGGCTCATCAGCCAGCAACACTTTGGGTGTGTTCGCCAGCGCCCGGCAAAACGCCACACGCTGTTGTTCGCCACCCGACAAAGCCGCCGGGCGATGACTGGCTCGGGCGGCTACGCCGACACGGTCAAGCAATGACATCGCCCGGTCTTGCGCTGCTTTCTCAGCGATCCCATTTGCCAGTTGCGGCAGGGTGATGTTTTCCAGGGCGGTAAATTCCGGCAGCAGATGATGGAACTGGTAGACAAAGCCGATGTCCTGCCGACGCAGAGCGGTGCGCGTGCGGTCGCCTTTGCCACTGACATCCTGACCGCCAATTTCGACCTGACCATCATCCGGCATATCCAAAAGACCTGCGATATGCAGCAAGGTGGATTTGCCTGCGCCCGAGGGTGCGACCATCGCCACCGCCTCGCCTGCGTTCAATTCCAGATCAACACCGCGCAGCACCTGTACTTCGCCCGGAGTACCTTTCAGATAGGTCTTGGTCAGGCCCTTCAATCGCAATGTCACATCACTCATAACGCAGCGCCTCAACCGGGTTCAGCCGCGCCGCGCGGCGGGCAGGAAAATATGTGACAACAAAAGACAAGCCCAGTGAAAGGGCCACAGCCTTGAGTACATCGCTTAGGTGCAGCTCGGCTGGTAGGGCATAGATTCCACGAATGGATGGGTCCCAGACTCCACCGCCCATCACATAATTTACGAAGGAAAAGATGGGATCAATGTAGATGGCGAACAGGCAGCCCAAGATGACACCCATCGCGGTTCCGATGATACCGGTGAACGCACCGCAGATGAAAAACACCCGCAGAACCGATCCTTCGCTCAGGCCAATTGTGCGCAGAATACCAATGTCGCGCCCCTTGTTTTTCACCAACATGATCAGGCCCGAGACGATGTTCATCGCAGCAATCAGCACGAGGATCGACAGGATGATGAACATCACGTTGTCCTCAACCTCGAGCGCACGCAGAAACCCACCCGAGGCATCCTGCCATGTCCAGATCTGGCTACGCTCACCCGCGGCTTCGAGGATTGGGATCAGGATCGGGTTCATCGCTTCGGGTTGCGTGACCATCACCTCAATCTCATCCGCCACGCCCTCGCGGTTGAAAAAGCTCTGGGCTTGCGAAAACGGCATGTAAACGCGCGTGCGGTCGATGTCATATCGTCCCGCGGAAAACACATAGACCACGCGATAGGCATTCACGCGCGGCGAGGTTCCAAAGGCGGTTCTGACACCGTTGGGCGAGGTCAGCTTAACCGTATCACCCACAGTGGCCCCAATGGTACGCGCCACGCCCGAGCCGATGGCGATCACATCCTCACCCGTCTGAAACAGAGACAAATCCCCTGCCGATTGTTCGGCCTGTGCGATGCCCGGTAGGTCCATCAGGTCGTCAGGCCTGATGCCAAACACCTCAACCCCACTGCTGCGGTCGCGATTTGTGATCAGAACCTGACCTTTGATCAAAGGTGCCGCCCGTTCCACACCCGGAACCTGCACGATCCGCGCCGCGCGTTCTTCGTAATCCTCCATCGTGCGTATCACGCGCCCCTGCGCATCAATCTCGCCCGAGGAATAAACAGTGACGTGTGCATTAGCCCCAAGGATCGTGCCAACGAATTCGGCCCGGAACCCAGAACGCACCGCGAGTGTCGCGATCAAGGCGAACACGGCCAGAGTGATCCCGATCAGCGAGATCCAGGTCATAACGCTAACACCCCCCTCGGCCCGGCGGGCCCGCAGGTATCGCCAGGCGATCTTCCATTCAAAAGGGGCAAAAGGCGGGGGTGTCTTGGCCATGCCTGCTCCGGTCTTGTTGTTTGGCGGCGACCCTCTCGGCATTTGCCACAATGGTCAAGCGCCTTGTGAACGCTTCACCGACCGCATGCAAAGTGATCCTCTCAAATGAGCGAATCAACACCGGCATCTGCCTTAGGTGCTCAGATAAAAAGTGTTGTTGGATTCAACAACTACCCTGTCGGTTGTGACGCCCTTCACAGACATCGCCATATTGTTTCAGCTATGAAGTCAATACGGGCATTGCGTGAGTGACTGAACTCAAAATGCCACATATATTAAGCAATATTATTTCGCTTTTTGCTTATTTTTAGAAACTTTGTCACCCTCATTTTGGGGGAACACATTTCAGAGCGGGGGTCGCTCAATGAATATTCAAAATACACCAGAAGGGGCGGACCGTATTTTGGTTCGTGCAACAGCAACAGAACTGGATTGTGAAACAGCCGCATTACTGCGGGCTGCGATCCGTCCCATTTTTGCAAAAGCTGTCAGTTGGAACAGTTTGGCAGACCGTTTGAGGGATAAGGGCTATCGTCTCGCCTTCCTCAAGGGTCGCCTTTGCATCACTGACCGCGCAACCGGTCAGCGCGTTTGCGGGATACGGTTCCTGGGCTTTGAGCTGAAGGAACTGGTCAACCGGCTGGGTCGCCCAATCGTCGTCGCCCGTGGCAATCAGGCCGACGGAGAGCTGTTGGTCGCCCGCCCGGTACCGGCGCAGTAAGAACGCCGCGCTGACCTTGGCCTGCGTGTATCGCCCGGGTCAGGCAATACCTTGATAGATTTCCGCGACCTTGGTCACGGCGGCTTCGGGGCTTAACTCTTCGCTTTCGCCTGTGCGACGGCAGGTCAATTCAACGACGCCGTTTTTCAGACCACGCGGTCCTACCGTGATGCGCCACGGCAGGCCGATCAGGTCCATCGTGGCGAACTTGCCACCAGCCCGTTCATTGCGATCATCATAGAGCGGCTCAAGCCCCAGAGCGGTCAAAGCACCGTAGATATTGTCACACGCCGCATCCGCCTCTTCATCACCCTGCTTTAGGTTAACGATCCCACAATGGAACGGGGTCACACCCTCGGGCCAGATAATGCCTTTGTCATCATGGCTGGCTTCGATGATTGCGCCGATCAGGCGGCTGACACCGATACCATGGCTGCCCATGTGTACCGGAACCGGCTTGCCATCCGGGCCTTGAACGGTCGCGCCCATGGCTTCCGAATACTTGGTGCCGAAATAGAAGATCTGCCCTACTTCGATCCCGCGCGCCACGCGGCGGCGCTCTTCAGGGATCTGATTGAACAGCGACTCATCATGGGTTTCGTCCGTGCGCGCGTATTTCGAAGTAAACTCTTCCAAAATGCTCTGGCATTGATCACGGTCGTCATAGTCAATGTCACGGTCGCCAAAGGTGAGGTCAGTGACAGCGCTGTCATAGAAAACCTCGGACTCGCCGGTATCGGCCAGCACAAGGAACTCATGTGTGTCATCGCCGCCGATGGGTCCGGAATCGGCGCGCATTGGAATGGCCTGCAAGCCCATCCGCTCATAAGTGCGCAGATAGCTGACCAGATGCCGGTTGTAAGCGTGCAGCGCATCCTCTTTGGTCAGATCAAAATTGTAGCCGTCCTTCATATAGAACTCGCGCCCTCGCATCACGCCGAAACGAGGACGTATTTCATCGCGGAACTTCCACTGAACCTGATAGAGCGTCAGCGGCAAGTCCTTATAACTACTTACGTTACCTCGGAAAATATCCGTCACCAGTTCTTCCGCCGTGGGTGTGAACAGCATGTCCCGGTCATGCCGGTCTTTCATCCGCAGCATCTCCTGACCGTAGTCATCATAGCGACCGGATTCGCGCCACAGGTCTGCTGATTGCAGGATCGGCATCTGAATGGCGATATGACCCGCCCGCGCCTGTTCCTCATGCACGATGTTTTCCAACTTGCGCAGCACTTTGAAGCCCAGTGGCAGCCATGAATAAATCCCCGCAGCGGCCTGCTTGATCATTCCGGCGCGCAGCATCAGCCGGTGGCTGACGATCTGAGCCTCAGCAGGGTTTTCCTTGAGAACGGGCAGAAAGTAACGGCTGAGGCGCATGACTTAACCTTTTAGGGTGATATTCCAACAAAAAGGTGATTATGCCAAAGCCCCGCCGGGGGCAATCGTACATTGGTGAAATTAGAACTTAGCCTCAGTTTGTTTTCTGATTGACCCGCCAATCAAGTTTTTCCAAGTGTAACGGAATCGTAAACACCAAGAGGCGCCGATGCAGACGATTCAGGAACCCGCCCGTCAGATTCCGGTGGTTCACCAAACCGATGTGTTGGTTGTGGGCTCCGGCCCCGCCGGGCTGGCTGCGGCCCTAGCGGCAGCACGCGCAGGGGCCGAAGTGTCGCTGGTTGACCGGTTTGGCTGCATGGGCGGCAATATCACCGCCGTAGGGGTCGAGGGATTCGCCTGGTATCGGCACGAACAAACGGTTGAAGCCGGCGGTATCGGCATGGAGTTCGAAACCCGCGCCAAAGAGATGGGCGCGGCGGTGCCTGAAAGCCAATCCCTTAGCTATGAACTGGACAGCGAAGGCTTCAAACTGGTGGCCGACAAGTTGGTCGAAGAAGCGGGCGTGCATCCGATGCTGCACCGTCAGTTCGTCGCTCCGATCATGGATGGCGACCGGATCACCGGGATTATCACTGAATCGAAAGCCGGGCGCGAGGCGATCCTGGCCAAGGTGGTGATTGATGCAACTGGCGACGCGGATGTTGCTCATCGCGCGGGTGCGCCGACCCACAAGACCCCGCGAGAAGATATGATGGCGGCTTCGGTCATGTTCCATCTCGCAGGGGTCGACAAACGCGCCTTTATGGAAGGCGTGAAGGCCGATCCGCAGACCTACAAGGATTGGGGCGGCGGTGGCGAGTGGAATATCGAGACCAGCGGGAAAGAGGACGACATGTTCTCGCCCTTCGTGCACAAACCCTTTCAGCAGGCCATAGATCAGGGGTTGATCCCGCCGCACCTGAATACCATTGCTGGCACCTGGGGTGCGATGCATGACACGGGTGAGCTAACCTATATGAACCTGATCCATCTGGCCGAGGTCGACGGCACCGACCCAGACAGCCTGACGCGGGGCGAGATCGAGGGCCGCCGCCAGTCGATGCTGGCCATCGAAGCGCTACGTCGCTTCATGCCGGGGTGTGAAAATGCACGGTTGCGAAACTTTGGGATGACCATTGGCATTCGGGACACCCGCAAGATCGACGCGGTCTACAACATGACCGAAGATGATGCGCGCCACCAAGGCAGATTCGAAGATTCCATCGGGATTTATCCCGAGTTTATCGACGGCTACGGTATTCTGATCCTGCCCACGACGGGGCGGTACATGCAAATCCCCTATCGCACGATGCTGCCCAAAGGGATCAAGGGCCTGCTGGTCACCGGTCGATCTCATGGGGCTGAAAGGGTCGCTCACGCGGCCACCCGCAATATGGCCTGCTGCGCCGTTATGGGTCAAGGGGCCGGAATAGCCGCCGCACATGCGCTCAAAAGCAATCGAGAGCTGGATGTGCTGGACCTGTCACCGGTTCATAAAGAGCTTGATAGACAAGGAGTTCGGGTCTGCTGACCGACTCCTCAGCGAGCTCCGACCCATGAAGTCCTTGCATCGATCAGCCCCTTAGGCCAAGAACGTCCTCGTCGGCCAGAACACGAGGACAATCATGGCTTTGCCGGTTAAGGATCAACTCAGATACTGGGGCGTCGCCGCAGCGGTTTTCGTATTGGTCCTTTGGGCATTGGGCGATGTTCTTCTGCCTTTTGTAATCGGCGGTGCGATCGCATACTTCCTTGATCCCATCGCCGACCGGCTAGAGAAGCTGGGCCTGTCGCGGGTGGCAGCCACAGGCATCATCACAGTCGTTGGTGTACTTGGGTTCATCCTGGCGATTCTGATGGTTGTTCCTGCTCTTATTACGCAGCTGCTGGATTTGATCGATATTCTGCCAAGCCTCTTCAAAGAGTTGCGCGGCTTTGTTGAGAAGCAGTTCCCGTCCCTGCTCGACCAGGAATCCAGTACTCATCAGATGCTGGTCTCATTCGGGGAAACCCTGAAGTCCAAGACAGGTGATGTGCTGGAAACGGTACTGTCCTCTCTTGGATCAGCCATCAATATCGTGGTCCTGTTGGTCATTGTCCCGGTGGTTGCCGTTTACCTGCTGTTGGACTGGGACCGCATGATCGCCCGGATCGGAGAGCTGCTGCCCCGCGACCATGCCCCGACGATCAAGCGCCTGGCGGGCGAGATTGACGATGTGCTGGCCTCGTTCGTGCGGGGGATGGGCACAGTCTGCCTGATCCTTGGCACCTATTACGCGGTCGCCTTGATGATAGCGGGTTTGCAATTTGGTTTGGTCGTGGGCTTCATCGCCGGGCTGGTGACCTTTATTCCTTATCTGGGTGCATTGATCGGTGGCACACTGGCCATCGGGCTGGCCCTGTTCCAGTTCTGGGGCGACTGGGCGCATATCGGCCTGATCGCGGGCATCTTTGCCCTAGGTCAGGTAACCGAAGGCAACTTTCTCACCCCGAAACTGGTTGGCAGTTCGGTAGGGTTGCACCCGGTCTGGCTGCTGTTGGCGCTGTCTGTCTTTGGTGCGCTCTTTGGCTTTGTCGGGATGTTGATTGCCGTTCCGGTCGCCGCCGCCCTTGGTGTAGTGGCCCGGTTTGGCACATCGCTCTACCTCGACAGCAGGCTGTATACCGGCCTCGAAGGGCAACAGGGCCAGGAAGACGACTAAATGGCCCGACAGCTAAGCTTTGATCTGCCAGCCAAAACCGCGCTGGAGCGTGATGATTTCTTTGTCTCTCCGGCCAATGCACTGGCCGTGGCTATGATATCTGCAACCTCATGGCCCGGAAACAAACTGGTGCTCAGCGGCCCAGCTGGGTCTGGCAAAACCCATCTGGCCCATGTCTGGGCAGCCGAAACCGGCGGGCGCATCGTGCAGGCTAATGATCTGGACTATGATGCAGTACCGGAACTGGCCCGCACGCCCATCGCGGTCGAGGATGTTCCAGCCATCGCAGATGATATCGAACAGCAAAAGGTGCTGTTTCATCTGCACAATCTGGTTCTGGCCGAAGGGCATGCCCTGCTGGTGACCGGGCGGTTGGTGCCCAAACTTTGGCAGCTCCCACTCGCCGACCTGCAAAGCCGGGTCGAGGGCGCGCATCACGTGGCCTTGGAGCCACCTGATGACGCGCTGCTTGCGGCCGTGCTGGCCAAACTGTTCCTTGACCGTCAACTTAACCCTGGCCCCGAGGTTATTGCCTATCTGGTGAAACATATGGATCGCCGCTTTGAGACAGCCGCCGAAGTTGTCCAACAATTGGATCAACTGGCCCTTGCTGAAAAACGCGAGATTACGCGGGCGCTGGCCGTTCGGGTTTTGAATGAAAAACCAGATGAGATGAACGCAGGTGATTGACCCACTATCGGTGATTTCGCATTCTAACCCCGGAATATCTGGAAGACACATGGATCAGACCGTCGAAACCGACATCCCGGACTGGGGCCCATTCGGCAAACCTCTGTTCGATGACCCCGGCGCGCGTGCGCTGTCGCGGGTGGGCGTTGTCGATGTGGGCTCGAACTCGGTCCGGATGGTGATTTTTGACGGCGCGGCACGATCACCGGCCTATTTCTACAATGAAAAAGTCATGTGCGAGCTTGGCGCCGGGTTGTCTGAAACCGGAAAGCTTAACCCGCGCGGGCGCGAAAGGGCTCTCGCCGCGTTGCGGCGGTTCCAGCAACTGGCGCAAGACTTGGACCTGCCGGGCCTGCATGTGGTTGCAACCGCCGCCGTGCGCGAAGCCAAAGACGGGCCGGATTTCTGTGCCGAGGTTCAGGCCCAAACCGGGCTGCATGTCGCTGTGATCGACGGCCAGGAAGAGGCGCGCTTGTCTGCCCAGGGCGTGTTGCTAGGCTGGCCCGGTGCTTATGGTCTGATCTGCGATATCGGCGGATCGTCAATGGAACTGGCTGAAATCGGGGATGGCCAGGTTGGGCGACGGGTGACCTCAGCCCTTGGGCCGCTGAAACTGCGTGACATCAAAGGTGGGCGGCGCGCGCGAAAAGCACATATCAAGGACACGATGGAGGAGTTGCGCGCACAGCTTGGTCAGCAGCGGGACCGCTTGTTTCTCGTCGGCGGCAGCTGGCGCGCATTCGCTCGGATCGATATGTTGCGCCGTGGCTACCCGCTGAATGTTCTGCATGAGTACCGCATGACCACCACGCAGGTGCGTGACACGATCAAGTTCATCGAAGCCAATGATCACGACAAACTGCGCAGCCAAGCAGGTGTGTCCAGCTCTCGAATGGCGTTGATCCCCTATGCGATGGATGTTCTGGGGCGATTGATTCGCACCTTCAAACCCAAGGACATCGCGATCTCAAGCTACGGCATCCGCGAAGGTTTGTTGTACGAGCAAATGTCGCAAGAGATCCGGGATCGCGACCCGTTGATCGAAGCCAGCCGGTTTTCCGAATCCAAAGATGCCCGCCTGCCCGGTTTTGGGCGAAACCTTTACAGTTTTGTGATGCCATTGTTCAAATCCGCGCCGCCCGCGCGGGTCAGGTTGGTCAAAGCCGCCTGCCTGCTGCACGACGTCAGTTGGCGCGCGCATCCCGATTACCGGGCCGAGGCCTGTTTCGACTATGTCACCCGCGCTAATCTGGGTGGCCTGAAGCATTCCGAACGGGTCTTTATCGGGCTGGCACTGCAACACCGCTATCGCAACAAACGTGAAGGCAATCGATTTGCACCATTGTACGAGTTGCTGGACGAGACCGGGCAGAAACAGGCCGAGATTCTGGGCAAGGCAATGCGGTTTGGTGCGATGCTTTGGATGCACAACGAAGCCAACATCGGCAGACTTAGGTTCTATCCCAAAAAGCGCCAGCTTGAATTGTTCCTGCCCAAAGCGGCGGAACCCTTGTTCAACGAAGTGGCCGAGGCCCGCCTGAACTCACTTTCCAGCGCCTTGAAATCTGATGTGCGGGTGATCGTCAAAGGCTAGGGAATATTGATCAGATATCCGTGCCTTCATCCGGTGTCTGATTTTCAAGCTCAGGGTCGACCTCATCATCAGGCGCAGGCTTTTTGCGGATGATGATATCGCCATTTGGAAGGATTTCGGGCGCTTCATAAGCGCTCCAATCCTTAATCTCGGCCGCAAGTTCGGCCAATGCAGGACCCATTTCCTGAAGGAAAGATTGCATTGCCGGGCCAAGCGCGTCTGCCATACCCAAAAGCTCATCCAGCGCGGGCTCCATCTCTCGGCGCAGCCCTTCAAAGAACAGCTCGGCCCCCTGCTCCATCAGGGATTTGCTGTCATCTTCCTGCGCAAAGGCAGGGGTGCTGAGGCTGGCCGACAAGACCGCGATGATCAGAAAGCGTTTCATATTGGGAATATAGGCCCTCAAAGGGTCTCAGGGAAGGTCACAACTCGATATCCAGCGTGACCGGGAAGTGATCCGAGGCTGTCAATAGAGCCTCGCGTAGCTCAACAGATGTCCAGCAGGCCGCATCCCGAAACGGGTGCCAGATGCGCCAAGCGGGTTCGCGGCTACGCAGGTCTTCGCTGATCATGATATAGTCCAGCAGAGCCTCAAGAAACTTGCCCTCTTTGGGGCGGGCGAACCGGGCAGTCGAAGGGACAGACCCCGGTCGGGGCCCATGCGCCGTAACGGCATGGGGGTCAAAAAGTCCGGCCTGCAGCAAGATCTCGACTGACGAACGCCCGAACAGATGCTCGAACTCATCCAATCCCGGCCCATCATTGAGATCCCCCAGAAGCATGACAGGTTCCTGTGCCTCGACATGCGCCGCCACCCGCCGCGCCAACCAGATTGCCTGTGCAAGTTGCTTGCGCCGGTTGGCAATTGAAATCCGGATCGCCTCATCACGGGATTCAGCACCATGCGGGGCCTTGGATTTGAGATGAGCCCCGATCATGCGGAACTCAAACCCGGATTTCGACTGAACCCGCAACTCCATCGGGGGTTTCGAGAACCGCACCACATCTTCGGTCGCATCCACATCCAAATCGATCTGAAAGGAGCGATCGAACCGCGGAGCATTCGCATCGTCGCGCGGCGCGTGTTGGGCCGTTAAAACTTCGGGATCATAGAGCAGGGCGAGTTCCTGATGCGTGTCGTTGGCAAAACCCATAACCGCGCGCTGCGTTCGTAGATCAAACGCCTCGGCAAAGCCTTGCAATGCCCGCACTGTGTTTTGACGTTTGCCGGTATTGGGGGCCTCGACGATTAGGATGGCGTCCGCTTCCAGCGCGGTCAGAACCTTGGCAATCGCCTCAACCTGTTGGGCCCTTGTCACGTCATGACGGCCCGACCAGCTGTCATCCATGATCAACGCATCGTTTTTGTCGAACAGGTTGGCGAACCATTCGATGTTGTAGGTCGCCAAACGCATCCGCTCAGGCCCGCGCGCCGTTGATGTCATCCCAGGCTTGGTTGATGTCGATCATCTTCTTTTCGGCAAGGCGGATCGCCTCTTCCGGGACACCGCGTGCCATCATCGCGTCGGGATGAGTATCGCGCACCAGTTGACGCCACACTTTGCGAATTTCAGACACCGGCATATCCCGCGAAACGCCCAGAACCACATAAGGATCATTGGGTGCATCCGGCACGAAGCGCGCGCGCAAGGCCAGGAATTGCGCATCTGTCTGGCCGAAGATGCGACTGACGTCCTCAAGGAATTCATTCTCGTTAGGGTGATAGAACCCATCGGCCATGGCGATGTGGAACAAACCCTCCATCAGGTCGCAAAGCGTGGTGCTGTCTTCGGCAAACATGCGCGCGATCTTGCGCGCATAGTCCTGATAGCCTGCAACATCCGTCCGCGCCATGTTGAAGACCCGCGCCGCGCCTTCTTCATCCGCACGCGCGATCTGGAACACATCCCGAAAGGCTGTGACCTCATCGCGCGTCACCTGTCCGTCAGCCTTGGCCATTTTGGCCCCCAACGCGATTACGGCAATGGTGAAGGCCACCGAACGTTCGGGTGGCGAACGCAGCTTCTCAAAAACTGCCGTCAGGCTTTCGCCTTGGGCAAGGGCGCTTAGCGCATCGGATATGCGGGTCCAGATCGACATGGGCGTACCCTAGCGTCCCAATTCGGGACTGTCAGGTAGAACAGGTCACTCGGCACGAAGAATTTTCTGCATCAGCACAAGATCGAGCCATTGGCCCCATTTGAACCCGACTTCCGGCATAAGGCCGACCCTTTGGAACCCGATCGCCTCATGAAACGCAATGGCCGAAGGGTTGGCAGAAGATATGCCAGCCACAAGAACATGAACCCCGTCTGCACGTGCCAATGCTTCCAGTTCGGTCATTAAGGCCCGACCAATACCCTTGCCCCGCGCCCCATCCGCCAACTGGATCGAGTGTTCCCGGGTGTTGGCGTATCCCGGTCCGTTGCGAAACACCCCGTATGTTGCAAAACCCAGCAACTGACCCTGATCTTCTGCGACCAGAAAAGACAGGCCACGAGCACGAATATCATTAGCAATAGCTTCAGTGCTGCGTTCTTCCGTGGTGAACGTCACCAGCGTATCGCGGATGATGGCGTTCGTGATCACTGCGATCTGAGCAGCATCATCCGGGCGGGCCTGCCGAACCGTCATTCCAACACGCGCACCCCATGTGGTGTTTCGAACTCTGCCCGCATCGAAGCCGGGCCGGTGTCGAACATAACCAAATCAAGTTCTCCCAAATGCTGGGCCAATTCCAATGCCTCCGGGTGATACACGATCAAACGTCGCAAACTACACCCGCTGTCCTGCAACATCTGCGCAGGGTGCAAATCGCCCTGCCATTGGATCAACGCAGGAAACAGATTGTCGAAGGGCAAGCGTCCGTTGGGCGGCACCGCCATCCGCCAGGTCAAAGCCCCCCGGGTCAGATCAATTGGGGTGCCAGTGCCATCAGGAAACGTTGCAAGTGCGGCTTCGATATCAGGAACGCTGCAGATCCAATTGGTCAGACGCGGTTCTCCTGAAAACCGATCCAGATCAAACCAACGGGTCCGCTGAGGTACAGCTGCGTCAGGATCAATAGCAATCGCTTCCAGATACAGGCCATCCCTTAGGCCTAGAAGACGATTATAAGTGCCAAATTTTTCGTGCTTTCCGCCGGGTTGAAGCGAAACACCCAACGCCTGTTCGATATGGGCCGATGCCGCCTCCAGTGTTTCACCCGCAACGGCCAAGTGATCGAGTAGCATCATCCATCCTCCACCAACCAGAGCTGACCTTACCGCCAGCTTCAGCACAGGGGCAACATGAAATCCGCTTCTTCATCTGGCCAGAAATATCCTCGGGGGGAATCGCGCGCAGCGTAATGGGGGGCAGACAGCCCCCTCACCATCTCAGCCTCGCGCATCGCCGATCAAGCGCAGAATGTCCTGCGCCGCTTCGGGGATGTTGGTGCCTGGCCCAAAGATCGCCTTCACACCGTGATCATAGAGGAACTGGTAATCCTGCTGAGGGATCACCCCGCCGCAAATCACGATGATGTCCTCGGCCCCGGCTTTCTTAAGTTCTTCAACCAGTTGCGGTGCAAGCGTCTTGTGACCCGCTGCTTGCGAGGAAATTCCGACCACGTGGACGTCATTGTCCACCGCATCCTGCGCAGCTTCGGCCGGTGTCTGGAACAATGGGCCAACGTCCACGTCAAACCCGATGTCCGCGAACGCAGTGGCAATCACTTTGGCACCGCGATCATGTCCATCCTGCCCCATCTTGACCACTAGCAAGCGAGGGCGGCGGCCTTCGGTCTGGGCGAATTCCTCTATGGATTTCTGGATCGCAGCAAATCCTTCGTCGCCTTCATAGGCTGCGCCATAGACCCCCGCCAATGTCTTAACCTCGGCGCGGTGGCGGCCGAACTCTTTCTCCATTGCCATGCTGATCTCTCCTACAGATGCACGGGCGCGGGCGGCCTCGACCGCAGCAGCCAGTAAGTTGCCGCCCTCACGGGCGGTGTTTGTCAAAGCTCCCAATGCCTGTTGGCACGCAGCTTCATCGCGGGTGGCCCGGATACGTTCCAGCCGCGCGACCTGAGCTTCGCGTACCGCGACGTTATCGACATCCAGAATGTCGATCGGGTCTTCCTGTTTCTTGCGGTATTTGTTGACGCCAACGATCACCTCATCGCCCCGGTCGATCATAGCCTGACGGCGGGCGGCGCTTTCTTCAATCCGCAGCTTGGGCATGCCAGAGGCCACAGCCTTGGTCATGCCGCCCATCTCTTCAACCTCTTCCATCAGAGCCCAGGCCTTTTCGACCAGCTCATTGGTCAGGCTTTCGATATAGTATGAGCCCGCCAGCGGATCGACCACGTCGGTCACTCCGGTTTCCTCCTGCAGCACCAGCTGAGTGTTCCGGGCAATGCGCGCAGAAAAATCGGTGGGTAGCGCAATCGCCTCATCCAAGGCATTGGTATGCAGGGACTGGGTGCCGCCTAGAACCGCGCTCATCGCCTCATAGGCGGTGCGGATCACGTTGTTATAGGGGTCCTGTTCCTGCAGCGACACGCCCGAAGTCTGGCAATGAGTCCGCAGCATCTTGGAGCGCTCAGACTTCGCGCCGAAATCGGTCATCACCCGGTGCCACAATGTACGGGCCGCACGCAGCTTGGCGATCTCCATGAAGAAGTTCATGCCGATGGCAAAGAAGAAGGACAAACGGCCCGCGAACTTATCCACATCCATTCCGGCCTCGGTCGCGGCCCGGACATATTCACGCCCATCCGCCAGCGTATAGGCCAGTTCCTGTACCAGGTTCGCTCCCGCCTCTTGCATGTGATAGCCCGAGATCGAGATAGAGTTGAACTTGGGCATCTCGTTTGAGGTATATTCGATGATGTCCGAGATGATCTTCATCGACGGCTCAGGCGGGTAGATATAGGTGTTCCGCACCATGAATTCCTTCAGAATGTCATTCTGAATGGTGCCGGACAGGACGGATTTGTCATGCCCCTGCTCTTCGCCAGCAACAATAAAGCTGGCCAGGATCGGGATCACCGCCCCGTTCATCGTCATCGAGACCGAGACCTTGTCGAGCGGAATGCCGTCAAACAGGATCTTCATATCCTCGACCGAGTCGATGGCGACACCAGCCTTGCCCACATCGCCCACGACACGCGGATGGTCACTGTCATAACCCCGGTGCGTCGCCAGATCGAAAGCCACAGAAACCCCCTGCTGACCGGCGGCCAGATTGCGGCGATAGAAAGCGTTCGATTCCTCAGCCGTGGAAAACCCGGCATACTGGCGGATCGTCCACGGTCGCCCCGCATACATGGTCGCCTTCACGCCGCGCGTGAACGGGCCAAAACCGGGTAGCGAGCCCATATGCGGCAGGTTGGCGGTGTCTTCTTGCGTATAGAGCGGTTTGACGTCGATGCCTTCCAGTGTCTCTTTGGTCAGGTCATCCAGCGGGCGACCACGCAGTTCTTTTTCGGCCAGCGCCTGCCAGTCTTTCTTATCGGTCATGGCAATATCCTTTTCTCGATTCGGGACGCGCCCGGCCTTGGCCTGCGCGCTGTTGTCTCTGAAGGGGTCGATTTTCGAGCTGCAAAACGCAAGAATTTGAACCCCTTGTTCAAATCACCGGTCGCATTCACGCGGACAGGGGCTATATTCATTCCAGCAGGAGGCCCCATGACACGAACGCTTGCCCTTGTTTTCTCGGCACTATTCCCGCTGGCGGCTTTGGCTGCCGACGGATCGGCACCCACCGATAAGGAGTTCGTTCGCCCGGCAGGCGACAGCGATCTCAACGAGTTTCTGTGGGTCAACCGACCCATCATCGTCTTCGCGGACACACCCGCCGACCCCCGGTTCCAGCAACAGATCGACATGTTGCTGGATGGCGAGGACGCGATGCGGGATCGGGATGTGATTGTGCTGACAGATACTGACCCGTCGGCGCGATCTCCGATCCGGTCAAAGCTGCGACCACGCGGGTTCCAGATGGTGTTCGTTGATAAGGATGGTGTGGTGAAACTGCGCAAACCCAGCCCGTGGAGCGTGCGCGAGATTGGCCGATCCATCGACAAAACCCCGCTACGTGAACGCGAAATCCGCGAGCGGCGTGATGCGGCGAAACCGTAATTGAAATATTCACCAATAGATATTATGTTGATGGCATAGAAGGTGAGGAAAAGATCATGCTTTATAGCAGTGACCAACCAGAAAAATCTCCGGAAAAGCCGATCAGCGGCGACATCTGATCGGCTGCTGACCCTTATTTTACACAATAGGGTCAAGGATTTACGTCCTCATTCTCACCAGAACGGTTAATCCCTTCGGGATTTTCGTGCCCCATCTCAATATTTATTGCTACCAACGCGCTCAGCCCCCAGCGTAGCGTGCTTGTTCTGCGGTTCGTCAGTTGTTGATGAAACGCCACCCGGCGCTCACGAGACAGTTTCTGCGTCTGTTCATTCCGGGAATCCTCGACCATGCGACGCAAATCGGTGTATTCGGCATAAAAGCGGACAACACTTGCAACAGTATCTTCACCAAGCGCTGGGATAGATGACGAAATCGCCTCGAACACGATGGGTTCGCTTTCCATGGTTGAAAACGGAAAATACTCGATCGGATTACCGTTCGCATCCGTGCCGTCACCACTCAGAATGCGTTTCTGAACCTTTTTTGCGTGGGCAGCGATGGGCTGGTTGTCCAGTTTATCCACCAACGCAAAAATCTCATTTCGCAAAGCAATCAGCGTATCCCGACGCTGAAGATGGAATTTTTGCGCTTCGGCATAGGATGAGAATAGAAATGTGACGAACCACCCCAGAACGATAACCGAACCCGTTACTAAAGCCGGGTAAACCTTGTCTCTTGCGGCGTCCGGTACGTATTCCCAGACGACTATTCCCCCAATCACACCCAGCAGAAGAAACGGGGGCAAAACCACAAGAATCCGAAGGAAACTGCGGCGCAGAAGCGGCGGAATGGCCCAGCTATAAAACCCGAGCAACAGAACAGACCCGATCAGGATCAGGGTCAAGTCACCGAGTTCATGTCTGAGATAGGCCAAAACCACACCGCCAAGCATTGCAGAGGTCAGAAAAGCGAGCACGCAAAAGTCTATTTCGCGATGCCCGCTGAACATCACTCGAATTCCATGATCACATCATCCACAGCCAAACTGTCTCCTGCACCCGCGTTGATCTTGGCAACAGTGCCTTTCTTTTCTGCGCGCAGGATGTTTTCCATCTTCATCGCCTCGATCGTGCACAGCGCCTGACCTTCCTGAACCTCCTGCCCGACTTCGACGTCGATCTTCACGATCAGACCCGGCATCGGGCAAAGCAGCATTTTCGAGGTGTCGGGTGGCAGTTTCTCGGGCATCAGCTTGGCCAGTTCGGCCTGACGCGGGCGGCGCACCAGAACTTTCAGGTCCGCGCCACGGTTGCGCACCCTGAACCCGCCTGAAACCTTGCCCACCTTCAGAACAAGCGGACTGCCATTAACATCCAGCACGGCCAGTTGATCACCCGGTGTCCAGTCCGAGGAAACGCGGAGGCTCGATCCATCCTCGAATTTCACCGTCGCGCCTTCTTTGTCGGCATTGACCTGAACCGGAAGCTCATGCCCCTCCACAGCCACAACCCAACGCTTGCCAACCTTGCGTTCGTGATTGTCCATCCGGCCCGACACGCGCGTGCGCCTGATCTCAGCGACGCGGTGCATCGCAGCGCAAGAGGCTGCAATCCGACGCAGATCACCTTCGGGCAAGGTGACACCTTCAAATCCATCCGGATATTCTTCGGCGATGAAGGCGGTCGTCATATCACCGCTGACGAATTTGGGATGATCCATCACTGCCGACAGGAACGGCAGATTGTGGCCGATGCCTTCGACCTCAAAACTGTCCAGCGCAACGCGCATGGCTTCAATCGCCGCCTCGCGGGTCGGCGCCCAGGTGCACAGCTTGGCGATCATCGGATCGTAATACATGCTGATCTCGCCGCCTTCATAGACGCCGGTGTCGTTGCGCACAGCGGCTTCACCTTCCGGCGCGTCGCCCTGCCATTTACCGTTGACCAGCATCGGGCCAGCCGCGATTTCCTGCGGCGGGCGATAGCGGGTCAGACGCCCGATTGAGGGCAGGAAGTTGCGATACGGATCTTCCGCATAAAGACGGTTTTCAATGGCCCATCCGGTCAGCGTCACGTCGTCCTGCGTGATCGATAAGGGCTCACCATTGGCCACGCGGATCATCTGTTCAACCAGATCGACGCCGGTGATCAACTCGGTCACCGGGTGCTCCACCTGCAGGCGGGTGTTCATTTCGAGGAAGTAGAAGTTCTTCTGACCGTCGACGATGAACTCAACCGTACCCGCGCTGGAATAGCCCACGGCCTTTGCCAAAGCGACGGCCTGTTCTCCCATTGCCTTGCGGGTTGCTTCATCGAGGAAGGGCGACGGCGCTTCCTCCACCACTTTCTGGTTCCGACGCTGGATCGAGCACTCGCGCTCGCCCAGATAGATGCCGTTGCCGTGGCTGTCGCACAGAACCTGAATTTCGATGTGACGCGGCTGGGTGACGAATTTCTCGATGAAAATCCGGTCATCGCCAAACGAGTTCGCAGCCTCGTTCTTGGACGACTGGAAACCTTCACGCGCCTCCTCGTCACTCCAGGCAATCCGCATACCCTTGCCGCCGCCACCGGCACTGGCTTTGATCATCACCGGATAGCCGATCTCGTTCGAAATCTTGACCGCCTCTTCCGCGTCTTCGATCAGGCCCATGTAGCCGGGCACAGTCGAAACGCCCGCCTTCTGCGCGATCTTTTTCGAGGTGATCTTGTCCCCCATCGCCTCAATCGCGCCTTTCGGCGGACCGACAAAAGCAACGCCTTCGGCCTCAAGCGCCTCGGCGAACTTCGCGTTTTCAGACAGGAAACCATAACCGGGATGAACCGCTTGTGCGCCGCTTTGACGGATGGCGTCCATGACCTTGTCGATCACGATATAAGACTGGTTCGCGGGCGGCGGACCGATATGCACCGCCTCATCCGCCATCGAGACATGCAACGCGTTCCTGTCCGCGTCCGAATAAATGGCAACGGTGCCGATACCCATCTTGCGGGCGGTCTTGATGACCCGGCAGGCAATCTCGCCCCGGTTGGCGATCAGGATCTTATTGAACATGCGATGTCCTTTGGTTTGGTGCTCTGGAAACGCAAAACGCCGCCGCAGGGAGGGATCCCTGCAACGGCGTGATACGCGATGACGGATGGGGCGAAAAAACGCCCCAAGGAATTTGTGTTAGTTACAGTTGTTCTGCGTTTTGCAGTAAAGGACGTTACCCGCGGCGCCAACGGCTGCCCCAAACAGTGGGTCCGCGCTGAGGACCGCAGCCCCGACTGCGCCGGCTCCGCCACCCAGCAAAGCCTGTTCGCCGGTCGTGTCACCGCAGGCCGACAGGCCCGCGCAAGTTGCTGCAACCAGAATAATACGTGAGATTTGCATTTAGTCTGCCCTCTTGCTCGATTTGATATCTTTAAGGTCAGATGCGGGGTTTGGGCTCTGTTATTCAATATCAAACACAGCAAATCCACATTTTGCGCAGATTTATGCCGCTTGATACCTGCAGGATGCTCAAAGAAAAACGCGGACAGGACATTGTGGGGAACACAAGCCTGCCCGCGGAAGGAAGGGGTACGGAATAGTAGGTGCATGTGCGGCGCAGGCAAAGTAGAGCCGCACGGCCCGCTCAGGTTGCACGCCACAATCCAAGCAGCAAACAAAGTATTGTTTCCTGAGAAGATTCCGGCTGGAATTTGCCCATGCGGCAAGTTTCCGCGCAAAATTGCGCCGATCGCCTTTTGCGGCGATTCAGGCCTGCGCCCGAGGCCCGGCGTCACAGTTTTGTTATATTTCAGCTTCCGAGCCAGCCTTTTCGCAGGCGCAGCATCACATATTGAAGAAATCGGTCTGGGTGGAAACATGTTCACATTCATACGCTTGGCAGAACGTTTCACCCCATCGTGACTTAGCGCGTCCAAAAATGCACATTCCCTTGAGAAATATAGGCTTTTCCGTCCCGATCTCGTGATTTCCGAAGCCACAAAGCGCGTGGAACGGTGCAAGTGCTTACTCGCACACAAGGAAACACCCACATGACTACGATAGGAAAAAAGGCGACCCTGCTTGCGGCCTCTGCACTCTGTTTGACCGGCACGAATGCTGTGGCTGAGGACGCCCAGACACAGGCCGAACTGGACGCGCTGCGCGCCAGAGTCGAAGCGCTTGAGGCCAACCGCGCGGGCCCTGCTAATGGTGATTTCAGAATCGGGAACACCACTCTCGACGTTTATGGCTACGTCAAAGCCGATTTCTTCTACGATTTCGAATTTGATCAGGGGGATACCGCTTTTGTGAACGTCATTGGCGAGCCATCGGCTGCAACTGATGGAACCTTTGGCGCGACGATCCGCCAATCGCGGATCGGATTGCGTACAAGTACCCCAAGCGGCATCGGCGAAATCGGTGGACAGTTGGAGTTGGATCTGTTCGCCTCGAACGGCACGGCAGAGCTGCGGTTGCGTCATGCCAATATTACCATTGGTGACAGTTGGCTGATCGGGCAGTACTGGACCAACTTCCAGCCGTTGGACACTTATCCGACCTCGGTTGAATTCAATGGCCCGGTCGGCATCGCGTTCGCCCGGGTACCGCAGGTCCGTTACACGGCCAATCTGGGCACGAACACCGTGTTCAGCACCTCGATCGAAGAAAATGTCAGCGGGTCGAACTCGGACGACCCGGTTCTTACCGCTGCAGCCGAGTATAACAACGGCACATACATTGCGCGTGCTGCCGCGCTCTATGGCAACGCACAAACAGGCGACGGTGCAACCGAGGTCGATCAGTGGGGCGTTACGCTGTCTGGCTCGATCCGACCTTGGGCGGGTGGCCTGTTTCAGGTCAACTATGTCCACGGTCAGGCCCTTGGCCCATACCTGATTGGCCTGGGCGATGCGATTGTCGGGGGGGAAGCCAACGATGTCGATGGCTACACGGTCGAGTTCCGCCAGGACTTGAGTGACAAATGGAACGTTGGCATCGCGTACGGACGCGAGGACTATGATCTGGCCACATCGACCGGCACACTGGCGTTCACCGAGTTGGAGACCATCCATGTCAACGCCTTCTACAAGGCGACCGACAACCTGACCCTCAGCGCCGAATACGTCTATGGCGAGCGGAACGACGTGAACTCGGGGCAAGACTTCGATGGCAATCGGATACAGGTCGCCGCCCAGTTGAACTTCTGACGCGTCCATTCGACCCTGCCCGACATCGGGCGGGGTCTCTTTTGCTATGGGCTGTGTCAAGTTCAACATGATCAACTCGCGCCGAACAAATCAGGGAACGACGCACGCGCGGCGTCCAGATCAATTACCAGCAACGCATCATAGCTTTCTGGGTCGAATGGATCTTCTGCCGGAATGACTTCGCGCCCGAACAGCCAGCTCAGCCGGCCCGCATCAAGGTTACCGCGCTCAAACGGCTGATCGCCAAAAGCCTGCCATAGCGCTTCCATAAAGCCTGCATCGGCCCTGCGGTCGGCTGGTTTGCGATCCCGAAACCGTTCACGACGAGTGATCGGGGTTACGCCCTTAGGGTTGGCGCGGCGAATGGTGAATTGAAAATCGGTGCCAGCCAGACGC
This sequence comes from Ruegeria sp. AH12, assembly GCF_056541465.1. Taxonomy (NCBI): domain Bacteria; kingdom Pseudomonadati; phylum Pseudomonadota; class Alphaproteobacteria; order Rhodobacterales; family Roseobacteraceae; genus Ruegeria; species Ruegeria sp. AH12. Next base: position 90,830 of record NZ_JBQFYL010000013.1, on the reverse strand, counting down.
CCGGGAAATCCGCGATGTTTCAGCATGTCGACACCTCTGGCATGACGTCGTGTTTGATAGCGGGAAATTCACATCCGTTTCGGGATGAGGTCATAGTGCGCACCTCCAAAGCCGCATCATTGATCTGAGACGCTTTGAGCACATGAAATCCGATGATCATGGTCAAAGCCCCTCCCAGATACACCCGGACGGTTCCAACCGGTAGGCTTCAAAGAACTGTGTGGCATCCGGTGCGCTGTCGCCGAATTCGATAGGCCGGTCGGCGAGCGAGATGATTACAAGGGCCGGGTCCAATTCGTGCTGAGCGACATAGGCAATCGCCAAAGTCTGGCACAGATGCGCCATATCCTTCGTGGCGACGTCATAGCCGATCCGACCCACCGTTGCCCCGATCTTTGGGGCAATGAACCGAAACCGAACCCAAAGCTCACCCGGATTGTTGTCCAATAGAACATTGTTCAGGTGCACGGGCTGACCAGATGGCACGGGCAGCGGGGTTTCCGATTGTGGGAAAGCCGGGGTGGCAAACAGGCTGGTTAGCAAAACTATGGCGCGGCCCCGGACCCGCCAATGGCAAGCTCCTCCTTCCGGGGTCGCGCGCGCAGTGCTTGCGGCCTGCGCAGTTCTATGATTGCTGGAGCGGATCATTCAACTATTTAGCAGTTTTTGTCAAACCTGCCTTACTTGGCGGCAGGTTCTAAACCATCCTCATTTTCAGCGTGACCCAAGGCACAGGGCGGTTTTTCCGCCCTGAGGGCCTTACAACGGGATATTGTCGTGCTTTTTCCAAGGGTTCTTCAGCTGCTTGCCCCGCAAGCTGGCGAAAGCACGCGAAACACGGCGGCGAGTTGAATGGGGCATGATCACCTCGTCCACAAAGCCACGTTCAGCCGCCACAAACGGATTCGCAAAGCGATCCTCGTAGTCGGCCACGTGTTGCGCGGTTTTCTCGGCATCTTTCAGATCGGCGCGGTGGATGATCTCGGTCGCACCTTTTGCGCCCATCACCGCGATCTCGGCCGTGGGCCAGGCATAGTTGAAATCGCCGCGCAGATGCTTGGACGCCATAACCACATAGGCGCCGCCATAAGCCTTGCGGGTAATAACAGTGACCTTCGGCACTGTCGCTTCGCCATAGGCATAAAGCAGTTTGGCACCGTGCTTGATCACCCCGCTGTATTCCTGCTGCGTTCCCGGCAAGAAGCCCGGCACGTCGACCAGTGTCAGGATCGGGATCTCGAAACAGTCACAGAAGCGAACGAACCGCGCCGCTTTGCGCGAGCTATCGATGTCCAAACACCCTGCCAAAACCATCGGCTGGTTCGCAACAACGCCAACTGTCTGCCCTTCGAGCCGGATAAAACCGGTGATGATGTTCTTGGCGAAATCTTCCTGGATCTCGTAGAAATCGCCTTCGTCCGCGATCTTCGTGATCAGTTCCTTCATGTCGTATGGTGTGTTCGGATTGTCCGGTACCAAAGTATCCAAGGATCTCTCCACGCGATCCGGATCATCAAAGAACGGACGGACCGGAGGTTTCTCGCGGTTGTTCAGCGGCAGGAAGTCGACTAGGCGGCGCACCTCGGCCAGTGCTTCAACATCGTTTTCAAACGCGCCATCCGCGACGGATGACTTTTTAGTGTGGGTTGATGCACCGCCAAGCTCTTCAGCCGTGACCACTTCGTTTGTAACGGTTTTGACCACGTCGGGGCCGGTCACGAACATATAGGACGAGTCCTTGACCATGAAGATAAAGTCCGTCATCGCCGGGCTGTACACCGCACCGCCCGCGCAAGGCCCCATGATCACGCTGATCTGCGGCACCACGCCCGAGGCGGTGATGTTGCGCTGAAACACCTCGGCATAGCCCGCAAGTGACGCCACACCTTCCTGGATACGCGCACCACCCGAGTCGTTGATGCCGATGATGGGCGCTCCGTTCTGAACCGCCATATCCATGACCTTACAGATCTTTTGAGCATGCGTTTCCGAAAGCGAGCCACCAAAGACCGTGAAATCCTGGCTGAACACATAGACCATGCGTCCATTGATCGTGCCCCATCCGGTTACCACACCATCCCCTGCAGGCTGCTGTTTTTCCATGCCGAAATCGGTGCAGCGGTGGCTGACAAACATGTCGAACTCTTCGAAACTGCCTTCGTCCAGCAGCAGTTCGATCCGCTCGCGCGCAGTCAACTTGCCGCGACCGTGTTGGGCATTAATTCGCTTTTGCCCACCGCCCAAACGCGCCGCGTCACGACGGTTTTCAAGCTCGGAAAGGATGTCTTTCATGGCGCATATCCCCTGTTAAATTTGGCGAACACTACCCGCTGAGCAGCCTTGGCTAAAGTTCTTTCCAGCAAATTTGCAAATATTTGGAAACCACATCCTGATAAATTGTAAAACTGCTAATATATCCAGTTCGCTCGATACTGATCTGGCATTCCCAAAAACCGCCACTATACATGTGAACAATGCAGTTCAGATCGACTGCGGTTCGCCGCACGCCACCCACAATCGGCACACTTGTATTACTGTCAGGCCTAGCGGCGCTGAGCATGAACTTGTTCTTGCCCAGCCTACCGAACATGGCGCTGTATTTTGCGACTGACTACAAGGTCATGCAGTTGTCGATTGCGCTGTATCTGCTGGTCAATGCGGTGCTGCAAATCCTGATCGGCCCCATCGCGGACAAAGCCGGGCGCAGGCCGGTGCTGCTGTGGGGACTTTCGTTGTTTTTGCTGGCGACGCTCGGATGCATCTACGCCCCCACTGCCGAGGTTTTTTTGTTCTTTCGAATGTGCCAGGCGGTGATCGTTGTCGGGATGGTTCTCAGCCGCGCGGCGGTTCGGGACATGTATGATCAGGATCAGGCGGCGTCCATGATTGGCTATGTCACCATGGGGATGGCAGTGGTTCCGATGATTGGCCCCGCGATCGGAGGTATCCTTGAAGAAAGCTTTGGCTGGAAAGCCAATTTCTGGCTACCATTCGCGTTGGGCACACTGATACTGGCCTTAACCTACTGGGACTTCGGCGAAACCTCTGCAAAAAGCGGCAAAACCCTGATCCAACAATTCAGGGAATATCCCGAGCTTCTGAAATCCCCACGCTTTTGGGGCTATTCACTTTCGTCTGCGTTCTCGTCTGGCGCGTTCTTTGCCTATCTAGGTGGCGCACCATTCATTGGAACCGAACTATTCGGGCTTAGCGCAGCCGAAGTTGGGTTCTATTTTGGCGCGCCTGCGGTTGGATACTTTCTCGGGAACTTCCTGAGCGGGCGCTACTCTGTGCGCTTTGGCGTCAACCGAATGGTTCTTTGGGGCAGCATCCTAAACGCCGCTGGAGTGGCAATTTCAGCCGTGCTGTTCCTGATCGGCGCTGGCAGCGCGCTTAGCTTTTTCAGTTTCATGACGTTTGTAGGACTCGGCAACGGTATGACCATACCCAACGCGACGTCCGGCGCACTCTCTGTTCGCCCGCATCTGGCAGCCACCGCAGCGGGCCTAAGCGGGGCTATTATGCTGGGTGGCGGCGCAGGGCTGAGCGCGCTTGCCGGAGCTCTACTAACGGTCGAGACAGGCGCCATGCCGTTGTTATGGTTGATGCTGACGACGGCGGTTCTGGCCATCTGCTCCATCTATTCGGTAATCCGGCGCGAACGACAATTGGGCCTGTAAGCCCGCTTGCCTTCCAGAGTTTGCAAAGTTAGCCTCCCAGGCAGGTAAACTTGCAAAGGCATGCCATGGCCACCCAAAAACTCTATGCAGGCGCCAAACTTCGCGAGATGCGCACTCGGCTGTCCCTCACGCAAAAAGAATTTGCCGGAAAACTTGGCGTATCGCTGCCCTACCTAAATCAGATGGAAAACAACAACCGTCCGATCTCAACCACAGTCGTGCTGGCATTGGCACAGGAATTCGGGATGGATGTCACCGAGCTCAGCACAGGCGATAGCGAACGTCTGGTCTCTGATATGCGCGAAGCGCTCGCCGATCCGGTTTTTGCCGATGCCATTCCACCTTTGGCCGATCTGCGATTGACGGCTTCGAACGCGCCCGCTTTGGCGCGTGCCTTTATCGAACTTCATCGCACCTACCGGCAAACCCATGAACGCCTCGCCTCATTGGACGAGGCATTGGGACGCGAAGATTCACGCACGCAAGCCAGCCCATGGGAAGAGGTGCGAGACTTCTTTCACTATTGCGATAACTACATCGACGCCGTCGACCGCGCCGCCGAACTGTTCGCCAATCGGGCCGAGACGCCAGGGGGAGTCCGAGAGGCCGCACTGAACAGCCTGGCCGAGCGTGGCATTCAGGTCGTGTTCTCAGACATCGAGACCTTGCGCGTCTATGATTCTGAAAGCAAAACCTTGCGCCTGTCGTCCCGCGCAGCGCCGCAAACACAGGTCTTCCAGTTGCTGCTGCAGGTCGCTCTGATCAGTCAGGATAAACTGCTCGAAGCCACGCTGGACTTTGCCAAGTTCCAAAGCGACGAGGCACGATCCATCGCCAAGATCGGATTAGCCAATTATTTTGCGGGCGCGTCGCTGATGCCCTATGCCAGTTTTTTGGCTGCCGCACAGGAAACCCGCCATGATCTGGAATTGCTCAGTACCCGTTTCGGCGCATCAATCGAACAGATCGCGCACCGCCTCTCAACGCTGCAACGGCCTGGGGCCAAGGGCATCCCGTTCTTCTTTGTCCGCGTTGATCAGGCCGGAACCATCACCAAACGCCATTCCGCAACGCGGTTGCAATTCGCCCGCTTCGGAGGCGCCTGCCCGCTATGGAATGTGCACCGCGCCTTCGAAACGCCCGGGCACTTTCTGTTGCAGCTTGCGGAAACACCGGACGGGGTCAAATACATCTCGCTGGCGCGCGATATCTCGAAGTCAGGCGGTTCCTACGGCGCGCCCGTCCGCCGCTATGCCATCGCTCTGGGATGCGAGGTGCGCCACGCTCAGGCCCTTGTCTATGCCGACAATCTCGACATCAACAATGCCAGTGCCTACGAGCCTATCGGCATTTCCTGCCGGATTTGCGAACGACAAACCTGCCATCAGCGTTCAGTTCCACCTTTGGAGCGCCGCCTGAGCATCGACACCCATACGCGCGGCACCCTGCCCTACAAGGTGACCTGAACTCCTCCTGGCTGAAAATACCTTAGGGGAGTCGCGGCCCGCCGCGACGGGGGCAGAGCCCCCGGCCCAAGCCCTCAGGCTTTAGTCAACATTGCCCAGATTTCGTCTTTCAGCGCCGTGCGTTTCTTGCGCATCTCACCTTCGGCCAGTTCTTCCACGGGTTCGATATTTGTCTCGGCCCGGTGCACCTGCCTGTTGATCTCATGATACTCATCGGCCAGACGCGCAAAATGTGCGTCCGATTGCTTGAGCTGGCTCATCAGCTCGACCTTGTCCGGAAACTCTTCGGCCAGTTCGTGCGGGGTGTGAGACATGCTGTTCGCTCCTAAAACAAAATTGTGTGGGATCTATCTAGCAACCCAGAACACCCGCCACATTGACGCGGATCAAACCGAAGGGATCCATCCCACCAAACCCAAGCGCACGACTACTCGCCGCGTGGGAAACGCTGTCTGTCCTCAACCTCGTTCAGATCCATATGATTGCGCATATAACGTTCCGAGGCTTTTTGCAGGGGCTGATAGTCCCAAGGGTAGTAGCCGCCCTGCCGCAATGCCTCATAAACCACCCAGCGGCGCGCCTGACTGGCTCGCACATCCGCGTCGAACCGATCCAGATCCCATCGCGCCTGCGATTTCGCGCGCAGGCTTTGTAGCGTGCCCGCATGGTCTGGATTGTCGGCCAGATTGGTCAGTTCATGCGGGTCCGTCTCAAGGTCAAACAGCTGATCTGGATCAAGGGCACAGCGGTTATACTTCCACTTGCCATATCGAAGGGAAACGAGCGGTGCATAAGACGCTTCGGCTGCGTATTCCATTGCCACGGGCGCAGTCCGTTCGGCCCCTTTTGCCAATGGGCACAGGTCTTCACCATCCGTCCATGGGGCAATCTCAGCCATGTCGACACCGGATAGGGCGCCCAACGTGGGCGTTACATCGATGGTTGAAACCGGCGTGTCGATCCGCCCCGGTGGCAGATCAGGGGCCGAGATCATTAGCGGAACGCGGGCCGAGCCTTCAAAGAAGGTCATCTTGAACCACAATCCCCGCTCGCCCAACATGTCGCCGTGATCCGAGACAAAGAGGATGATCGCCTCCTGGCGGGTGGTTTCAAGCACTTCGAGGATCTCACCAATCTTGTCGTCCAGATACGAGATATTCGCGAAATAGGCCCGGCGGGATTTGCGAATGTCGTCTTCGGAGATATCAAAGCTGCGCCAGTCATTCGCATCGAAAATCCGCTTGGAATGCGGGTCCTGATTGTCATAGCCAAGGTCCGCGACATCAGGCAGCAGATGCTCGCAATCCTCATACAGGTCCCAGTACTTGCGGCGCGCAACGTAAGGGTCGTGCGGATGCGTAAAGCTGACGGTCAGGCACCACGGACGGTCATCCTGCCCCCGGGCCAGATCGTAGATCTTGGCTTTCGCATGGTAGGCGACTTCGTCATCATATTCCATCTGGTTGGAAATCTCGGCCACCCCGGCGCCGGTGACCGAACCCATATTGTGATACCACCAATCAATCCGCTCACCGGGTTTGCGATAGTCCGGGGTCCAGCCGAAATCGGCGGGGTAAATATCGGTTGTCAGCCGGTCTTCGAACCCGTGCAACTGATCCGGCCCGACAAAGTGCATTTTTCCGGACAGACAGGTGTAGTATCCCGCGCGGCGCAGATGATGCGCATAGGTCGGGATATCGCTACGAAACTCGGCGGCGTTGTCGTAAACCCCGGTGCGCGAGGGCAACTGACCAGACATGAAACTCGCCCGGCCCGGCGCGCATAGGGGCGAGGCGGTATAGGCATTGGCGAAGCGGGTCGAGCACGCTGCCAGCTTCTTCAGATTGGGCGCATGCAGCCACTCAGCCGGGCCATCGGGAAATAGGGTTCCATTCAGCTGATCCACCATCAGGATCAGAATATTCGGCTTGGTCATTGTCGGGCCCCAATCAGAAAGTGACGGCCAAAGAACTGGGTTTCAGGACCTGGCACGATAGCCGATGATCTCATCGCACGGGAAAGATCCCCACCCTGCTTTGGCGCAGCCTGCAAACGCTAGGGCGCAGACGTTGACTCGTCAATCAACAAACATTCCGTGATACAAAATCACAGCTTTGTTGCGATGGTGGGTGGTGTCAGTTCACGTCGGTTCAGCAAAGCCTCGCGCCAGGAAATGAAGCTGACCGCCGCCAAGATCAGTGTACCGCCAGCAACCACCCAGATATCAATGGGCTCACTGAAAACCAGCGCGCCCAACACGGTGGCCCAGATCAATTGCAGGAATGTGACTGGCTGCGTAACCGCTACCGGTGCGGCCTGCAAAGCCAGCGTCATGAAATAGTGCCCTGCCGTAGCAAAGCTCGCCACCAGAAAAAGGACACCAATATCGCGCAGGCTGGGTGGGCTCCAGACCGCGATGGCGAATGGGATCAATACAATTGTGACCCAGATCGACAGATGTGCCACAACAACCGAAGGTGGGATATCGCGCACCAGCAACTTGGCGAGCAGATAAGATCCGCCGAGGGTCAGCGCGGTGCCGAGCATGGCAACATGGCCGGGCGAGACCTCTCGGAATCCCGGTCGCAAGATGATCAGAACTCCAACCAGCGCCACCAGAATGGCGGCGATCCGGCGAAAAGCCAGCTTCTCACCCAGAAACAGCGCAGCACCCAGTGTGACGTAGACCGGGGTCATGTAGTTCATCGCCGTCACCTCGGCCAACGGGATCTGCGTCATCGCGTAGAACCACAGCATGACCGCGCCGCCATGGATCACGCCACGTAGCCCAAACAATGCAAGATCACGTTTACTGAGATGGGTCGCTAGAATTGATCGCAACGCAGGTAACAGGAATACAAGACCCAGAACGTAGCGCAGAAATGCTGCCTGTATCGGGTCCATCGTCGGGCCCAGAGATTTGACCAGCGCCGTCATGACAACAAAGCTCAACCCGGCGGCAAACATCCAGAACATGCCAGCGATCGGGCGCGCGGAAATAGCTTGGGAATTCATGCGTTAGGTTGAACACCGAAACGTCGGCACGGGCAACCCTTCACATGATAACAAGTTTCAAAGCAATACCCAGCATGACGATGCCAATGATCACATCCAGCACCTGCCAGGCTCTTGGCCGCGCAAAGAACGGCGACAAGATCCTGGCCCCGTAGCCAAGGGTGAAGAAGAATACGAAACTCGCCAGCATCGCACCAATTGCAAAGCTCAGCCGGTCGTCATACTGCGCCGAGATTGAGCCGATCAGAACAACCGTGTCCAAATAAACATGCGGGTTCAACCAAGTGAAGGCCATAACGGTCAGCATGGCTGTTCGCAGGCTGGTTGCCTGGCCATTCCCGGCCTTGAGAGCCGCACCACCCTTCCAAGCGGACAAGAAGCTTCGAAAAGCATACCAGATCAGGAAAGCGGCACCACCATACCGCATCACAGTTTCAAACCACGGCAAGGCCTGCGCCAATGTTCCAAATCCCGCAACCCCGGCGGCAATCAGGATCGCGTCAGACAGCCCACAGGTCAGACACAGGACAAAGACATGTTCGCGGCGCAACCCCTGTCGCAGGATAAAGGCGTTTTGGGCCCCAATCGCAAGGATCAGGCTGAAACTAAGCGCAAAACCGGCGATGAAGGTTGAGAACATGATACCTCCTACTGTTCGAGGCGTTGACTACCGTCATCCACGTGATCTATCAAATTAATGATGGTAAACTGAGTTAAGTTTGGCTAATGCTCCTCGACCCTCATCACCTGTCAGCGCTGTCCGCGATTTTGCGCCATGGCAGCTTTGATGCGGCCGCGAGTGCTTTGGCTGTTACTCCTTCCGCAATCTCTCAGCGGATCAAAGCGCTGGAGGATCGCGTCGGCGCGACCCTGATCAATCGCGGAAGCCCCTGTACCGGAACGCCAGCCGGTTTGCGGATCGCGCAATATGCAGAAGATATCGGTTTGCTCGAAGCACAGCTCTCGCGTGAGCTATCGCTTGACCAAACCACTGAAACCGCCCGCGTGCGCGTGGCCATTCCGGCGGATATACTGGCGACCCTGTTTATTGACGTCATGGCCAACACTCCGGGTCTGCTGTTTGATTTGGTCATCGATGATCAGGACCATTCGGCCCAATGGTTACGCCGGGGCGAAGTCAGCGCAGCGATCACCGTGGATGGTCAACCGGTGACGGGTTGTGATGCCACCGAGCTTGGAGCCCTAAGATATTTGCCAACGGCTAGCCCGGATTTCATGCAGCGTTGGTTTTCGAAAGGTGTAAACAAATCCACCCTCAGCGCCGCCCCCTGCCTTGTTTTCAACCGCAAAGATGGCCTGCAAAAGGCATGGTTTGAGGCTCAGGCGGGTGGTCGCATTACGCCACCAACCCATTTTTTGCCATCCTCTCACGGCTTCGTTGATGCCGCGATTGCAGGCGTCGGCTGGGGGATGAACCCTGAACCGTTGGTGCGCAAGCCCATAACCGAAGGGAAGTTGCAGCCCCTCATTCCAGATGCACATCTGGATGTTGCGTTGACCTGGCAAGTCGGTCGCGTCCTGTCCCCAGCTCTGGCCCCGCTAACCAAGGCGGTCAAAGCGGCTGCAGCCAAAGCCTTGATCCCCGGCGCGCGCAAACGGATAAGAGGCAAACCTACGGAGTAACCTTATGTTTTCACGCGACGCCCTCAGCTATGATCCGATCCCCCTGCCCGACCGGTGCGAGATCAGCGACGATCAGATGCAGCAGGCTGCACTGGCCTTTCACGACAAGATGCGACAGCGCCATACGGTACGCGATTTCTCGGCCCGCCCGGTCGAGAAAGCGGTGATCGAAACATGCCTGCGCACGGCTGGCACGGCCCCGTCGGGCGCCAATCATCAGCCATGGCACTTTGCGGCTATCTCAGATTCCGCTCTGAAACAGCAGATCCGCGAAGAAGCCGAGGAAGAGGAACGCAGGTTCTATGCCGGTGGCGCCGGGGATGAATGGATCAAGGCATTGGAACCGATTGGCACCAATGCCGTGAAAGAGCACCTGACCATCGCCCCCTGGCTGATCGTGGTTTTCGCCCAACGCTGGGGCGAGTTCGAGGACGGCACGCGCTACAAGAACTACTACGTCCCCGAAAGCGTGAATATCGCAACCGGGTTCCTGCTGGCCGCGCTGCATCACGCCGGTTTGTCAACGCTAACGCACACACCCAATCCGATGAAGTTTCTGAACGGGGCTCTAGAGAGGCGAGCCTCGGAAAAACCCACGATGATCATCGCGGTTGGACACCCTTCGGATACTGCGACAGTTCCGTCTGTGGCCAAGCTGAAGAAACCATTGGAGGAAATCGCGTCGTTCTTCTGACCCTCATACGCTGGTTTCTTCGGCCTTTGCCTGAGCCTTCGGCACTGCGATCCTGTAGCATGTTATAGCCGAGATCAGGCTGCACCCCACGATAAAGACAACGGCCAAGGCAACCTCGTGCATATGTGCAATCGCGGCCAGTCCGGCGGACAAGACAACCGCTGCAATCCGGGCAATGCTCTTGACCACAGCCGAGGCCTGAACGCGCTGATCTTTTGGGGCGACATCCAGAAAATACAGTTTGCGCGCGCTGCTGACACCCGTGGTGGCAACCGTCACGATGAACAGGGCAATCGCGTGCAGATGCACATCATGATCCAGCTTGAGATAGTGAAACGTCAACAACACCATTCCAGTCACCGCGACCATCAGAGTGCCCGTAACCATCACGGCTCGATGCGACTTCATATTGACAACTTGCCAAAGCGGCGCCGCCACCAGATACCCAGAAGCTGACGAGACAATCATCGCGGTCAACCCTTTGGCGGACGCATGATGCGCCTCGGCCGCGATCAAGGCGAAGAAGGGAACCGACAAGGACACAACAACCAAAGGCATGCGCATTGTCATGTAGCGCCTGAACCATGCGTGATCGAACATCTCAACAATGGTTTTTATATTTGCTTTGAATGACAATTTGACCGCAGGTTTCCCGTCGGTCGATGCGCCTGTGGTTTTACCGATCTCAGCCAGCGCCATGATGCAGATCCCCGACAGCACGAAGAACGTGAATGATACTGCAATCACAGCAGAGTGTCGCGAAAACGGAGGGTTGTCCTTTGTGATCTCATGGATCAGCAGGGCCAAACCTATCGCCGCCAGACCTCCGGCCCCAAACTGCAAATACCGCATTGAAATACGTGATTTGGATTGGACATGATCCGCAAGTAGGTCGGTATACATAAGGTTCTGCATTTCATCGACCAGACCAATCACAAAAAAGACCACAACAAACGCTACAGCGACCAGGGGCACGACGCCTGACGCGGCAACGGCCATCGCGATAAGCAGGCAGATTCCGATCACAAACTCGGTCATTGCGATGGCGCGCTTCTTTCTGGGTTGGGCCGCAATGGGTCGAGCCAGAAAGAAATCTGCGATCATGCTGCCGACCATACGGACCGAAACCAGTGCACCCGCAACAAACATCGGCAATTCGAAAGACACAGCCAGAAAGGGCAATACAACAGACGGGCTCCCCAAGGTCCACGCGACCTGGGACAAAATGCTCTGCCCGGTCAAAACCGGGACGTTGCGCTTTGCCAATTCACTTGCGTCCTGGGTCATTCATTCTACCAACACTCGCGCCTGCGCTTAGGCTGTTCGATTCCGTTCAACCTATTCTGTTCCAGAGTTTCGGCCAAGCACCCCTAATGCATCAAAAAAGCCCGGCCAATATGACCGGGCTTCGAAAAACGCAATGCGCTAAACGTTACAGCTGTGCCATGACCTCATCAGTGGCTTCGAAATTGGTTGTGACGCGCTGAACGTCGTCATCGTCCTCAAGCGCATCGACCAGCTTCATCAGCTTTTGCATGTCCTCCAGACCCAACTCGGTCGTGGTGGTGGGCTTCCAGATCAGCTTGGTCGATTCAGACTCGCCCAGAGCCCCTTCCAAAGCGTTTGAGACATCGTTCAGATCGGTATCCGCGCACCAGATGATGTGACCATCTTCAGAACTTTCGACATCTTCGGCACCTGCTTCAATCGCGGCTTCGAAAATCGTGTCCGCATCGCCTGCATCTGCTGGATAAACGACTTCACCCTTGCGGTCGAACATGAACCCGACCGAGCCGGTCTCACCCAGATTACCGCCGTTCTTCGAGAACGTGGAACGAACGGTCGAAGCCGTCCGGTTGCGGTTGTCGGTCATGGTCTCAACGATCACGGCCACACCGTTGGGGCCGTAGCCCTCGTACCGGATTTCTTCGTATTCGTCGCCTTCACCCGCAACCGATTTCTTGATCGCGCGGTCGATCACGTCCTTGGGGACCGAGTTCGACTTGGCCTCTTTCACCGCCAGACGCAGGCGCGGGTTCTTGTCGGGATCTGGGTCGCCCATCTTGGCGGCCACCGTGATCTCTTTCGACAGCTTGGAAAACAGTTTGGACCGCGCGGCGTCCTGACGTCCCTTGCGGTGCTGGATATTGGCCCATTTGGAATGGCCTGCCATGGTGCGTCCTCGTCATTCGTAATTGCGTGTTCGGCGCTCATATAGACGGTTGCAGGGGGCAGGATCAAGGGATCGGCTTGCGAGACGCCCGCGTGCAGGTATGGTGGCGGCATGACGACAGAACAAATCATTCTTTTCACGCTTTTTGCTGCTGTTTTTGGAATGCTGCTATGGGGCCGGTTCCGCTATGATCTCGTGGCCTTTGCCGCCCTAATGATCGGTGTGGTGCTGGGTGTTGTACCGGTGGACAATGCCTTCGCCGGGTTTGGCCATCCCGCAACGATCATCGTTGCGTTGGTTCTGGTCGTCTCTGCAGGATTGGTCCGATCGGGGGCCGTCTTCCTGATCACACGTACTTTGGTCGACGCCTCACGCGGACTGGGGTCGCATATTGCGTTAATGGGCGGGATCGGAGCAGTACTGTCTGCCTTCATGAATAACGTTGCCGCGTTGGCCCTGCTGATGCCGGTGGACATTCAGACCGCACGCAAGGCCGGGCGATCGGTGGGACTGTCGCTGATGCCGCTCAGCTTCGCGACAATCCTTGGTGGCATGGCCACACTGATCGGCACACCGCCGAATATCATTATCGCCTCAATTCGCGCAGAAACGCTGGGCGAGCCCTTCAAGATGTTCGATTTTGCTCCGGTTGGCGGTATTGCCGCCATTGCCGGGCTCGCGTTTGTGTCGCTGATCGGCTGGCGCCTGATCCCAAATCGGGGCCCGCAACAGGAAGCCTCGGACTCCATAGCGGAATATATCGCGGAACTGACGCTACCACCGGACTCCCCTCATATCGGCAAGCGTGTCAGCGAGCTTTACGAAGATGCCGAGAAATCAGATGTCGCCATCATTGGCCTGATCCGAGATGGCAAACGACGCTATGGCCGTTCGTCCCACGCGACGCTGAAAGAAGGCGACGCGCTGGTGCTGGAAGCCCGCCCCGAAGCGCTGGACGAGTTTCGCGCTGCCCTGAAGCTGGATTTCTCGGACACGCGGCGGCAGGAGGTGCTGACCGCCGAGGGCGAAGGGCTTGAAGTGATCGAGGTCGTCGTCACCGAAAGCGCACGCATTACAGGTCGCACCGCTCAGGGGTTGGGGCTGGCATGGCGGCAGAGCACCGTTTTGATGGGCATTTCCCGTCAGGGTCGCCAGATCACCGAACAGGTCCGTAAGACCAAGGTGGAAGCAGGCGATATCCTTCTGCTACTCTGCCCCCGCGACAGAGGCGCTGATGTGACCGAATGGCTGGGCTGTTTGCCACTGGCGCAGCGCGGGTTGAACGTAACCGCAAATGAAAAAGCATGGCTGGCCATTGGTCTGTTCGCGGCTGCTGTTTTGGCGGCGAGCGTCGGGCTGATCTATCTGCCCATTGCCTTGGGGCTTGTGGTCATTGCCTATGTTCTGACCAAGATCATGCCGATCAGCGACATCTACAATCACATCGAATGGCCCGTTGTCGTACTGTTAGGGTCGATGATCCCTTTGGGCAGTGCGCTGGAGACCTCTGGCGGAACTGAACTCATCGCGAACGCCTTGATCCAACTGACCAATGGCTTGCCCGCTTGGGCTATTCTCACGGTACTGATGGTCGTGACCATGACCCTGTCGGATGTGCTGAACAACACCGCCACGGCCATTGTCGCCGCCCCTGTTGGTATCCAGATGGCACGTAGTTTGGAAGTTTCACCCGATCCATTCCTGATGACGGTTGCGGTGGCAGCCTCGGCTGCATTCCTCACCCCCATCGGGCACAAGAACAACACACTGGTTCTGGGCCCGGGTGGCTACAGGTTCGGCGACTACTGGCGTATGGGATTGCCATTGGAGATCCTGATCATCGCAGTCTCGATCCCCTCAATCCTTGTCTTCTGGCCGCTTTGAACGCGCTTAGGAAAACAAGAATTCATCCCGGAGCAGACCCAATATCTCGTCCTTTGTTTCTTCGGAGAACAGATAGGCGCGCCAACCCGCCTGACGAGCGGCTTCAACGCTGGCATGATAGTCATCGACAAGCAGCATCTGGTCCGAAGTGACGTGCAGTGCGTCGGTGACTTGCTCATAGAATCCAAGATGCGGCTTTCGCACCCCCATCCGACCGGATGAGAACACGCATTCGACTCGATCCAAGAACCCCATTTAACGTTCAATAAAGGTGACCCGCCGTGTTTCATTATTGGTCGCAATAACTTGTCTAACACCCCGACGCGATATCGCGTCCAATACGTCCATGACCTTGGGGTCAGGTAGTGCATCTTTCTGGAACCAATAGTCCAACACCGCGTCGGCGCCCGGCGCAAAACCAACCATGCCAGCCCATTCAGCCACACGATCGCGCAGATCTTCCTGCCCGGTTATAATCCGGTCGAAATCGTTCCTGAATACATGATGGGTAAACACGTCCAGAGATTGGCCGAGATCCTGCTCAAAGTGTTGCGCCCACAAGAAAACGCCGTCACGGATGTTTTGATTGAGTACCCCATCGAAATCCCAGGCGATTACAGTGTTTGGCGTCACGGACAGTCCCTTTCCAAAGTTCCGATGTCAGATTAACAAAGCATAATCCTGGGACAACCACGGCTGCCAAGGTTCGCAAGCGCAATAGAGGCAACTAGTGAAACGTTTTCTGATCCTCCAATTGCGTCCCGAGACAGATGCCTCGGATGCCGAATATGCCTCGATTTTGGACAAAACCGGCCTCGCGCCTGAGCAGACCCACCGCATTCGGCTGGATTGCGAGGACCTGCCCGAGGGACTAAGTGTCACGGATTACGCGGGTGTCATCGTCGGCGGAGGCCCAGGCTGCGTCAGTGACGATCCCAAAACGAAATCCGGGCTTGACGCAAAGATTGAGGGCGCGGTGATGGGGCTTATGCCTCAGATCACAGCACATGATCATCCGTTCATGGGCTGTTGCTATGGCTTGGGTGTTCTGGCGGCTCATCTGGGCGGGGATGTCAGCAAGGCCCAGTTCGGGGAACCGGTCGGCCCCTCGGTCTGCCGTCTGACAGACGATGGCGCGAGAGACCCGCTGACCGCGGGGTTAAGCCCAGAATTCGACGCTTTTGTCGGCCACAAAGAGGCCGTACAAGCCTTGCCAGAGGGGTGCGTGCACCTCGTCGCCTCAGATCCCTGCCCGTTTCAAATGATCCGCTGGGGGCGGAACGTCTATGCCACGCAATTTCACCCCGAGGCGGATGCAAAGGATTTCGAGCAGCGCATCAACATCTATAAGCATCACGGCTATTTCCCGCCCGAAGACGCGCAAACCCTGATCGATATCTGCAACAGCGCAGATGTCACCCAGCCCGGTGAAATCCTGCGCCGGTTTGCCCAGCGCTACAAGTGACCTAACGGCGGTATTGCCTGCGGCTTTCAAGCTCGCGTAGGCTGATCCAAAACACCCTGGGGAGGAGTTGTTCTTGGATTTTCTTATCAATGTCGGCCTGCCGATCTCGCTGGCCATTATCATGCTGTCGCTGGGTATCGGGCTTGAGATCGCGGATTTCCGACGTGTGCTAAGCCGCAAAATCCCCTTTGCCATCGGTGCGGTGTGTCAGGTGGTGCTGCTGCCCATCGCCGCGTTTGCAACTGTTACCTTGTTTGGCTTTCCCCCTGAGATCGCGGTTGGTTTTATGTTGCTCAGCTTCTGCCCCGGCGGTGTAACCAGCAACATCCTGACCAAACTTGCCAAGGGCGATGTGGCCTTATCGGTCAGCCTGACCGCGGTAATCAGCATTCTGTCGATCCTGACAGTTCCGGTTCTGGCGGCATGGTCTATCGCGCATTTTATGGGAGAAAACGCACCCGAAGTGTCGATCACCGGTTTGGCCATTGCCATGTTCCTGATCACAACCCTTCCCGTCGCCATCGGCGTCAGTATTCGTAAGTTTGCAACAGGGTTTGCAAACCGCGTTGAAGGTGGCTTGTCCACGCTTGCCTCCATTCTTTTCGTTCTGATCGTCGTGGCGGCACTCGCCGGAAACTGGCAAACTTTTGTCGATAACCTTGGCATTATGGGCACGGGCTTGATTTCCTTGAATATCGCGCTTTTGCTGATCGGGCTGGGGATCGCGCGTGCCGCAAACCTGTCATGGGCCGAGTGTAAGAGTATCTCGATCGATACGGGCATCCAGAACTCGACGCTGGGGATTACGCTGGCGGCCCTGATCACCAGTACCGACAGCGGGTTCAGCCCGTTGGCCCTGCCATCTGCCGTCTACGGGATCACGATGTATGCGGTCGTGCTGCCATTTCTCATCTGGTTCCGCAAACGCTGAAAGGACCGCTCATGACCAATACCACCGCAGATGCAATTGTCGTTGGTAGCGGATTGGCGGGGTTGGCTGCAGCAGCCGAGCTAGGCGACCGCGGCAAAAAAGTGATCATGGTTGATCAGGAACCCGAAAGCTTTCTGGGTGGCCAGGCGTTCTGGAGCCTGGGTGGGCTGTTCATGGTCGATACGCCGGAACAACGCCGGATGGGGATCAAGGACAGTCATGAACTGGCCCTGCGCGACTGGATGGGCAGCGCACAGTTCGACCGCGACGAAGATACCTGGCCGCGCAAATGGGCCGAGGCCTATGTGGAGTTTGCAGCCGGGGAAATGCGTCCTTGGCTGCATGAGATGGGCCTGCGCTGGTTCCCGGTTGTCGGATGGGCCGAAAGAGGCGGGTCTTTCGCCAATGGGCATGGAAACTCGGTCCCCCGGTTTCATATCACCTGGGGCACAGGCCCCGGCGTTCTGGAACACTTCATTCGCCGCGTCAAAGAGCATGTCAGCGCTGGTTTGATCGAGTTGAAGTACCGCCACCAGGTCAGTCACATCATCATGCAAAACGGCACCGCCAAAGGCGTGTCGGGTGAGGTTCTGGCCGACGACACCGCCCAGCGCGGCGGCAAGACCAACCGGGAAGAGGTTGGAGAGTTCGAATTCTACGCACCTTCGGTCATCGTCGCATCCGGCGGGATCGGTGGCAATTTCGAGATGGTCCGCCAGAACTGGCCGCGTGCGCGCCTGGGTGAGCCGCCCAAAGACATGGTGGCCGGTGTTCCTTTTCACGTCGATGGCCGCATGATCGCGATCAGCGAAAAGGCTGGCGGCCATGTGATCAACGGCGACCGCATGTGGCACTATACCGAAGGCGTCAAGAACTGGGATCCGATATGGCCCGCCCATGGCATTCGTATCCTGCCCGGACCAAGCTCGATGTGGTTCGACGCGACCGGCAACCGGATGGAACCACCTTGCCTGCCGGGCTTCGACACTTTGGGGACCCTTCGCGAGATCCTAAGAACCGGATACGATTACAGCTGGTTTGTACTAACGCAGAAGGTGATAAAAAAAGAATTCGCCCTATCCGGATCAGAACAAAACCCCGATTTTACCTCGGGCAGTTGGAAAGAGGTCATCCTGCAGCGCATTTTGTCGGGCGCGAGAGCCACCGCACCGGTCGAGGCCTTCAAGGAAAAGGGTGAGGATTTTGTCGTCGCCAATACCCTGACCGAACTAGTCAGCGGTATGAACCAGTTGGGCGGCGGATTGATTGACGAGGCGCATCTGCGGGCACAGATTGAGGCGCGGGATTCTCAGGTCGACAATCCGTTCTCGAAAGATGCGCAGATGATGGCGATCCTTGCTGCGCGCAACTATCGCGGGGACAAACTGATCCGCACTGCAAAGCCGCACAAGTTCCTTGACCCCTCGAACGGTCCGCTGATTGCGGTCAAACTGCATGTGCTAACCCGCAAGACCCTGGGCGGGCTGCAGACCAATCTGGATAGCCAGATGATCGGTGCTGACGGGCAAGTGGTGCCCGGCCTGTTCGCTGCCGGAGAGGTTGCAGGCTTTGGTGGTGGTGGCTATCACGGCTACAATGCGCTTGAGGGCACATTCCTCGGCGGCTGTATCTTCTCGGGCCGCAATGCAGGCCGGTCACGTGCGGTGGCTTAACTAAGCTTACTGTTTGCGTACCAGTTTGATGACCGGCTCACCCGCCCCATCCAACAGCGCCAATGCATCCCCTTGCCGTGCAAAACTCGTGATGGTTTGCAGCGCTTTCAGGAACTCACGTTCGACCTCATCCAACGGAGGTGGGCACGCCATTAGGGTTGCAGCCATATTGTCTGGAAAGTCGATCTGATTGCCTGAAATCTCGGCCTGACCGGTGAACCGGTTACATCCGCCACTGCCAGAAAAATCACCGTTTTGCGCAAAGATCAGCTCTGGCCTCCGTTCAGTCTCAACCGGAGCGCCGTTCAGCGTTCCAACAATCCAATCTGTGTTGTCCAGAGATGGATCATCCTGAACCTGAACCAAGATCAGATCGACCGCATCATCGGCACCGTTTGTCAGAACCGGATTACTGGTATCTGTAGTGAACAACAGCCTTTGACCCTGCGAAATCGACGCACGAACGCTATAGCGGTGCCCGTCCCAGATCAGTGCGTCGTCATAGGTCAGCTCAAATTGTGCAGGAACACCGCTCAAGGCATAGCGCTGCGCGGCCAAGGTCACAGCAGGTGCGTCCGCCAGAGAGACATCCTGAAGTTCAACATACAAGGTGGCATCTGGCGGAACAGCGATCCGTTCACGATAGGTGGCTGATCCTTCAACGGTTCCGGCGATACCCGCCTGGCCCATTCCCGTCAGCAAAGCCGTTGCAGCGCAAATTGCGGTTGCTCTCGCAGACATGATTCAATTCCTTCTGCACAATCACATGCACAAAGCTTTGTATGTTCGTGTGATTTTACAAGGGCCATCGCAGCGCAGCGGCAAGCTTGCGCCGATCTCAGAGCGGCCAGATCAATGGGATCAGCAGCGACGCCAGCAGCCCAACCGTCAGGTTGAGCGGTATGCCCACCTTCATAAAATCAGTAAACCTGTATCCGCCGGGGCCATAGACCATCATATTGGTCTGGTATCCAATGGGCGTTGCAAAAGACGCCGAAGCCGCAACCATGACAGCGACAACCAAGGGGCGTGGATCCATCCCCACAGCTTGCGCCAACCCGATGGCGATCGGTGTAACCACAACTGCAACCGCATTGTTCGACACCAGTTCAGTTAAGACCGAGGTCAGTAGATATACCGCCCATATGATCAAGAAAGGTGGCAATAGCCCAAGCGAAGGCGCGATGGCCTCGACAATCAGCGACACTGCACCCGAAGCATCAAGAGCGGCTCCGATGGCAAGCATTGCAAAAATGAGGGCCAGCAGGCGGCCCTCAACAAAGGAAAACGCCTCATCCGCATCGATGCAACGCGTGACCAGGACGACTGCGACCGCCAAAATCGACAGCAACAGAATTGGCGCGACACCCAGCGCAGCCAGCGCGACGATGCCGACCAGTGCGCCAATTGCAATCGGTGCGTGGCTGCGACGGAATGCACGCGCCGACGGTTGGGTCACATCGACCATGTCCATATCTGCGGCCAGTTTCTGAATGTCGGCAGGCGAGCCTTCCAACAACAAAGTATCGCCCACGCGAACGACCAGATCGTCCAACTGTCGGCCGATATTCTGGTTCCGACGATGAACCGCCAGAACATAAACACCATAGCGCCGTCGCAGCCTGAGCGCTCCAAGCGTGCGTCCAACCATACGACAGCCCGGAGTGATCAGCACCTCGACCGTTTTAGTCTCAATCGCCGAGACCTGATCGACCCGCTTTAGCTCTTTGTTGCGTTGCAGGCTCAAAAGTTCGGTCATCTCGGTGCGCAGAACCACCCGATCACCCACATTGAGCGTCACGCCTTGCAGATTGCGGCGCAGCGAGTCATCGCCGCGCACAACGTCGATCAGTCGTACGCCGGGGCGTTTGAACAACTGCACGCCGGTTACTTCGCGCCCGATCAGGTTGCTGTCGGGTGGGATGACGGCCTCGGTAAAGAACTTCATTTTGGAGCGATCGCTAAGCAGCGATGCCATGCTATCCCGATCTGGTAGTAGACGGGGCGCGATAAAACGCAGGTAGACCATACCATAGATAACGAGCGCGATGCCCAGCGGGGTAACCTCGAAAATCGTGAAGGGTTGCATACCTTGCGCGCGGGCAACACCATCCACGAGCAGGTTGGTCGAGGTTCCGATCAGGGTCAGCGTTCCACCCAGAATGGCCGCATAACTGAGCGGGATCAGTAGTTTTGAGGCTGGTACATTCAGCGTGCGCGCAATCTGAACAAAGACCGGGATCATCACAACAACAACGGGCGTGTTAGAAACCACCGCCGAGGCCAGAACCACAAATGCCATAAGCAAGGCGATGGCGATCTTCGGGTTCACTTGCGCCTGTTTTTGCGCGGTCGAGGTAAAGGCATCCAGCGACCCGGTACGCACCAGTGCCCCCATGATGATGAACATCGCCGCAATGGTCCATGGGGCGGGATTTGACAGGACGGCCAGCGCGCTTTGATAGGGCAGTATTCCCGTCACAAGCATCAAAGCAACACCACCGATGGCGACCACCTCGGTTGGGTATACCTCTCGCAGGAACATGACGAACATGCCCGCAACAATCAAAAGCGCCAGAATTGCGCTGCCGGTGTCTGTCAGTGAAAGGAAGTGCATTCGTGGTATTCTGTCCGAACCCTGGCCCAAGCGCCTGACGGGTAGTTTCCCGCATTGCGCGAGGCAGGGCAAGCCTTTACGGACCCGCCTGCTCTAGCCGCCCACCGACGCGTACCATGCGCACGGTTTTTGCGCTGCCGTCCTGATCATTGGTCTCGACAAACACACCGCTCAGCGTTGCTTCGCCATTGGCAGGAGTGAACCGGGCCTTGGGCATGCCGGTTATAAACCGGCGCAGCGGCTCGACCTTGTCCATACCGATGACGGAATCGTAGTCACCGCACATCCCCGCATCCGTCAGATAGGCCGTGCCACCGGGCAGGATCTGCGAGTCTGCCGTGGGCACATGTGTATGTGTCCCCACCACGAGGCTGGCGCGTTTGTCGCAATAATGGCCCATCGCCATTTTCTCGGACGTCGCCTCGCAATGCATATCGACGATGATCGCATTCGCCTGCCCGCCGCGCGGGTGAGATTTCAGGATCGGTTCTATGGCCGAGAACGGATCGTCAAAGGGCCGTTTCATAAAGACCTGCCCCAGCACCTGAACCACCAGCACCTTGCGCCCTCCCGGCGCGTTGAACAGGCGATGCCCGCGCCCCGGTGCGCCTTTCGCAAAGTTCACCGGGCGCACGATGCGCGGCTCTTTCTCGATGAACTGCAGCATATCTTTCTGGTCGAAGGCATGATCGCCCAACGTCACACAATCTGCACCTGCATCCAGCAACAGCTTGGCGTGATCGCCGGTCAGGCCCATCCCGTTCGAGGCGTTCTCGCCATTGACCACAACGAAATCCAGCCGCCACTCATCGCGCAGACGCGGCAGATGCTGCTGGATGGCCGTGCGTCCCGCCCGGCCCATGACGTCACCCAGAAAAAGTATCCTCATGCCAACCGTCCTAAGTGTGGTCAATGCCAAGCACAAGCGGTTAAACTAAGGCCATAAAGCGCAAAACTGCATTGGACAGGAGACATTCATGACCCGTTACCTTATATCCGCCGCCCTTCTTGCCCCCCTCGCCTCCTGCGATCAGCCTTCGGAGCCGACGACCGGGCTGGCCAACCCGGCAGCGACCTTCTGCGCCGAAAAAGGCGGGCAGTATCAGATAGTCGACGGCGAGGATGGCCAAACCGGGATCTGCACCCTGCCCGATGGCTCAACGCGGGATGCATGGGAGTATTTCCGAGCCGAGAATATGGGTTAAGTTTTGAAACTCAGAACTCGGCTTTCGGTGACCACCATATCCAAGGGCTGATCTGTGGGTTCCAGAGGCAGCCCCTCGGCTTCTTGCGCATCAAAGGCAAAGCCGATGGCCAGGGTCGGACGCTTGGCGCGTAGCCCTTCCAGCGTGCGATCATAGAACCCACCACCATAGCCCAGGCGCCCGCCCTGCGCATCGAAGGCCACCAGTGGAACGATCAGGATTTCGGGGTCGAAATAGTCGTCAACCTCAGGCACCTTTGCGCCAAAAGGCCCATCTTTCAACGCGCCTTCTGGTGTCCAGCGCGAGAACTTAAGCGCCTGACCGGCAGCTTGGATCACCGGAACACCAACCGGACCATAGGCCGAAGCCTCAGCCATGGCAGGCAGCGGGTCGATCTCGGTTCGGATCGGCATATAGCCGGACAGCGGCACACCGCGGTAGCCAGCCAGCACTTCGGACAGGCGTCCTGCCGCCCCCGGCAAGCGTACGTCAAACGCGGTTTTGCGGCGGGCGAATGCCGCTTTGCGCGCCGCAGCCTTGATTTCAGTCAGATCGGTCACAAAAGCACCACGCTGGCAAGTCCCAAGAAGATGAAGAACCCCATGACATCCGTTGTGGTTGTTACAAAGGTCCCCGATGCCAGCGCCGGGTCAACACCCATTCGGTCCAGCACCACAGGTACTACCGTACCCGCGAAGCCCGCGATGATCATGTTGACGACCAAGGCTGATCCTATCACGACGCCCAGCAGCGGTGAGCCAAACCACAACATGCCAACCGTCCCCAACACGATGGCAAAGCACAGCCCGTTCAGCATGCCGACCAGCAGCTCCCGCCGGATCACACGCATGACGTTGGCGGCAGTCAAGTCGCGTGTGGCCAGTGCCCGCACGGCGACGGTCAGCGATTGCGTACCCGCATTGCCGCCCATTGAGGCCACAATGGGCATCAGGATCGCCAGCGCCACCAACTGATCGATCGCCGCCTCGAATTGTGAAATCACCAGCGAGGCGCAGATGGCTGTACACAGGTTCACCGCCAGCCACGGCAAACGCCGACGACTTGTTGCGGCAACGCTGTCCGACAGCGAGCTTTCGTCGCTGACACCGGCGAGACGCAGAATGTCTTCCTCGTGCTCTTCGTCCAGAACCACCATCGCGTCGTCAATGGTGATCACCCCGACCAGACGACCATCAGCATCCACAACTGGGGCCGAGATTAGGTGATACTGGTTGAACGCATAGGCCACATCCTCTTCGTCCTGATCAACGGGAATGACATGAAATTCCTCTTCCGTCAGATCATGCAGGGGAACCTCGCGCCGGGTTGCCATCAGCTTGCCCAAGGTAACTTGCGCCACGGGCTTCAGGCGCGGATCGACCAGAACGACGTGATAGAATTGCTCGGGCAAGTCGTCATTGGCGCGCATGAAATCGATAGCTTGGCCCACGGTCCAATGCTCAGGAGCCATGACCACCTCGCGCTGCATAAGGCGACCGGCCGAGTTTTCCGGATAGGCAAGCGCCTGCTCCGCCGCGACGCGCTCGGAATCTTCCAGCGCGTCCAAAATGGTTTCCTGCTGCGGTTCTTCAAGGTCTTCCAGCAGGTCAACGACATCGTCGCTTTCCATGTCCCGAACGGCTTCGGCCAGAACATCAGGTTTCAGGACACTGATGACTTCTTCCCGGACCGATTCATCCAGTTCCGAGAGGATATCGCCATCAAATTCCTTGTCATACAGACGGATCAGCCGGGCACGGTCATAAGGGTTGATCTGTTCCAGAAGGTCGGCGATGTCGGCTGCGTGCAGCGGCTCCATCAGCTCGATCAGCTTGGCCCGATCATCCACGTCTACGGCATAGAGAATGGCCGCGACAGTCCGGCGATCCAGCACAAAGACATCCTCGTCAGAGGTCAAGTCACTTACGGGTTCATCAAAGCCTGTCGTCATATCTGCCCCCGTTAAGTCGGTCATTGATCCCTAATTAGAAGAAGCAGCTACCGGAAAACAATGACAATACGCCGATTTACCCGCATCTTTCGCCCGCATATGCTGATCCGTGGCCTCAAACAGCTAGGGAACAGGGCGAATGGCGCAAAAGACGCTTTTGAAAGGGCGCATACTGAGTTTCGACGGATCGCCCTTTGACGGGGAACCTACTGACGCGACCCGTCTGGACGAGGCGCTGGTGATCGAAGATGGGCGCGTGCAAGCGGTCGGTTCACTGGACACGCTGGCCGCTGCCCATCCGGATGCCGAAGCGCGGGACTACGGCACCCACCTGATCATGGCCGGTTTTGTGGACCCTCACGTCCATTACCCGCAAACCGCCATGATCGCGAGCTGGGGCAAACGGCTGATCGACTGGCTGAACACCTATACCTTTCCCGAAGAGATGAAGTTCGGCGACACCAACTATGCGACCGAGATCGCGAACCGCTATCTCGACCTGACAACGGCGCATGGCACAACCACCATGTGCAGCTTCTGCACCATCCATCCCGAAAGCGTTGATGCGTTCTTTTCGGTTGCGCAGCAGCGCGGGCAACGGGTTGTCGCGGGCAAAACCTGCATGGATCGCAACGCGCCCGAGGGTTTGCAGGACACTGCGCAAACAGCATATGACCAATCCGAAGCGCTGCTTGAGAAATGGCACCACGTGGATCGTCTGTCTTACGCGATCACGCCCCGGTTTTCGCCAACATCCACGCCTGAACAGCTTGAGGCTTTGGGTGCGCTTTGGGCCGAGAATCCGCATTGCCTGATGCAAACTCATCTGAGTGAGCAGACGGATGAGATCGAATGGGTCAGGTCCCTGTTCCCCGAAGCGCGGGACTATCTGGATACGTATGAAAAATTCGGCCTGCTGGGTCGAAATGGCCTCTATGGTCACGTCATCCATCTAGAGGACCGTGAGCGCGACAGGCTGCGCGAGGTGGATGCTGCCCTGGTGCATTGCCCGACATCGAATACCTTCATCGGCTCGGGCCTTTTTGACATGAACGGGCTGATCCATGACGGGCACCGGGTCGGGTTGGCGACCGATACCGGCGGCGGGTCCAGCTTTTCAATGCTGCGCACCATGGCTGCAGCCTATGAGATCGGCCAACTGCGCGGTCGCCCTCTGCACCCGGCGCAATTGCTGTGGCTGGGTACTTTCGGGTCGGCGCGAACGCTGAGGATGGAAGACTGCATCGGCAATGTCGCACCTGGAATGGAGGCGGATCTGGTTGTCATCGACCTCGCCTCGACCCCAGCGATTGCCCAGCGCGAGGCCCATGCGGATGATCTGTGGGAGGCCGTGTTCCCGACCATCATGATGGGCGACGACCGCGCCATTGCCGAGGTTTGGATCGGAGGGAGGCAGGTCGCCCTTTGAATGCGCCTTTGGCGCATGCCTCCGGCGGAGATATTTTTAGCCAGATGAAGGGCGGATCCCGCTATTGCGCCAGCGCGCGCGCCAGGCGGTTTTGGGTTTCGATTGTTCGTGGCAGATCGATTGTCGTGATTTGACCGTCGCACACAATCTGGCGGCCTTCGACAAACAGGTGTTTGACCTGCATCGGCCCAGCAAGCAACAGGGCTGCTGGATCCCAGCTGCCCGCGCTTTCGAGGCTTGTAAGGGTATCCCAAACTGCAAAATCAGCCCGTTTGCCCGACATCAATCGCCCACAATCTGGCCGCCCCAGCACATCCGCGCCGCCTCGTGTGGCGATCTCCAGCGCTTCGCGGGCGGACATAGCGTCGGCCCCGTTCGCGACACGTTGCAAGAGCATCGCCTGCCGCGCCTCAAGCATCAGATTGCCGTTGTCATTGCTGGCAGAGCCATCCGCGCCGAGCCCGACTTTCACGCCCTGATTGCGCATGCTGCGCACCGGTGCGATACCCGATCCGAGACGGCAGTTTGAACAAGGGCAATGGGCTACCCCGGTTCTGCTTTTCGAAAACAGATCGATCTCGGCCCCGTCTAGCTTGACACAATGAGCGTGCCAGACATCGGGACCGGTCCAGCCCAGATCCTCGGCATATTGGCCCGGGCGGCAGCCGAATT
Source organism: Ruegeria sp. AH12 (assembly GCF_056541465.1). Classification (NCBI taxonomy): domain Bacteria; kingdom Pseudomonadati; phylum Pseudomonadota; class Alphaproteobacteria; order Rhodobacterales; family Roseobacteraceae; genus Ruegeria; species Ruegeria sp. AH12. Next base: position 64,331 of record NZ_JBQFYL010000013.1, on the reverse strand, counting down.
GCGCCTGGGAATAGGCGATATCCTCGTCGTTCTCGGCCAAATGGGTGTGCAGCATGACACCCTTGTCGCGCGCCAGCAGAGCGGCATCGCGCATCAGGTCCCGGCTGACTGAAAAGGGCGAACAGGGCGCGAGACCAACCCGGCACATCGATCCCTCGCTCGGATCATGGAACGCATCCACAACGCGGATCATGTCGTTCAGGATATCGTTTTCAGCTTCGACGAGACTGTCCGGCGGCAGGCCTCCATCGCTTGCGCCGATGCTCATCGCGCCGCGGGTAGGATGAAAGCGCAAGCCCAGGTCTGAGGCAGCGGCAATCGTATCCTCCAGCCGCGCGCCATTGGGGTAGAGGTACAGGTGATCGGAACTTAGGGTGCAACCGGATAGTGCCAGCTCGGCCAGCCCGATCTGCGCCGAGGTGAATATTTCGTCCGGCCCGAACTGCGCCCAGATGGGATAGAGCGTTTGCAGCCAGCCAAACAGCAACGCGTCCTGCCCGCCCGGAACCGCACGGGTCAGGGTTTGATAGAGGTGATGGTGAGTGTTCACTAAGCCGGGAGTGACCACGCAGCCCCTGGCATCATGCACCTCGCCCGTGGTCTTCAGCCCATGGCCCAGCTGCGCGATCCGGCCGTTGCGGATCAGGATATCTGCATCGTTTAGCTCGCGACGGTCATCATCCATGGTCAGGATGGTATCTGCGTTTTTGATAAGAAATTCAGTCATAGCGGCACTCCTGCAATTGCCTGTCTCATGCAAGGAATGCGGGGCCGGTGGAAAACAGGCGTAAGAACCGGCTGACACCGGTTTAGCGTCAGGGCGTTACAGGGGCAATGGTTTAATAGGAGCGCAGGATGTCCAGCGCGGCCGCATGAATCTCGGCATTGGCAGCTGCAAGGGCACGTCCACCGTTATGCGCCGGTCCGCCTTGCCAATCGGTTACGATGCCGCCTGCAGCCTCAATCACTGCAATCGGAGCCTGAATGTCATAGGCGTTTAACCCCGCCTCGATCACCAGATCCGCCTGTCCCGCGGCCAGCAGCGCGTAGGCATAGCAATCCATGCCATAGCGCGTCAGTTGTACCTGTTTTGACACAGCTTCGAACCCTGCGCGATCTTCAGAGGTGCCGACTTCAGGGAAGGTTGTGAACAAGGTGGCTTGTTCGAGCGTCTTTACCCCACGCGTCGCCAACTGTGATGTGCCCAAGGGACCGGTCAGCTGCGCAATCTCGGACGATCCTCTGAACCGTTCGCCGATATAGGGTTGATCGATCACCCCCAGCTCTGGGCCGTCTGAGGTGCTGAGCGCGATCAAAACGCCCCAAGTCGGTGTGCCGCTGACAAATCCGCGCGTTCCATCGATTGGGTCCAGTACCCAAACGCGACCGCTTTGGCCTTCGGACTGGCCGTACTCTTCACCCAGGATGCCGTCATCGGGGCGAAGACGTTGCAACACCTCGCGCATTGCTTTTTCCGCCGCGCGATCTGCGATAGTGACGGGATCAAACCCGCCTTCCAGCTTGTTCGCGGTTTCAAGATCGTGTTGGCGAAAATGCGGAAGAATGGCCGCGCGCGCCGCGTCGGCCATTTCTTCAGCAACATCCATATCGGTCAGATGGGTCTGGTGCATGGGCCACTGGTGCGGCCAACGCCTGTCAAAGTCAAGCGCGCGCGATCAGATCACGCTACGTCACTCAGAACCCGTGCCAATTCGAACAGTCGGCGGCGCTGATTTTCTGGAATTGCGTAGTAAGAGCGCACCAGATCCAACGCTTCCTTGTCCCCCATCAGGTCCGCAGGCACAGATTTCTTTTCATCCGCGCTTTTCTGAACCTCTTCCAGCCCTTCAAAGAAAAAGCTGACCGGAACTTCCAACGCCTCAGCAATGTCCCAAAGGCGGGAGGCACTGATTCGGTTGGCACCGGTTTCATATTTTTGGATCTGTTGAAACTTGATACCAACTTGCTGCGCCAATTGCTGTTGGGTCATCCCAATCAGCCAGCGGCGATGCCGAACGCGCTTGCCCACATGGACATCGACGTGATGAGTCATTGGTATTCTCCTTTAGTACACAAACATCTGATCGGGATTGCGCGACGTCCGGTATCGCAACATTAGAGAATGGAATTTAACCATTCCCTAATACGGATCGTGCCTCCCCCGATTACAGCACTAGCTGCCTTTATTACTTTTTTTTGATCATTTTTCAAGATGGTTGAGTCATGCAGCCAGAACGATGGTTTATGGTTGTGTCCCTGATTGGCCAAAGCCGCCAACACCGTGTTGCTTTTTGGGTCAAGCTCGGCCGCCCAATATCATTGACAAGTCCCGCGCAAAACGCACCTATACCCGGTGCAGGGGGGTGATCAGATTATGCAGGCATTTCACATTCAATCCGCAGGTGAGCAGGCCAAGCTTTGCCAGATCACAACACCTAAACCCTCCTTGGGTCAGGTGCGCGTTGCGATCAAAGCCTGCGGACTGAATTTTGCCGACCTGCTGATGCAAAAAGGGACATATCAGGACACGCCCGCCGCTCCGTTCACATTGGGGATGGAGGTTGCGGGTGTCATAGATGCGGTGGGTGCCGATGTAAGCGGCATCAGCATTGGTGATCGCGTGGCCGTCTATTCAGGACAGGGTGGGCTGGCGGAATTTGGGGTTTTTGACGCCGCACGGGTGATATCACTGCCCGACACGATCAGCTTCGAAGAGGCGGCGGCGATCCAGATCGCTTATGGAACCAGCCACCTGGCGCTTGATCACCGTGCTAGGTTGCAACCGGGGGAAACACTGCTGGTTACCGGCGCGGCCGGCGGGGTTGGCCTGACAGCGGTCGAGATTGGCAAGTTGATGGGGGCAACCGTGATCGCGCAGGCACGCGGTGCGGACAAGCTGGCCGTTGCCAAAGCTGCGGGTGCAGATCACTTGATCGACACCTCAGAAGACCTAAGGGACGCGGTCAAAGCGTTGGGTGGCGCAGATGTCGTCTATGACGCAATCGGTGGCGACGTGTTCAAAGCGGCCTTTCGGGCCACGAACCCCGAAGGGCGTCTGCTGCCCATCGGGTTTGCTGGTGGCGAGATTCCGCAAATCCCCGCCAATCACCTACTGGTCAAAAACCTGACGGTGATTGGCTTCTATATTGGCGGTTATCTGACCTTCCGACCCGAAATCGTAAGGGACAGTTTCAACACGTTGTTTCGCTGGCACGGTGAAGGCAAGATCAAGCCGCATATCAGCCACATCTTGCCCTTGTCCGAAGTAGCACAGGGAATGCAGATGCTGAAAGAACGCAAGTCCACCGGCAAGGTCGTTATCACAATCTAAACGCCACTATCCCGCGACTGCACGCAGCTGGCTGCCCCCCAGCAGGCGGAAATTCTGCCTGACCAGATGCGCCAGGGCATCGACAACCGGGTCCCGCCCTTCATTACCGCCATAAAGGTTGATCATATGGGCAGGCAATTCCGGAAGCGCGCCACCTGATTCGATCTGTTCCAGATGCGCGGCCTCGGTTCCGTCCAGCATGGCATGAACAGCCAGATCGGCACTGACGGTGGCTTCGATGGTTCGATCATTCTCGGTTTCCACCGACAATTCCCAAGGGATGCCAGCCGCGTCCAACGCCGCGATCACCTGCGGGCGGAACAGGCATCGGCGCCCCAAAGCCAAGGGCAATGGACGCTTCCGCCAGGCAGATCCGCCCTGCGCACCGATCCAGCGCAGCGGTAGTTCGGCGATGGTTTCGGACCCATCAACAGGAGTCGGCTCGGTGGTCAGGATCACATCGCATTCGCCCCGCTTGAGCATGTCTTTTAACTGCAACGAATAGGATGACACCAGTTGCACCCTCACGCGTGGAAAGTCGGTGTTGAACCGTTGCAGAACGCGCGGGATGGCCGGGTAGACAATGTCATGTGGTACACCCAGCACCACTTCGCCCTCGAACGCCTGATCAGTCAGTTTCGAGATCACCTCGTCATTCAGCGCGATCATTCGACGCGCATAGGTCAGTAATTGCTCACCCGAGGCGGTAAGAGCGATCGTGCGCCCACTGCGATCCAGCAGTTCAAGGCCCAGCAACTCCTCCAGCCGCTTAAGCTGCATCGATACTGCAGACTGGGTCAGATGCAAAAAACCAGCCGCACGGGTGACCCCACCCTGATCCGCGACCGCCATGAACGAGCGCAAGGTGGTAATGTCCAGATTTCGCATCTTCACGATCCCTTATGTGACTCATCAAAAATATTCGTTTTTAAAATATGACATGCTTTGCCATATACATCAAGGAAGTTGATTTGTTTTCGGGAACCCATCAAGGAATGCAGAAAGGACAATAATTATGACCCAAATTGCACTCAAACAGACCCGTCAAAACGCAACGCGCCCTATGATGTCGTTGATCCAACACATGTTTGCAGTGAGGCGCCAGCGCCGCCGATTGATGCAACTGGACAATACGTCTTTGGAAGACATGGGAATTACCCGAGAAGAGGCGATGGAAGAAGCGCGCCGTTACCTTTGGGATGCCCCAAACTACTGGAAAAGATGACTCGTATGCTCATGTTTTTAGGGCGATAGGTGACGCTGGGTTGCCTATCGCCTTTTTTGTTGCGTGTTTTAGTCGGTTTTCCGCCGGAAACTCTTGAAATACAGCCGCTAGTTGCCGATATTTAACGGGAAACCGCCCCGCTTTGCCGGGGCGTAGTAACACGAGCTAAAGGGAGACCCTTTGATGGCACAATTCGACACGGTCCGGACGGTATCCGGCGCGCGCGCCGCCGAGATTGATCAGGGCCTGCGCGCCCACATGAACAAAGTCTACGGCACAATGTCCGTCGGCATGCTGATCACAGCATTGGCAGCCTGGGCGATTGCCGGGCTTGCGGTCACCAGCGACCCGTCAAATGCAGTGGCGCAGATCGGCGCTGACCGCTACCTGACCAGCCTGGGCGGAACTCTGTTCCTGTCGCCGCTGAAGTGGGTCGTCATGTTTGCACCGCTGGCCTTTATCCTGTTCGGCTGGGGCGCTCTGATGCGTCGCGGTTCCGCTGCGACTGTTCAGCTGGGCTTCTTCGTCTTCGCGGCCGTGATGGGCGTGTCGATGAGTTCGATCTTCATGATCTTTACGCCCTACTCGATCACACAGACCTTCCTGGTCACCGCAATCGCGTTTGGTGGTCTTAGCCTCTATGGCTACACCACCAAGCGGAACCTAAGCGGCATGGGCACCTTCCTGATGATGGGTGTGATTGGCCTGCTGGTGGCGATGGTGATCAACCTGTTCCTGCAGTCGGGCGTGATGATGCTGGCCATCTCGGCCATCGGTATCCTGATCTTTGCGGGTCTGACCGCCTACTACACACAGGATATCAAGAACACCTATGTCGCACATGCAGCACATGGCGATCAGGAATGGCTGGACAAAGCCGCCTTTGACGGCGCGCTGAGCTTGTACATCTCGTTCCTGAACATGTTCCAGTTCCTGCTGATGTTCATGGGGCAACAGGAATAAAGCCTCACAGCATTGCAAATGCGTATGGGCCGGTCGAAAGACCGGCCCTTTTCTTTTGTCCAACGTCATGTTGCAAAAGAAAACCCCCGCCTTTTAAGCGGGGGTATCCGAATAGAGATTGTTGGCTGTACTAGCTGCAGTTCAGCGGAACGGCAAAACCAGAGCTGCGGCTTGACGATCCTTTTCCGAAAACATCACCAGCTGCCAGACAGCCTGTAAAGCGTTCGGTCTCGTCTCCAAAGATTGCACCAATCGAGTTATCCACGCGTGTCGCGCTGTTGCGCGTGCGCAGAACACCATAGACCGTGCCGTTCACATCAACCGTACTGAGGAACAGATCGGTCGCGCTGCCAGACAATTGCACCGCATTGTCCGGGCTCACGCCACCATTGTCGATGGCCACCCGCGCCTTTTTGATAGGATCAACCTGATCACTGATTACAGCGATGGTTGGCAGTTCGGCCAGCTCAGCCGGAACATTGGTCGCTGGCGGTACAAAGGCGACCGCGCCGGGAACGTCCGAGATGGTACGGGGTTCACCATCAATTCCAGTGAACCCAACACCTTTGCGGTTAAAGGGATCTTCACAGGCCGCAAGGGCCAGAACGATGGTTGTGGATAACAAGATTTTTTTCATGGCGCTCAACATTTTGTGGCGGTTTGCTGAACCGTACTTGCAGGATTTGGTAAAAAGCAAGCCGCAGGCAAAACGATTGGCCCCAAGCCTGATGCGTCGCTGCAACGGCCCGTTGACCAACCGGATCGCAATATTACTTGCCACCGGGCAAGAAAAAAAGGCTCTGCCAAAGCAGAGCCTTTCCCGAAAGTCTTAGCAGAACGGCAGATTACTTGATCTTGCCTTCCTTGTACTCGACATGCTTGCGAGCGACCGGGTCGTATTTGCGAACGGTCATTTTCTCGGTCATGGTGCGCGCGTTTTTCTTGGTCACGTAGAAGTGGCCCGTGCCCGCGGTCGAGTTCAGACGGATCTTGATTGTCGTCGGCTTCGCCATGGTTATCTCCTGCGTCCGAAAAGGCAGGGCCCTTCGGTTGAATTCCTATGAGCGTGCGCTTTTACGCTGTGCACCGCCCATGTCAAGGCCAATCACACCTGCAATGCGCAGGTTTCGTTGCTGACCTAACGAGGCAAGGTCGGCGCGCCCATATAGGTGTGAATTTGATCCCGTTCGGCATCTGATAGGCCCAGAGCGGTTGCCAATTGAAGCAGGTAAGATGCCTCACGTTCGTTATCCAAACGAATCGCGGCCAAAGAGGTTGCGTAGATCTGTGCCTTGAGTGGCGCCCCCACATCAGCAGCGAGTCCCATGACATCAATCGGCGCCTCCATCTGGTCGAGGACAAAGGCGCGCTCCTCATCACTGATGTCGTCACCCAATTCGCCAATGATTGTCTGCTTTTCCTGTTCGTCCAGCTCTCCATCCGCCTTAGCGGCCTGGATCATGGCGCGCAGCATGAGTTTGGCCTGCTCCTCCATCGCAGCCCCGGCCGGGGTGCCTCTGAGCACTGTTTCCATCATATCGGCAGTTTGCTGGCCGCTGGTTTTAGCCGCACCCTGCATCGCGTTGAGCAAACCGCCCAAGCCCGCAGCCCCGGCTGCCCCGCCGCCCAGCCCCATCTTGCCGATCATGTCCTGCAATCCAGATGCGCCGCCTGGCATGCCAAACTGCTCCGCCATTTTTCCAAGCTGGTCCATGCCAAGACCACCGCCTGTGCCTTGCATCATGTTTTGCAAGCCGGCCATGCCGCCCATTTCCTTGTATTTCTCCATGCCCTTTGCCGCCGCAAAACCAACCGCCACGGATGCCAGTGTTTTGAGAAAACTCATACCGCTCCTCCCGGGTTCACAAAATCCATGTACGTCAGGGTAACAGCAGACGGGTTCTGAGAATACTGGGTGCTTGGCTGTGGGCGGATCGCCACTTAGCGGTCGGGTGATTTGAGATACGCGCGGAGGGCCTGTAAGCCGGATCTTGTTCCGGGGTTGCCCCCTTCGATGACCATTCCTCTAGGCCGTGCATTGCTGCGCGGCTCAAGCTGCCAACCCGGTCCCTCTGGGCCAAGACGTGCTTAGCGGCGGTATCGGCTTGCGCCGACCGGCCCGCGCGGGGACCCTATTTGGCATTGCTCCCGGTGGGGCTTGCCGTGCCGCCCCTGTTGCCAGAGGCGCGGTGGGCTCTTACCCCACCGTTTCACCCTTACCGTTGACCGAAGTCGCGGGCGGTCTGATTTCTGTGGCGCTTTCCGTCGGGTTGCCCCGCCCGGGCGTTACCCGGCACCGTTGCCTTGTGGAGTCCGGACTTTCCTCTCGGGTCTTGCGACCCCAGCGGCCATCCGGCCCTCCGCGCGTGGGCTGGGTATGCTGTGTTCCCAGTCACGTCAAGGGTGGATGGGACGGAGAAAGGGCCAGCCCCTTCTTGGCCTGCGGCCAATTCAACCCCAGGATATTTTTGGCCAGATGAAGACTGGATCAGTTTCGAAGATCAAAACGATTGAGTGGCGTGAAATCTGCCGGGCAAAGCGGACCTTTTCCCCAGGGTCGATACCTGAGGCGAATGGCAGCGAGGAGGGTTTCGTCGTCAACATCCGCCGTGAAACCTGCATCACTGGCCAGGGCGCGGAAGATATCTACGGGCGCATCTGCGGGTCCCTGGTCATATCCGCGTCGCGTCGCAAGGTTTTGCCGCTCCAAACGCTGCCAATCGAAGCGGGGGCCAGGGTCAATTTTTCGGCCGGGGGCCATGTCAGAGTGACCTATGACGTCCTCGGGCTGGATGGACCAGCGGGTCACGATTCCCCGCATCAGGTTTTCCAATGCGCTCATCTGAGGGTTAGAAAACGGGTGCGTCCCTGCGTTATCCAGTTCGATCCCGATGGACCGCGAATTTATGTCATCCTGCCCGCGCCACTCCCCTGCTCCGGCATGCCAGGCACGATCTTCTTCGCGCACCATCTGCCAGAGGGTTCCGTCATTGCCGATCAGGTAGTGCGCCGAGACCTCGGCCTGTGGATCGCAGAGCCGGTCCAGCGCGGCCCCTGCGCTACCCATCGCGGTAAAGTGCAGGACAATTAGCTGAGGACCAAGCCCATCCCGTCGCGCGCCGAAATTGGGCGACGGATGCCAGATGGCTGAAGGGTGATCAGTTGCTGACGGCACTGCGGAACGGGCTGGGATCCCAGTTACAGGCAAAGCCATCCCCATCCGGGTCCAACCCCTTGCGGTCGCGCTGAGGGCCACCACTGGTCAAAAACTCGATCTGCGCCTGATCCGCCGATGGGAACCGAGCGCAATTGCGTTGTGCCTTGGCTTGAAGGTTAAAGCCAGCCCGGCTGTAGAGCTGGGTTCCAACAGGGTTTGTGGTGCTGAGCGCGTATTGCACGATGTTGGGTTGGCCATCGACACCGCGTTCGGGCACGGCGGTTGGGGCGACAACCTCGTAGGTTTCGCGGTTTTGCTCAATCCGCGCCGCGTCAGATTCGATGCTGCGGCGGCCCGAGACAGCCGCGAAATCCTGCTCGTCAGAAATCGCCGGATTGCTGGGTGCAGGACCGGTTTGAGCAGTCTGGCCCGAGGTGTTGGCCAGCGCAGCCGCAGCCTGGTTCGCGATATCCGCATTTTCGCCAGTGGCGAGTGATGGCGGCAAGGCAGAACCTGGTGCGCCCAAGGGCTGTTGCGAGACATCGACTGGTGCCAGCAATGGGTTGTCGACGGTCCCCTGCCCGGCCAACTGTGCCTCACGTTGGGCCTGATAGGCTGGCGTGTTAAATCCCGTTCCCTGCACCGGCGCGACCGTATCGCAGGCCGCGACAAGGGCGATGACAGGAACCAAAGCAAAAACACGCATTCAACCGCTCCATTACTCGTGATCAGGCTGCCTGAGGCTTACCACCATTTCGCTGGTTTTGCCATAAAGCCCGCCGCGTTTTCCAACGCATAGGCGGTGTTGAGCAGGTCACCTTCATCCCAGGGCCGTCCGATCAGTTGCAGACCCAGCGGAAGCCCTTGTTTGTCGAGCCCCGCGGGTACTGAGATACCCGGCAGACCGGCAAGGTTCACGGTCACAGTAAAGACGTCGTTCAAGTACATTTGAACAGGATCGGCCTCTGTCATTTCGCCCAAACCGAAGGAGGCGGACGGGGTGGCCGGAGTTAGGATCGCGTCGATGCCTGCGGCGAAGACATCCTCGAAGTCTTTCTTGATCAATGTGCGGACTTTGCGGGCGCGGTTGTAATACGCGTCGTAGAAGCCCGCCGACAGCACGTACGTCCCGATCATCACGCGGCGCTGAACTTCGTGGCCAAAGCCTTCGGCGCGGGTTTTCTCGTACATTTCGGTGATGCCATCGCCCTGCGCCAGCGCCGCGCGGCGCCCATAGCGGACACCGTCATAGCGGGCAAGGTTCGAGGATGCCTCGGCAGGCGCGATCACATAGTAGGCGGGCAGTGCGTATTTCGTATGGGGCAGTGAGATGTCGACGATCTCCGCCCCTGCGTCTTTCAGCATCGCAGCGCCATCGGCCCACAGCTTTTCGATCTCGGCGGGCATCCCGTCCATGCGGTATTCTTTCGGAATCCCGATTTTCTTGCCTTTGATGTCGCCGGTCAGCATCGCCTCGAAATTCGGGACGGCCAGTTCGGCGCTGGTGGAATCCTTGGGGTCGTGACCGCACATGGTTTCCAGCATGATAGCCGCGTCGCGCACATTCTTGGTCATAGGGCCAGCCTGATCCAGCGAGGACGCAAAGGCCACGATGCCCCAGCGCGAGCAGCGACCGTATGTTGGCTTGATGCCGGTGATACCGACAAACGCGGCAGGTTGACGGATCGAACCACCGGTATCGGTGCCGGTCGCGGCCAGACACAGGTCAGCCGACACAGCCGACGCCGACCCGCCCGAAGACCCGCCGGGAGTCAACTGAGCGTCGTCATTGCCGCGCCGCCAGGGGCTGACCGCGTTGCCATAGGTCGAGGTTTCGTTGGACGAGCCCATGGCGAATTCGTCCATGTTCAGCTTGCCCAGCATCACGGCTCCGGCATCGGCCAGCTGCTGCGATACGGTGGATTCGTATTCGGGCTTGAACCCGTCCAATATTTTCGAGGCCGCCTGTGAGGGCACGCCCTTGGTGCAGAACAGATCCTTGATGCCGATCGGTAGACCGCACATCGACGGCGCGTCGCCGCCCTTGATCCGTTCATCGGCAGCCTTGGCGCGCTCCAGCGCGATTTCAGGCGTTTTGTGGACAAAAGCGTTCAGCGCGTCGGCGTCATCAATGGCCTTCAGGCAGGATTCCGTCAGCTCAACCGAGGTCACATCACCGGCGCGCAGCGCATCGCGGGCTTCGGCCAGGCCCAGTTTGTTCAGATCGCTCATGTCTTACTCCACCACTTTGGGGACGGCAAAGAACCCTTCGCGCGCGTCGGGGGCGTTGGCCAGAACCTTGTCCTGCTGGTTGCCATCGGTGACCACGTCCTCACGCCGCTTCAGGCGCATCGGCTCGACCGAAACCATCGGTTCGACGCCTTCGACATCCACTTCGTTCAGTTGCTCGATGAACCCAAGGATGGTGTTGAACTCGGATGCCAGCGCCGGCAGCGCGTCATCCTCGACCTTGATACGGGCCAGTTTCGCCACCTTGGCGGCGGTGCTTTGGTCAATCGACATCGGAAACCCTCATATGCGTTAGGGGGCATTTACCTGTCTGTTGCCGCAGTCGCAAGGCCAGTAGTCCCCGACAAGGGACAAGTTATCGTGTCGGATTTCGCCACCCATTCGCTGGTGAATAGCCGGTATGCACGTAAGTAAACCAATTAGTTCACTTCAAATCTTGAAAAACTAAACCGAACTGTTCATTTCATCTGTTGTGAAACGACACAAACCTGGAGACAGAACATGAAAAGCCTCATCACTGCCGTTACGTTGTCCGCCTCTCTTCTGGCCGCACCGGCCATGGCGATGGGCATCAGTTCACTGAACCTGACCCGTGATCTGACCTTCCCCACCCCGATCACCGAGCCGGTCACGCAAGATCAGGTCAAACCGGGCAAGTAAGCAGATCACCTGCCCCTCTGCCGGGTCAGAGTTCCCCCTCATCTGACCCGGCAATGACAGAATTGGGTGCTGCACATGTTGTGGCATCTCGCTACGGTGGCTTATCAAGACTGTGCGGATCGCCAAGATCCGCAAAAAGCCAGCGGAGTAAAACATGAGCGCGCGCAAACAAGCAGTTCTGGATGCCATCGACGCGGCCAATGCACATGATCCCAACGTTGATGATGGCCAGCCCGAAGCTTTGCTATACGGCAAACGCATGAGTGCCGAGATGGACCGGCTGTTTCCCAACGCCTCGGAAGCGCTACAGATCGCAGCGCGAGGGCAGCATATCGAGCGCTGGAAGTTGGCCCGAACCGAATATCCAGAGGGTCGCGCCGGATATCTGGCCTGGCGCAAGGCGCAAGGTGTGCACCATGCGGATGTGGTGATGTCCCTGATGGCCCAAGGCGGCTACAGCGAAACAGAGGTTGACGCCGCAGGCCGCATGTTGCGCAAGCAGGGCATCAAACGCGACGCCGAGGTTCAGGCACTGGAAGATGTGATCTGCTTTGTCTTTCTGAAATGGTATTTCCAGCCATTCGCAGACAAGCATTCCCCGGAAAAAATCCAGCGCATTGTCGAAAAGACCGCACGCAAAATGTCACCCGAGGGGCGCGCCCGGGTTTTAGTTGAATTTGACCTGCCGGAGCACCTGGCTGCAGCCTTTCAGGGTTAACATAAAGGCTGCGCTGAACCAGGTTCATTAATCGTGCGTTAACCAACGCCAGGTTAACTGAGCATGAACCATATTCAGCCCGCACGGGCGCTTCTTAACTCCAATTTCCGGGTCAAAGATGTCCAGAAATCTGTGTCTTGTCGTCGGCATCCTATTTGCCTTGGTTGGATGCCAGGAAATGCCTGCCAGCAAACCCGATGCAAAGGTCATTGCGGTCGGCGATTCGCTGATGGCGTGGAACTCGCCTTCGGGTTCATCAATCCCCGATGTTATCGAAGAAACGATTGGTGCACCGGTCGTTGACCGCACGGTGTCTGCAGCTTGGCTGCAAACGAAATTTGACCCGAATGGCGCACCTGAATCTGGGGTTCAGGCCCAATATGCCGAGGGCGATTGGTCCTGGGCCATTGTTAACGGCGGCGGTAACGATCTGATGCTGGGTTGCGGATGCACACGCTGTGATACCGTTCTGGACAATATGATCTCGGCTGATGGTCAGTATGGCCAAATTCCGCAGTTCCTGCGCCAGATTCGGGCGAACGGCACCCGCGTAATTTATGTCGGCTACTTGCGCAGCCCCAATCTGATCACACCGATCGAACATTGCAAAGCCGAAGGGGATGAGTTTGAGGCCCGCATTGCCAAACTGGCGCAGCGGGATGAAGGGATCACATTCGTCTCATCACAGGATGTGGCGCAGCCCGGCGATGCCTCATATTTCTCGTTTGACCTGATTCACCCATCGCGTAAATCCAGCCGGATCATCGGTCAGCGTGTCGCAGCCGTTATCAAAGCACAGGGTATTTGATGGCGCCCGCTCGCATGCGGATCAAAACCCTGCGATAGGCCTCAATCATCCAACCGAGCATCGTGGCATTCAGGATATGCCACATGAAATGTGTGCCTGTCGGGAACTGCGAACAGATCGGCTGATCCAAAGAACGGAACGTGATTGACAGGATCAGAATGAACGCGCCAATCGTCATATCCCTTGCAAACTGCGGTTGCCGCTGGCGCAATAGATAGGCGTAGATCAGGATCAACAAGGGCACAGGTGCATAAGCGGCCGAGCTGCCAAGGCCAGGCACCCACTGGAACAGCGGGATCGTCGCCGCTGCGTAGGGGACAAACAGAATGGTCCCACCCAGCGCATATCCCCATGGCATGCGCCAGATGTTTTTGTTTACGGCAAAGATGTAGATCAAGATGAAGAGCAGGATCGGCGTTACATCGGCAACGGCCGCCCAGACCTGTGCATGGGTATGAAACAAATAGCTGCCGACACCGATGATCCCAAGCACCAGAACCAGCCCCATCGCAAGAGGCATGTCTTGCCCGCGCACCCGCCGCCACATGATAAAGGCCGAGATCAGAAAGGCGGCATTGGTGATCGCATTGATCGGCTCGGCCCAATAGGCGGCGGACAATCTTTCACAATAGCTGTCGATTTCCTGCATCCAATCCATAGAATTTTACATAGCGGATGCTAGGCTGATGCCAATAGGCATCATTGGAGGATTTCAGCATGAACATCATTTGGTTGGGACATGGCAGTTTCCGCATCGAGACCGGCGGTCAAGTGCTGTTGATTGATCCCTGGCTGACGGGCAACCCGGTTCTGCCCGAAGACCAGCATGACGCCGCATTGGACGGGGCAACGCATATCCTGCTGACTCATACGCATTTCGACCACGTGGTCGATGTGCTGCCTTTGGCCAAGCACCTAAAGGTCCCAGTAGTGGGTCAGTACGATCTGATGGGCTATTGGGCCGAGGCCGAAGAGATCGAAACCATCGGGTTTAACAAGGGCGGAACCGTCAATCTGAACGGCGTCAAGGTTACAATGGTTCCTGCTTCGCACAGTTCCACATTCTCCACACCTGACGGGCTGCGGACCGGTGGTAGCGAGGTCGGCTATATGATCGCCGCCGAGGGGCGCATGCTTTATGTCTCGGGCGATACGGACATCATGGCCGACATGGATTGGATGGGCGACTATTTCAAACCCGATATCGGCATCCTCTCGGCGGGTGGCCATTTCACCATGGATATGAAAGCGACTGCCTATGCCGCAAAGCGATATTTCGACTTTAAGACGGTGATCCCCTGCCACTACAAGACCTTCCCGATCCTAGAACAATCTGCCCAGGCGCTTGTTGACGGGTTGCCTGGGGTCGATGTGATCGAACCCGAGGTTATGAAGGCAATCTCCCTCTGATGCCGGCCTCGGATTTCAGCACGCAGGAATACGCGGACCGTTTGGCCAAGACTCGCGCAGCAATGGCTCAACGCGGGGTTGAAACTTTGCTGATCACGGATCCCTCCAACATGGCCTGGCTGACGGGCTATGACGGATGGAGTTTTTATGTACCCCAAATGGTGATTCTGCCTGCAAAAGGCACCCCCCTTTGGTGGGGGCGCACGCAGGACAAAGCAGGGGCAGCCCAGACCACATGGCTGGACCCGTCTGACCTGTTGGACTGGCCCGAAGACCATGTTCAGCACCCTGATCACCACCCCGTCGACGCGCTGGTGACTACGCTGCGCGACCGAGGGTGGACCACCGGGTTGGGGGTAGAGATGGACAACTATTACTACTCGGCCGCCAGCCACCAGATTCTTGAACGCGCCTTTGGCGAATTAATCGATGCCACCGGCCTCGTGAACTGGCAGCGTGCGGTCAAAAGCGACGCCGAGATCGCAATGATGCGCAAGGCGGGTCAGTTGACGGCGCATATGCACGAGGTTCTGCGCGCGGCGTTTCGTGAAGGTCTGCCCAAAAACCAACTGGTTGCCGAAGTGCAAGCGGCAGGTATTGCCGGGTTGCCCGGCTTGGCTGGGGACTACCCCGCGATTGTGCCAATTGCGCCATCGGGTCGAGAAGCTTCGGCTTCGCATATCACCTGGAACGACAGGCCTTTGGCACGTGGTGAGGCAACCTATTTCGAAATCTCGGGATGCTACCGCCGCTATCACTGTCCAGCCAGCCGAAGCCTGTTCCTGGGCAACCCGCCAGACGATATTCGAAGGGCCGAAGCAGCGGTTCTGACCGCAATCGATACCACTTTGGCCGCCGCACGCCCCGGCACCACATGCGAGGAAATCGCCGCCTGCGTTTATGACTGCTTTGCCCGCGCCGGATATGAGAAGCGCAACCGCACCGGATATCCCATCGGGCTCAGCTATCCACCGGACTGGGGCGAGCGCACTATGAGCCTGAGGCCCGGCGACACAACGGAACTGCAGGAAAACATGACGTTTCATTTGATGCCAGGCCTGTGGACATCAGATTGGGGTCTGGCGATTACCGAAAGTTTTGTCGTGACCCCCGATGGCGGGCAACCACTGGCCGATATCCCGCGCGAGATGGTGGTGAAGCCTTAAGCGCGTTGCGCCGCGAAAAAACTTCTCAGCAATTCGGCGGATTCCTCTGCGGCGATACCGTCATAGATTTCGGGCTGATGATGGGCCTGCGGATGCGAAAACACCCGCGCACCGTGGGCAACGCCACCCGATTTCGGATCGGACGCGCCATAGTAAATGCGCCGGATACGGGCCGCGGCCATCGCTGCAGCGCACATGGCGCAAGGTTCCAGTGTGACATAAAGATCATGCCCCGGCAGCCGTTCTGACCCGGCTTCGGCGCAAGCAGCGCGTAAGGCCAGTATTTCGGCATGGGCCGTCGGGTCGTTCAACTCGCGCGTTCGGTTGCCGGCCGCAGCAACAAGCTGGCCATCGGGCGAGACGATAACGGCCCCAACCGGAACCTCGCCCCGCTTGGCGGCCGCGCGTGCCTCGGCCAACGCCTTATCCATATGCGATTTGAACACCATGCCTCTGACTGCCTCAGAAACCTGCCTTTCGCAAGCGGGCACGATGAGGTATGGCCGAGGCCATGAGTAATACCCCTCCTCCCGGCGATCGGATCGCCAAAGTGCTGGCCCGTGCAGGCGTCGCCTCGCGACGTGAGGCTGAACGTATGATCGAAGCAGGCCGCGTTGCGGTGAATGGCAAGGTGATCGACAGCCCCGCCCTGAACGTGACAGGCAAAGATAAAATTGTGGTCGACGGCAAACCAGTTTCTGAACCCGAACCCTCGCGCCTATGGCTCTATCACAAGCCGACCGGTCTGGTGACAACGACCAAGGACGAAAAAGGCCGCGCCACGATCTTTGACGAGTTGCCCGAGGATATACCGCGTGTGATGTCCGTGGGCCGGCTGGACCTGAACTCGGAAGGCCTCTTGCTGCTGACCAATGACGGCGGCATCAAACGCAAGCTGGAGCTTCCCTCAACCGGCTGGCTGCGCAAATACCGCGTTCGGGTGAACGGACGCCCCAAGGACGAAGACTTCACCCCCCTGCGCAAAGGCCTTGTAATCGAAGGCGAAAGGTTTCAGCCCATGACCGTGTCGCTGGATCGCCAGCAAGGTGCGAATGCCTGGCTGACCATCGGTCTGCGCGAAGGCAAGAACCGAGAGATTCGCCGCGCAATGGAGGACATAGGTTTCACCGTAAACCGCCTGCTCCGCGTTTCTTATGGCCCCTTCCAGTTGGGTGATCTGAAACCCGGTCAGGTTGAAGAAGTTCGCCGCCGTGTTATGCGCGATCAATTGGGGTTGGATGGAGGTGCCAAGCCCGAGGGCACCGCCAAACGAACCACGCGCCCGCAGCGAAAACGGCCCCTGATCGGCAAGAAACCCCGCAAGTGATGCGGGTTTAGCAACCTTCCCCCTAGCGCCAAGCCTGCGTATCCCCTAGATTTTCTGGGAACGCTGCGATTTGGGGGGCTGAATGTCCGGGAGCGGAGTGCAAAAACTGGCCTATGCGGCCCTGCTGGTGCTGTTGTTCGGCGTCTGCACCGGGCTGTTGGGGGGGCTGTAGCCATGGCCAAACGGTTTGGTGGCAAATACAGCCCGCAGGGCGGGTCTGAACCAGATGGACCACCGCCGCGCGGCCAATTTGATGGGGCGCGGGTCGAACCTGCTGGTGCAAGGGCCAACGTCTTGTTCATTCCAGCGATCCCGTTGGTCTTTTTGTCGTTGAATGATGGCGCAATTGGCATGACCATGGGCCTTGTGGCCGCTGGCCTGCTGACCGCTGCGGCTTTCTTGCTACGTGAGGGGTTGCGAGCCGAAGCAGCCTACAACGCACGCAAAACCGCCCGCCGCCCGGCCTTTCCGCGCAAGATCTTTGCCAGCATACTGACCGGTATCGGCACCGCGCTGGCCGCTTATCGGAGCGAGTATCTGGATGCCGAGGCCGTTGGCCATGCCAGCCTGTTGGCGCCAGTGTTGTTCGGCACAGCGGCCACTGTATTGCATTCGGTCTCCTTTGGCTTTGATCCGCTGAAGCACAAGGGCATGGAAGGCATCGACACATTTCAGCAAGATCGCGTGGCCCGCGTGGTTGATGATGCCGAAAAGCATCTGACCCAGATGACCGATGCGATCAAACGCGCAGGTGATCGCCGGATCGAAGCGCGGGTTGAACGGTTTCAGGACACTGCCCGCGACCTGTTTCGCACGGTCGAAGAAGATCCGCGCGATCTGGCCGGAGCGCGAAAATATATGACTGTGTATTTGCAAGGTGCGCGCGATGCGACCGTCAAGTTCGCCGATGTTTATGCCCGCACCCGAGACGGTCAGGCGTTGGCCGACTATTCAGCTCTGCTGGATGATCTGGAACAGAATTTCGCCGCGCGCACGCGCAAAATGCTATTGGATGACCGCAGTGATCTGACGGTTGAAATTGACGTGCTGCGAGACAGGCTGCAGCGCGAAGGCGTCCGGTTGGACTGACCGGCCACACAGTAAGCGAGGAACATCCCCATGTCCGATGAGATCAAGAACAAGGCGGTCGAAGCCGAAACCCTGGTGCAGGAAGTCACTGCCGTCGCCC
Organism: Ruegeria sp. AH12; assembly: GCF_056541465.1. Taxonomy (NCBI): domain Bacteria; kingdom Pseudomonadati; phylum Pseudomonadota; class Alphaproteobacteria; order Rhodobacterales; family Roseobacteraceae; genus Ruegeria; species Ruegeria sp. AH12. Next base: position 46,127 of record NZ_JBQFYL010000013.1, on the reverse strand, counting down.
TGCCCGAACCAACGACCGAGCTTGTCTCGCTGGAAGAAGCCGACGAACCAGTCGGCGCTGAGATTCGCAAACGCATGGGCGAAATCGACATGGGTGACACCAACTCCATCGTGTCTTTCGGATCTTCTGCTCAGGCCGAGTTGCAGGAAATCAGCCAGGCCATGCTGGCCGATGTGCGCAACAAGGATGTGGGCCCCGCCGGGGATAGCCTGCGCAATATCGTGACCACGATCCGTGGGTTCTCAGTCAGCGAACTGGATGTTCGACGCGAACGCAGTTGGTGGGAAAAACTGCTGGGCAAGGCCGCGCCTTTTGCGAAGTTCACCGCGCAATACGAAGAGGTTCAAAGCCAGATCGACCGCATAACGGACAATCTGTTGAGCCACGAACATACGCTGCTCAAAGACATAAAATCACTGGACCTGCTGTATGAAAAGACACTCGGTTTCTATGACGAATTGGCGCTTTACATTGCAGCGGGCGAAGAGAAGCTGACCGAGCTCGACAGTCATGACATTCCTGAAAAGGAAGCCGAGGTTCAGGCCGCGCCCGAGGAAGAACAGGTGATGAAGGCGCAGGAACTTCGTGATCTGCGCGCCGCGCGGGACGATCTTGAACGCCGGGTACATGACTTGAAACTGACCCGTCAGGTGACAATGCAGTCGCTGCCATCGATCCGATTGGTTCAGGAGAACGACAAATCGCTGGTCACCAAGATCAACTCGACCCTGGTGAACACCGTGCCTCTGTGGGAAACCCAGCTGGCACAGGCCGTCACCATTCAGCGCAGCGCCGAAGCTGCGGCTGCTGTGCGAGATGCCAATGATCTGACCAACGAACTTCTGACCGCAAACGCCGCCAATCTGCGCGAAAGCAACAAGATGATCCGCGAAGAGATGGAGCGTGGTGTCTTCGATATAGAGGCCGTCAAACAGGCGAATGCCGATCTGATTGGAACGATTAATGAAAGCCTTGCTATCGCCGACGAAGGCAAAGCCAAGCGCGCGGCAGCTGAACAGGAACTACAGAAGATGGAAGCAGAGCTGCGCGACACGCTCGCTGCTGCCAAAGCACGGCGTGATGGCACTGGCGACAACGCCGGAACGGCCGTTCCAGGATAAGGCAGGCAGGGGTGCGGCCTTTGACCCATACAAAGCTGGGCCTCGGGGTCGCTGCACTGCTGGCACTGGTCGGCTGTGAAGAGGTCCTGACGCCGTCTGCCGCGCCGGAACCGCGCCCAGTGCCCCCACCGCCAGCGGCCAATGCCTATGTGCCGCCGTCTGCCGCCAGTCAGGATCTTGCGCGTTTCTATCAACGTATCGAGCGCGACTTGTTGGCACGCGGTTTATTACGAACTGACGGGGGCGGCCCGGATACACCATATGACGCGAGCGATCTGGAACGTAACTTCGAGGCGATTGCATTCTACAGTGAATACCCAAACCACAGTATTTCAATCGGATCGCGCCAGACTGACGGGCAGCTCAGCCGTTGGGTTGGCCCCGTTCGCATCCAAACCGAGTTTGGACCATCGATCCTTCCAGCTACACGCCAGAAAGATGCTGCAGATGTGCAGTCTTATTCGGCACGACTGGCGCGGCTCACCGGGCATTCGATTTCGATCGTCACCCGCAAGCCCAATTTCCACGTATTTTTCGCAGGCAAGGATGACAGCGCCTATGTGGTGTCACGTCTCAGGCAGTTGATTCCAAACATAAGCCAAGCCTCGCTTGATCTGGTGGCCAACCCGCGCTCGAATTTCGATTGTTTTGTATTCGCCTCGGCAAATACCTCGTCGCCGAACAAATATGTGCGGGCGGTCACCCTGATACGGTCTGAGCTGCCCGATCTGGTGCGGCTCAGTTGTATTCACGAAGAGATTGCGCAAGGTCTGGGCCTGTCCAATGACAGCCCCGCCGCGCGCCCGTCGATCTTTAACGACGATGACGAGTTCGCACTGCTGACAAGTCATGATGAGAAACTGCTGCAAATGCTTTACGATCCGCGCCTCAAGCCCGGTGTATCGGTCGATCAGGCCCGCCCCGTGGTGCGGATCATTGCGCGTGAACTGATGGGTCAGCCGCTCTGACCCCTAAAAGACAGGAGACCCCAAATGGGAATTTTCGATTTTCTGACCGGAGAGTTCATTGATGTCATCCATTGGGTGGATGACACCCGCGATACCATGGTCTGGCGGTTCGAGCGTGAGGGTCACGAGATCAAATACGGTGCCAAGCTGACCGTGCGCGAAGGTCAGGCGGCCGTTTTTGTGCACGAGGGGCAGTTGGCGGATGTGTTCACGCCCGGCCTTTACATGCTTGAGACCAACAACATGCCAATCCTGACGACCCTTCAGCATTGGGATCACGGCTTTCAATCTCCGTTCAAGTCCGAGGTCTATTTCGTTAACACGACGCGGTTCAACGACCTGAAATGGGGCACGAAAAACCCAATCATGCTGCGCGATCCGGAGTTCGGCCCGACGCGGATCCGGGCCTATGGCACCTATACGGTGCGGGTGAAGGACCCGGCCAAGTTTCTGGTCGAGATCGTCGGCACCGATGGTGAATTCACCATGGACGAGATCAGCTTTCAGATTCGCAACATCATCGTGCAGGAATTTAGCCGCGTGATCGCGGGATCGGGCATCCCGGTTCTGGATATGGCGGCCAATACCGCCGACCTGGGCAAGCTGATTGCGGCTGAGGTATCGCCCGTGTTGGATAGCTACGGGTTGGAAATGCCCGAGTTTTACATTGAGAACATCTCGTTGCCACCCGCCGTCGAGGCCGCTTTGGACAAACGTACCTCGATGGGGCTGGCAGGTGATCTGGGCAAGTTCACCCAGTATTCAGCAGCCGAGGCTATGACGGCAGCGGCCAATAATCCCGGTCAGGGCGGCGGCATGGGCGCGGGCCTTGGCATGGGAATGGGCATGGCGATGGCCAATCAAATGGCGAATATGGCAGCGGGCCAGCCGAGCGGCCCGTGGGGATCTTCCGCCCCCGCTGCCTCGCAACCGGCTGCACAGATGGCCCCGCCACCCCCGCCCCCGGTTGAGCATGTGTGGCATATCGCAGTGGACGGTCAAACAAGCGGGCCGTTTTCCAAGGCCAAGATGGGCCGCATGGCTGCGGACGGAGAGCTGACGCGCGACACCCACGTCTGGACCGCCGGTCAGGATGGCTGGAAAAAGGCCGGGGACGTTCAGGAACTGGCGCAGCTGTTTACCATTTTGCCGCCGCCTCCGCCCGGAGCCTAAGTCGCACTATGACCGAAGAACACCGTTTCCCCTGCGCCCAATGCGGCGCGGATTATCGGTTCAGTCCGGGTGATGGCACGCTAACCTGTGATCATTGCGGTCATTCCGAGCCAATTGGCTCGGGGCCGTGGGGCGGTGCAAGCCTACGCGAGCTGGATTTTGATGCCGCGCTTGCGGATCGGCTGCCCGACAGTGAGATCGAAGAAACGCGGGTTCTGACCTGTTCCAACTGCGCCGCTCAGGTCGAGTTCGACCCCAACACCCATGCCGCTGAATGCCCGTTCTGCGCGACACCCGTAGTGACAGATACCGGGGTGAACCGCCATATCAAACCAAAGGGCGTGCTGCCCTTTGCGCTGAACGAACGCACCGCTCAGAAAGCCATGAATGATTGGCTGGGCAAGCTGTGGTTTGCGCCGAATGGATTGCAGGAATACGCACGCAAAGGGCGCAAGATGCAGGGTATTTATGTGCCCTACTGGACCTTCGATGCGGATACCAAATCCAGCTATCGCGGCGAGCGGGGCGTGGTCTATTATGAGACCCGCACCGTCATGCGCGATGGCAAACGGGTTCAGCAACAGGTGCCCAAGGTCCGCTGGACACCAAAATCCGGTCGGGTTGCGCGGTTCTTTGACGATGTTCTGGTGCTGGCCTCTCATTCCTTACCCAAAAGCTACACAGATGCGTTGGAGCCCTGGGATCTGCCCGCTCTGGAGCCGTATCAGCCCGAATACCTGGCCGGATTCCGGGCCGAGGCCTACACAGTCGAGTTGCGAGATGGGTATACCGAAGCGCGCCATCATATGTCCCGAGTGATCGAGCGGGATGTGCGCTTTGACATCGGCGGAGACCGCCAGCGTATCCATTCAGTTAACACCGATGTCAGAGATGTGACCTTCAAGCATATCCTGCTTCCGGTCTGGATGGCCGCGTATAAGTACCGAGGGGAAACCTACCGTTTTGTCGTTAACGGGCGCACCGGGCGCGTCCAGGGCGAACGGCCTTGGTCTTCGGTCAAGATCGCGATCGCTGTGGGGCTGGGCCTGATCGTTGCGGCCGGTGTTGGCTATCTGGTGGCAACGGGTCAGCAATAGCCCCCCTTGCGCAGGATCGGGGCTGCGGCCATCTTCAGCCGGAATTCTGCAAAGGAGAACGCGTTTATGACATTGTCTGCTTTGAATAATTTGCTAGAGCAGCGACATTCCTGCCGGGCTTTTCGCCCGGACCCGGTTCCCGCGCAGCAGATAGAGCAGATCGTCGCCAGCGCCTTACGCGTGCCCAGCTGGTGTAATGCGCAGCCCTGGCAATTGGTGATCACACGAGGTGAGGAAACAGACCGCTTCCGGCAAGCCTTGCAAAACGAGGTTGCAACTGGACAGCCCAACCCTGACATTCCCTTCCCGACCTCCTATTCCGGCCCCTATCAGGACCGTCGCCGCGCCTGCGGTTGGGCACTCTACAAGGCGGTCGGCGTCGAGCGAGGCGACCGGGAAGGATCCGCAGAGCAAATGATGGAAAACTATAAGCTGTTTGGGGCACCCCATTGCGCGATCCTGTCCAGCCCGGCTGAACTCGGCCCTTATGGCGCTATGGATTGCGGCGGCTTTGTCACCGCTTTCACACTAGCAGCTCAAGCGCTTGGAATTGCTAGCATTCCTCAGGCAGCAGTTGCCGCTTATGGGCCGTTTCTGCATCGATACTTTGATATCCCCGAGGATCGCCTGATCTTATGTGCACTCTCATTCGGGTATTCCGATACGGACCACCCGGCCAACAGTTTTCGAACAGATCGTGCCGCGTTGGGTGACATTGTCGATTGGCGCGGTTAAACCCACTGGGAATATTGGGGAGAGAGCTATTGCGCGCGCTTCTACAACGCATTTCACAGGCCCGCGTTTCGGTGGATGGAGCAGTTGTCGGGCAATCTGGTCCGGGGCTGATGGTTTTGGTCTGCGCCATGCAGGGCGATACCGAAGAGCATGCGGAAAAGCTGGCGGCAAAGATTGCCAAGCTGCGTATCTTTAAGGATGAGCTGGGTAAAATGAACCGCTCGATTCTCGATGCCGGTGGGTCCGCGTTAGTGGTTAGCCAGTTCACGCTGGCCGCAGACACCTCGCGCGGCAATCGTCCAGGCTTTGCCAACGCCGCACCTCCCGAAGATGGTGAGCGTCTGTATCTTGCCTTCGCCCGATACATGTCGTCTCACGGCATTGCCGTCGAGACCGGGCAATTCGGCGCAGATATGGCAGTTGAACTGGCCAATGACGGCCCGGTTACGATCTGGATGGAAAACTGATGACCCGCACTGAACAAGCAATCGAGTTTTGGAAGTCAGGTGTTGCGGCGGTTGATGGTTTCACAGCCACCAAGACCGCCCTGCCCGGTATCGCGCGGCCCGATCGTATCCTTGCCGTTGGAAAACCCGCCGCTGCAATGGCGCGTGCGGCATTGGATCAGTTTGGCGACGTGCCTACGCTTGTCGTCACCAAAGATGATCATGGGCGCGATCTGCCCGTGGGTGTCGAGGTGATCGAAGCCTCGCATCCTGTGCCGGATCAACGCAGCCTGAACGGTGGTCGTACCTTGCGTGAAGCGGTTGAGGCGATGGAACCAGGCTCTCATCTATTGCTGTTGGTGTCGGGGGGCGCGTCTTCACTGGCCGAAGATCTTGTGCCGGGGAAATCGCTTGAAGACCTTGCCGAATTGAACCGCCAGTTGCTGGCGGAAGGGTTGGATATCGTGGCGATGAACGCCGAACGGCGGAAGTTGTCGCGGGTCAAAGGGGGCGGGTTGCTGTCTCACTTCAACGGCGCGAGGGCCACGGTGCTGGCGATTTCGGATGTTCCCGGCGACGATTTGAATGTGATTGGGTCAGGCATCGGCGCCCTGCCCCAGACCTATGCGTTCGACGCAACCACCCGCATCATCGCCTCAAACGCCCATGCCCGGGCTGCTGCTGCAAAGGCCGCACAAACAGCGGGCGTGCAGGTATGGGCAAATGAAGAAGCCCTGCACGATGATTATCTGGCCGTTGCAGCAGATGTGGGATCGAAACTGCGCGGCATGGAATGCGGTGCAATGGTGTTTGGTGGTGAGCCCACTGTTGTTCTGCCTCCCACCCCCGGTCGCGGCGGTCGAAATCAGGCGTTGGCGCTGGCGTTGGCCAAAGAAATCGCTGGTCTGGAAGGGCTTACCGTTGTTGTGGGCGGAACGGATGGCACAGATGGTCCCACCAACGCGGCAGGCGGTGTTGTGACTGGAACGACCTGGACAGATAACGCCCAAGATGCCCTGAATGCAGCAGATAGCGGCACTTACCTAGAACAGGCCAATGCGCTGTTGGTGACCGGACCCACCGGAACAAATGTAATGGACCTCATTGTCGCAATCCGCGACTGATTTGCCGTTTCTAATGTCACTAAGCACATTTCATTCGCCATCTTGGTCTGATCGGTGCCAAGCGGCTCCGTCGGATACATGTTCGAATGGCTAAAATCAAAGAAACAAAGCGCAATGCGCCACGCGTCCAAGTGAGATATTAAATCTTGCCGGGCTGGTCCAAATGCGCCAACGTTGACTCATGCGTCAATAACAAGCCCTTGAAGGGCAATATTCACTCAACTGGGAGAGATTACAGATGAAAGAACAACTAACCCATATGGCAGGCCAGGTCACAGCGGGGAAACTGACGCGCCGTGAGTTCATGGGCAAAGCTGCCGCTCTGGGCGTGTCGGCCGCTGTCGCCAGCACGATGTTCGCCGATGCTGCGCGTGCCGCCAGCCCGAAGAAAGGTGGCGTTCTGAAATTCGGCCTTCAGGGCGGCGAATCCACCAACTCGCTTGATCCGGCCACCTATGCAAGCTCGGTTCCGTTTCAGAACGGCAAGCAGTTTGGCGACCAGTTGGTCGAAGTTGCAACGGATGGCACCATCGAACCACGCCTAGCGGAGAGCGTCGAAGGCAGCGCTGATGCGAAGGTCTGGACCTTCAAACTGCGTCAGGGCGTTGAGTTCCACAACGGCAAGACCATGACCAGCGAAGACGTGCTGAAGACCATGCAGCGCCATTCAAACGAAGATTCGCAATCCGGTGCACTGGGTATCATGCGCGGCATCGAGTCGATGAAGGCCGATGGCGACAACTTCCAAGTTACCCTGAACGAGCCGAATGCTGACCTACCCTATCTGTTGGCCGACTATCACCTGATCGTCCAACCCGATGGTGGCATGGAAGATCCGGGTGCTGGCATCGGCACCGGTCCTTATCAGGTCGAGGTCAACGAGCCCGGCGTCCGTCATACCTACAAAAAATTCGCCAACCACTGGAACTCTGATTTTGGACATTTTGACGGCGTTGAAATTGTCGTCATCAACGACGCGACTGCTCGCACTGCCGCGCTGCAATCCGGCCAGGTTCACGCGATCAACCGGGTCGAACCCAAGGTGGCCGATCTGCTAGGACGCGCACCCAACCTGACCGTGCACTCGACGGCTGGCCGTGGCCACTATGTGTTCATCATGCATTGTGACACTGCACCGTTCGATGAAAACGAACTACGCTTGGCGCTGAAGCATGCGATCAACCGTCAGGAACTGGTTGACAAAGTGCTGCGTGGCTATGGCTCAATCGGGAATGACATGCCGATTAACGCCGCGTATCCGTTGTTCGACGGCTCGATCCCGCAGCGTGAGTTCAGCATCGAAAAAGCGGCTGAGCACTACCAGAAATCCGGCCATGACGGTTCGCCCATCATCCTGCGTGTTGCTGATGGTGCCTTCCCGGGTGCGGTGGACGCCGCAGCCCTGTTCCAGCAAACGGCGGCACAGGCAGGCATCCCACTGGAGATCAAGCGCGAACCCAATGATGGCTACTGGTCCGAAGTTTGGAACGTTCAGCCGTTCTGCGCCTCTTACTGGGGTGGTCGTCCGGTTCAAGATCAGATGTATTCCACCGCCTATCTGTCAAGCGCGGACTGGAACGACACGCGCTTTAAAGTGCCCGCTTTCGACGAACTGCTGTTCTCTGCGCGCGCCGAGCTGGACAACGACAAGCGCAAGGACATCTACAGCCAGATGGGCCAGATGGTCCGCAACGAAGGCGGCCTGATCTGCCCGATGTTCAACGACTTTGTTGAAGGTGTCAGCAATGATCTGGCTGGTTGGGAAAGCGACCCGACCCAAGAGATGATGAACGGCAACATGTCCCGCAAGATGTGGTTCGCGTAACTCGGGCCACGGATCATGCATCCTATCATCAAACTGGTTTCCCAGCGCCTCGCGCTGGGACTCCTGCTTCTCTTCGGTGCATCGGCTCTGATTTTCGGCCTCACCGAAGCTCTTCCTGGGGACGCGGCACAAGCAGTCCTTGGACAATCCGCAACCCCCGAGGCGCTGGAGAACCTGCGCGAAGAAATGGGCCTGAACCGCCCGGCCTTGACCCGTTATGCCGAATGGTTGGGTGGTATTGTGCAGGGCGATCTGGGTCAGTCCCTGACCAACAAGCTCGACATTGCTGAAAGCATTGGCAAACGGTTGGGCAACACCCTGTTTCTGGCCTGTGCTGCCGCAGTCGTCTCTGTTCCTCTTGCCATCTTTCTGGGTTTGCTGGCCGTGCGTTACCGCAATCGCTGGCCGGACAAGCTGATCTCTGCCATCACGCTGACAACGGTTTCGATCCCGGAATTTCTGATCGGCTACGTGGTAATCTACTTCGTTTCCGTGAAGCTGGGTTGGTTCTCGTCTCTGGCGATGATCAACGACACAATGTCGTTCGGAGAGAAGCTGAACGCAATCGCGCTGCCCGCCTTTGTTCTGACACTGGTCGTGCTGGCGCAGATGATGCGCATGACCCGAGCGGCGATCTTGAACCTGATGCAATCCGCTTACATTGAGACGGCCGAGTTGAAGGGCCTGTCGAATTTTCAGGTCATCGCGCGCCATGCGTTCCCGAATGCAATCTCACCCATCGTCAACGTAGTGATGCTGAACCTCGCCTATCTGGTCGTCGGCGTCGTCGTAGTCGAGGTGGTGTTCGTCTATCCCGGAATGGGTCAATACCTAGTGGATTCGGTGACCAAGCGTGACGTACCGGTTGTTCTGGCTTGCGGCGTGGTTTTTGCCGCCGTCTATATCGGGCTGAACATGGTGGCTGACATCGTTTCGATCCTGGCCAACCCAAGACTGAGGCATCCGAAATGATGAAGAATATTCCTATTTCGGCAATGATCGGTCTGTTCTTTACAGGATTGTACTTTTTCATCGCCTTTGCAGCCCCGCTGATCGCCCCCTACGGCATGGCCGAAGTGGTTGGCGATGTATGGGAACCGTCCAGCGCCGAGCATCTGCTGGGCACCGACAATATCGGGCGCGATCTACTGACCCGCATGATCTATGGTGGGCGCACCACGATCTTTATCGCAGCGGCAGCCACTATTCTCAGCTTTGTCACCGGCACCTCGCTGGGCCTTTTGGCGGCGGTGCTGGGCGGATGGGCCGATCAGGTGCTCAGCCGGGCGGTTGATCTGGTCATGTCGATTCCAACGCTGATCCTGGCCCTGGTCATTCTGGCGATTGTTCCGGTGACCGTGCCGATCCTGATCCTTGTGATGGGTCTGTTGGACGCCACGCGCCCCTATCGCCTGTCACGATCTGTCGCGGTGGATATCAACGTGATGGACTATGTCGAGGCTGCCAAACTACGCGGTGAAGGCCGCGGCTGGATTATCTTCCGGGAAATCCTGCCCAACGCCCTGTCGCCGCTGGTGGCCGAATTCGGCTTGCGGTTCATCTTCATGGTTCTGTTCATCTCGACCCTGTCCTTTCTGGGACTGGGCGTGCAGCCGCCGCTGGCGGACTGGGGCGGCATCGTGAAGGAAAACAAGGACGGCATCGTCTATGGCATCGGCGCGGCTCTGTACCCCGCTGTGGCCATTGCGACACTGGCCATCTCGGTCAACCTGGTGGCTGACTGGGTCCTGAACCGCACCACATCGCTGAAAGGAGGCCGGGGATGAGTGATACCCTTCTCAAGGTCCGCGACCTCAAGATCGGCGCGACCGTCTATCCACCGGGCGAAAAGCCCGATGACATCGAAATCGTACACGGGGTCAGCTTCGACCTCGAACGCGGCAAGGTGCTGGGGCTTATAGGTGAATCTGGGGCCGGTAAATCCACCATCGGTCTGGCCTCGATGGCCTATGGCCGGGGCGGTGTGAAGATCACCGGTGGTGAGGTCTGGGTCAACGGGCGCGATATCATGAAGTCGACCCTTGGCGATATTCGCAACCTGCGGGGTGGCGAAGTCAGCTATGTCTCGCAGTCTGCCGCCGCGTCCTTTAACCCGGCCAAGAAGATCATGGATCAGGTTGTCGAGGCGGCTGTTGAGCACAAGAAGTTCAGCCGCAAAGAGGCCGAGGTCCGTGCGCGCGAACTGTTTGCCAAGCTCGGTCTGCCCGATCCGGACAACATTGGGGATCGCTATCCGCACCAAGTGTCGGGAGGTCAGTTGCAGCGGTGTATGACCGCGCTGGCGCTGTGCCCCGAACCTGATCTGGTGGTGTTTGACGAACCGACGACGGCGCTGGACGTGACCACTCAGATCGATGTTCTGATGGCGATCAAGGAAGCAATCGCAGATACTGGTGTTGCCGCGCTTTACATCACGCACGACCTTGCTGTCGTGGCGCAGGTGAGTGACGACATCATGGTGCTGCGCATGGGCAATACGGTCGAGTATGGCAACACCGATCAGATCATAAACAACCCGCAAGAGGATTATACCAAGGCTCTGGTCTCGGTCCGGTCCATCGAGCATGAAGAGAAACAGCCGACATCGGAACCGGTGCTGAGCGTCGACGGGATCACCGCGCGCTACAAGGGGTTGAATTTCGACGTGCTGCACAATGTCAATGTCGAGCTTCATCCGGGGCAGACACTGGCGGTTGTGGGTGAATCCGGCTCGGGCAAGTCTACGCTAGCCCGCGTGATCACTGGTCTGCTGCCACCGCGCGATGGTGAAATCACGTTCAATGGGCGTAAACTGTCCGCGGACCTGAAAGGCCGAACGCGTGAGGACCTACGTGAGCTGCAAATGATCTACCAGATGGCGGACGTGGCAATGAACCCGCGCCAGACCGTTGGCACGATCATCGGTCGTCCGCTGGAGTTCTACTTCAACATGCGGGGCGCGGAAAAGCGCAAGCGCGTGGTTGAACTGCTGGATGAGATCGAGCTGGGCGAGAAGTTCATCGACCGCTACCCGGCTGAGCTGTCTGGTGGTCAGAAACAGCGTGTCTGCATCGCACGCTCGCTGGCGGCAAAGCCCAAGATGATCATCTGTGATGAGGTCACCTCGGCCCTTGACCCACTTGTGGCCGACGGCATCCTGAAGCTGCTGCTGGACCTGCAAAAGATCGAGGATGTGGCTTACCTGTTCATCACCCACGATCTGGCGACGGTCCGCGCGATCAGCGATAGCATCGCAGTGATGTATCAGGGCCGCGTTGTGCGCTACGGGCCCAAGAGCCAGGTGCTGAGCCCGCCTTTCGATGACTATACCGACCTGCTGCTCAGCTCGGTGCCCGAGATGCATCTAGGCTGGCTGGAAGAGGTTGTCGCCCATCGCAAGATGGAGAGCGCCGGGAACTGAGCACTGTATAACAGTTCCATGAAGTTTCGAAATCCCGGCACCTTGCTCAATTGCAGGTGTCGGGATTTTGATATTTGGGGCGCGAATGAACGGCCCTGAAACCGCGATTCCGCTAGAGTCGGTAGAACACCAAATCAGATAGGTAGGCCGATGGACCGCAAACTTCTTTTGATCATCCTGGACGGCGTCCCATGGCGCAATTTCCGCCGCCTATTCGGCAACCTCGAAGGTTGGGTGGACAGCGGAGAGGCGCGCGTTTGGAAGCTGCGAGCTGTGCTGCCCTCAATCTCGGCCAGCTGCTACGCGTCGATCCATACGGGCGTCACACCGCAGGAACATGGATGTACCGGCAACGGAAATGTGTTCCGCCTCAGCCATAAGGATGTATTCAGCCAAGTGCGTGAGGCTGGCGGTATCACCGGGGCCGTCACGCATAGCTATTGGTCCCAGTTTTTCAACCGGCACCCGTTCGATTATGTCCGCGACGTGGAATATGATGAACCAGATAGCAAGACCATCAACCACGGCCGGTTCCACACAATGACGGGCTATGGCAAGGATAACCAAATGACGCCTTCGGACGTTGATCTGTTTGCCACTCTGACCAACCTGTGCCTGCGCTTTGGTCTGGACTACGGCATCCTGCATGCCTGCACCCTGGACAGTATGGGCCATCGGTTTTTTCACGACTGCCAGGAAATGGACCATGCCTGTTTTGTCGCCGATGAAATGCTGGCCCCTTTCATCCCCCGCTGGCGACAGTTGGGATATGAGGTCATCGTAACCGCCGATCACGGACAGGACGAACGCGGCCATCACGGTGGGCGGGGCGCTTTGCAGCAGGAAACGGCGCTGTATTATTTTGGCGATGCCGACGGCCCGCGGGCCGATGCGGTGATTGACCAGTTGCAACTGGCCCCCACAATCCTGACCCGGATGGGCGCACCGATTGCGGACACAATGAAGGGCGAACCATTCCTGAAATGATCAGGGCCTAACCATAGGGCCAAATGCCCTGTCCCAATGCTTCGATGGCCACGGAGATACGTTCGAAACTGTCAGCTGCGCGTTTCACGCTGTTGCGTGCGCGCAGATAGCCGTGCACCAGACCCGCTTCGTTGATCCAATAGGCCTTACCTCCTGCCTCGGCTATCCGCTCGCAGTACGCAGACCCATCATCGCGCAACGGATCGCAATCCGCAGTGATCACTACAGTTGGAGGCAGGCCCGAGAAATCGGTATCGTTTAGCGGTGCAAAGGTCGGATCACTTTCGGGCGCGGCCCCGCCACACCGGACCTTTTCATAGAACAGGATCTCGTCGCGCGTCAGCAGCGGCGCCTGCGCATGCTCCAAATAAGACCCGGCAGAGCTGTCTCCGCCCAAGCCCGGATAGATCAGAACTTGCCCCAACACCTCAGCTGGTCGGCCCCTCATATGATGGGCAACTGCCGCAGCCAGATTGCCACCGGCACTGTCACCCGCCAACACAATGGGAACGCCGTATTCTGAAACCGCCCATTCAACTGCTGCCACACTATCCTGAAACTGCGCGGGATGCACATGTTCTGGGCATAGCCGGTAGTCCACTGAAACAACGCGATACCCAGTTTGGGCGCAGATTTCTGCACAGACGTCATCATGGCTGTCGAGCCCGCCCACGACAAAGCCACCGCCATGAAAATAGAGGACCACGCGGGTCGGATCGCCCGCTGTATAAACGCGGACCGGCACGCCATTGGCGGACCGGTCCTGTGTTTCAACTCCATTCGGGCGCGGCTGGCGAAAGGTCTGACACATCGCATCATAGACCTTGCGTTGATCTTCGATCGACAGATCAACCGCGTTGTCGGGATAGTTTTCTGCCGTGCGTCTTATGAACGCCCATGTTTCTTCATCGATCAGACGTTCATAATCCATGTTACCTCCCGGTCAGGCAGCCCACTCCCACGGCCGGGTGAACGATCCCAGCACCTTGCTGACATCGTCTTCGGATGAACCGTTCGCGTCAAGCTGCGCAACAAGGCCGCGCTTCTTGTCATCAATGACCGAAACCACCCGAGCGGCCACTCCAGCCTCTTCCAACGCACCATTATAGACCCGCGTGATCGCGTTTTTGCGGAGGTCCGGCTTGAATACTTTGCCAACCGCTGTTTTCGGCAGTTCCGGAAGGATGGTCATATGTTTGGGCTGTGCTGCACGTTCGTGTACGTGGACCTTACAGAACTCCAACAATGCCTCTTCGGTGACCGAAGCGCCATCGACCAGTTCGACAAAAGCACAGGGCAATTCACCTGAATGAGCATCGGGCTGCCCGATAGCTCCGGCAAAGGCCACGGCCTCGTGCCCCAACAGGGCTTCTTCGATTTCAGCCGGATCAATGTTGTGTCCGCCACGAATGATCAAATCCTTCGCGCGTCCAGTGATCCATAGATACCCGTCTTCGTCAAAACGACCCAGATCACCTGTGCGCAGGTATTTTTCGAAGTGATACAGGTTCTCGTTCTTATCGACCTCGGTATAGGTGTGACCCGGAAAGACACCAGGGTTCGAGATGCAGATCTCTCCGATTTCGTCAGCGGCGCATTCCTTGGGACCTTCTGGTCCATCCATCAGGATTTTGACATCCGTGTATGGGAACGGGATGCCGATAGACCCAATCTTTTTCTCACCATCAACCGGGTTGCACGAGACCAGGCAGGTCGCTTCGGTCAGGCCATAGCCTTCGACGATCGTCACACCGGTTGCTTCTTCGAAACGGCGGAACAGTTCAACCGGCAGCGGCGCCGACCCCGAGAAGGCGGTTTTTACGCTGGAGATATCCGCATCCACCGGGCGTTGCATTTTCGCAGAAATCGCTGTGGGCACGGTGATGATAAAGCTGACTTTCCAGCGTTCGATAAGCTTCCAGAAATTGTCGAAAACACCATCGCCGCGATACCCTTGCGGTGTCGGGAAGATCACATGCGCCCCGGATGAGACCGCTGCCATCATGATCACATGTACTGCGAAGACGTGGAACATCGGCAGTGGGCACATGATGACGTCATTTTCATCAAACAGCAGCGTATGCCCAAGCCAGCCGTTATAGATCAGGCCCGAATATTTATGCTGCGCCACTTTTGGCATTCCGGTCGTGCCACCAGTATGGAAATAGCAGGCGACGCGATCTTCGGTGCTGTCTGCAAAAGTCAGCGTCTTGGGCTGTTTCGCCAGTTCTTTGTTGAAATTCTTGTAATCCGCATGGGCCAGCTTTTCCTTGTCGCCCATTTTAGGGCGCAGCAGCGGAACGATCCATGATTTCGGAGGGGTCAGATAGCGGTTCAGGTCAATCTCAAGGATCGTATGCACCTTCGGCGAATGGCGCACGGCCTCTTCCACCTTTTGCGCCACATCCGTCTTTGGGAAGGAACGCAGGGTCACCACAACCTTGGCTTCGGTTTCCCGCAAGATCGCGGCGATCTGTTCGGGCTCCAACAGTGGGTTGATCGGATTCACGATCCCTGCAACCGCGCCACCCATCATGGTGACCAAAGTCTCATTACAGTTGGGCAACACATAAGCAACGACATCGTTTTCGCCCACGCCAAGCGAGCGGAACAAGTTCGCCGCCTGATTGACCTGCCCCAGCAAATCAGACCATGTCAGCGTTTCGGCCTTGTCTGTCGGACCGGAAAACAATTGGAAACTGATCGCGTTATGATTGGGAAACTTCTCTGCTGTCCGAGACAACAGTTGATGGAAGGTGACCGGCAGATCACGATCCTCCCACGCCATTTCCTGTTCGATACGCAGTTTGTCTTCACGCCCTACAAAGGCCATGTGGCTCCTCCCCGTCTTGTATTCTCCCACGTGTCTCACGCGGTTTTGATCCTCACATAGATGGGATCACAACCCGGCTGACACAAGCAAGGGCTTAGCGGTGGAAAACTTGAAAATGTAGAATAACGCTACGGCGGAAGCTGATCTGTCCCTACGTCACCCTATTCTGCGGCCACCCCATCGGTGAATTGCAGACGCGCCAAGCGGGCATAAAGCCCATCTTGCGCCACCAGATCGTCATGCGTGCCCTGCGCAACAATGCGCCCCGCTTCCATGACGACAATCCGATCCGCCTTCTTCACCGTGGCCAAACGATGCGCCACAATAAGGGTCGTGCGGCCCGCGCGCATCTGATCAACCGCCCCCTGCACCGCCCGTTCGCTTTCCGCATCCAGGGCCGAGGTCGCCTCGTCCAGCAGCAACACCGGCGCATCCCGCAGAATGGCTCGGGCGATGGCGATGCGTTGTTTTTGCCCCCCCGACAGCATCACGCCCCGCTCGCCTACAAAACTGTCATAGCCTTCGGGCAGTGCCATAATGAACTCATGCGCAGCGGCGGCACGCGCGGCAGCTTCGACCTCGGAATCCGAGGCATCAAGACGGCCAAACCGGATGTTCTCGCGCGCTGAGGCGGCAAAGATCACCGGGTCCTGCGGGACAAGGGCAATATGGCGGCGGAAATCCGTCCGATCCAAACTGGTCAGGTCTTCCCCATCCAGCAGAACACACCCGGAGTTCGGGTCATAGAATCGCTGGATCATCTGAATAACCGTCGTCTTGCCAGCCCCGGAAGGGCCAACAAAGGCAACGGTTTCGCCGGGTTTCACCTGCAGGGACAGGCTATCAAGCGCTACCACATCGGGCCGCGCAGGATAGCGGAAACTGACATCCTGAAACCGGATTTCACCGCGAACCGGTTGTGACAGCACGTTGGCCTGAACAGGATCAAGGACCGTATCTTCGGCGTTAAGCAACTCAACCAGCCGCTCGGTTGCGCCGGCAGCGCGTTGCAACTCGCTCCAGATTTCGGACAGCGCGGCGACTGATCCTGCCATGATCACCGAATAGATCACGAACTGGATCAGCACCCCTTCTGTCATCACCCCGTTGCGGACATCATTGGCCCCCATCCAAAGCACGCCGACGATACCCGAGAACACCAGAAAAATGACGATCACGGTCAGGATCGCACGGGTTTGAATGCGGCGCAGCGAGACGATATAGGAGGTTTCCGTCATCTCACCAAACTGCTCTCGGCTCGCCCGTTCGTGGGTAAAGGCCTGAACCGTTTGCACCGCGCCCAACGCCTCACCCGCATTACCAGAGGACGCCGCGATCCAATCCTGATTTTCACGGCTAATGGCGCGCAAGCGACGGCCCAGAACCAGAATCGGTACGATCACCACAGGAATCAACAACAGGACAAGCGCTGTCAGCTTTGCCGATGTCAGCAGCATCAGCGCCAAACCACCCACAAACATCAACATATTGCGCAGAGCGATCGAAACGGATGAGCCCAAAACCGATTGGATCAAGGTTGTGTCCGTCGTGATCCGGCTGAGCACCTCGCCGGTCATGATACGCTCATAAAACGCGGGGCTCATGCCAATGACCCGGTCAAACACCGCCTTGCGGATATCGGCCACCACGCGTTCGCCCAACCGCGTGACCAGCGCATACCGAATGCCTGTGCCTACCGCCAAAACACCAGCGATGCCCAGCGCCGCAAGGAAGTACCAATCCAGCAGTTCCCCATCCTGGATGCGGAAATTATCGACCACGCGCCGCACAGCCAATGGCAATGTCAACGTCATCCCTGCGGTCAGACACAATGCAAGCGTTGCACCAAACATCAGCGCACCGTAAGGGCGCATGAAGGGCCAAAGCGCCCTTAGAACACTCAGCTTTTTCGAGGTGGCACGCTCTTCACTAGCCCCCTGAGGTGATGATGGTGTCTGACCGGTCGCAGTCTGTCTTGCCATGTCGGGCCTGTGTTTCCTGATCAATTCCGTGTTGCTGCTTCTTGGCGCTAGAGGCAACCGCGGTCAAGCTCACGCGCTGAAATTGCCCGTGCCTCAGGGCCATTTGACGCAGAAATCGCGGGGGATACAACTGGGGCGGGTAGACGGAATCGAACCGAGATAGCCTGTTTGGAAGACAAGCGTTTCGATTGAATTTTTTTCAAAAAATCAAATGGTTGCAGGATTTATTTCCTAAGTTTTGCAGGTCTTGTGTCGGAAAATAAACCTTGGAGCGGGCGGCGGGAATCGAACCCGCGTCATTAGCTTGGAAGGCTAAGGTCTTACCACTACACAACGCCCGCTCAAGTACAGCATCACCTATTTCATGTGAATTTGGAGGTCAAGTGGAACCACGCAAGAGTCTACAAACAATCTGTATTGCGTCTCATCATATTTGTTTTTATCAGAACCCAACAGCTGACTGGACAGTAGTGGTTCGATGGTTCGACGAGAGGGCGCCTGAACGAGGGCAGCGCGGCCTCGCGCTATCCTAGGCGTGAAACCAAGAGACGCTCACACATCCATTGTTGGTTTCCTCTAACGAACGATCTTGAATTGTTTAAGGGACCATCTATGCGAAAGAAGTTCCGCGAGCAGTTGAATCGCCGAAAACATCAGTCGATGATTCTAAGAAAAAAGAACACATGTCTCAAATTGATCTAAACCAATCTGCGCGGCAACTCCGTTACCTTTTCACGTTGTTTGCAGCACTTGGCCTGCAATCGCAAGGAGCATGGGCAAGTTATGACTTCTCGGTACAACCAGCGCTAAACCGGTCTCTGTATTGCGATGAAATGTGTCACATTCTTCCCATCATCCAAAACCGGGCGCAACTCACATTCATGGACAAAACGTTCACCATTTTTCCGATAATTTGTGATGCGGACTGTTCCAGATTGGCCGTTTTTTATTAGGTTTCTGAAGTGGTTAATCGCTTCGGGCTCGGTATCAGGGCCTTGCAGTAGCCCGAGACTACGCCCCGCAACGTCTTCAAGCCGATAGCCGGTATGGGATTCAAAGGCGTCGGACACGTATATAACAGGAACGCCCGGTTGAGCGAGGCAAACAACCGCTGAATGCGAACCGATGGCTTCGCTTGCACCTTCTTCTCCGCGATCCTTCACAAACCGATTAAAGTCACTTTGTTCCATCGAGTCCCCTATTTCTGTTCGGCAGAGACAATCGCTTCAACCAATTGTACCAACCTCAACTTTTCGTTCACGTCTGAGAGTTTCACGAATGAACTAACCAAACGGGCCAGCAAATCTGCCTCGACAGGAATTTCTGCCGTTGGGCTCGGCATGTTGGTCGAGCTTTCAGATTGTGGGAGAAGAGATTCAATAGGGACTTGATAAAATGCGGCAAGCTTCATCAGGTATGGCAAGCTGCACTTGCTTTGTGCATCTTCATACTTTTGATACTGTTGAGGGCTGATTTCCAGGAGGCGCGCGACTTCCGCTTGTGTCATACGCTTTTCAGACCGCAATCCGCGCAGTCTTTGCCCGACATGCCCATAGACATCTTCGGATGAAAGAGCCTCTTTCAGAAATACGACTTCCTTTGCGCTCATCGGACCCGCCTTTTGTATGATTTAGAGATATCAATGTGACGACTATTTACCAAGCCTGCGCGGTACGAACAATCTGTCAGAGAGTTTTTCGCGCAACTATGTCGTGGTTCCAATCTTCCTTTTGAATTTTCCCAAAACATGGGCGCACTGCACGCTTGTTCTAAATTTGGATGATAAAATCCTCTCTTTGAGAGATATTTTCTTAAATTTGACCGCTATCTAACATTTTCTCGCCTGATTTGGAGCTCAATCATCTTCTGTGAGCAAAGAGTTTCGTATTGTGAGGAAGACCATGGTTGATGACGCACGGCAACAGGATTACCACACGGCCGGGGACGAACTTCAGCCCGGTACCGAGTTGATGCGGGGTCAATACAAGATCACGCAATATTTGAATTCCGGCGGGTTTGGCATCACCTATCTGGCAACAGACAGTCTGGATCGACAGATCGTCATCAAAGAGTGTTTTCCCCAGTCGTTTTGCCGCCGCAACGGGCGCCAGATTGAGGCCCGGTCCGAGGCCTATGTCGGTGAGCTTCGCTCAATTGTTCGGCTCTTCTCGCAAGAAGCAAGAGCGCTGGCGAAACTCAAACACCCTTATATCGTTGGCGTGCACCAAGTCTTTGAAGAGAACAATACCGCCTATATGGCGATCGATTTCGTTAAGGGCCACGATCTGCTTGCCATTATTGAACAGAAGGTCATGCTTTTGCGGCCAGATCAGGTTCGCGCGATCCTTCGTAAATTGCTGGATGCAATCGGATTTGTGCACACTGCCGGAATGCTTCACCGGGATATCTCTCCCGACAACATCATCGTAACCGATGAGCTGACCCCAGTGCTGATCGATTTTGGCGCAGCACGGGATCAGGCCACCAAAGCCACACGCGCGCTATCGGCGCTGCGCGTAGTCAAGGACGGGTATTCACCCCAAGAGTTTTATATCGCTGGCAGTGAACAGGACCCTAGCAGTGACCTTTATTCACTGGCGGCAAGCTTCTATCATGCGATCACAGGACAGCGCCCACCGGACAGCCAGGTTCGGATCGCGGCGCATGTGGCCAAAGAACCGGATTCCTATATCCCGCTTGGCAAGCTGACCTCGGACTATGATGAGGCATTTTGCGCCGCGATCGACAAAGCCATGGCCATTCTGCCCAAAGACCGGATGAAAACGTCAGCGGAGTGGTCTCTGCTGATGGAAGCTCCGGTCAAAACGATCTCAAGCCGCGTTTCCAAGCAATTGAAATCTGCGCGCCGCAAATCCACCCGTCCTGCAAGCCAAGCGACTACAAGTCCGGTCAAGCCGGTCAGAAGCGCATCAAAGCTGGTTGCGCGTGCATCGGCGATTGCGATTGCAGCCGGTATCGTTGGGGGATCGGCCTATCTTCTATTGAATCAGGATCAGGTTGAAATCGGCACTGCCTCGACAAAGGCAGCTCCGGTATCTCAGCAAGAATTGGCTTCAGTAGAGTCATTCGATCAGGTTCTGCCGCCCGTCGCGCCAGGTTCAACTACGGCACCCACAGCGACTGTGCCCGTCGAGCAGCCCGCTGTTGTTCCGGGAAATACCCCAGCAACAAAGGTGGCAGTTGACCCAATCCTGCAGGACTTTATTCATTCCTATGCGGATGGAGAGGTGGAAGCGTCCTGGAAACTGGATCTGCCGTTTCGTCTGGATCAAGAAAACTTCGTTCTTAAAGTAACGCAGAGCCTGGAAAATCGACTGCCGATAGGTAGCCGTATTTTGGAAGTTGAGGGCACGCCGGTCACCGACCTTGATCTCCAGCTCAGAACACTGGCCAGGCAAAGTGATGGGATGCAGATCAATTTCCGCGTTGTCGCTGAAGTTCCCGAAACGGGTGCCCGCCTTTATACACAGGTATCCGCGCCGATCATCTATTTGACCGACCTCATGAATGGGTTTCGTTTTCAAACCCAATTTGACGGCTCTGTCTGGCTGACTCAGGTCATTAACGTGCCACCGGGCGCCGACAGCGGCCTTATGGCCGGCGACACGGTGGTGGCCATGGTGGGTGACAATGAACGTATCTCGGACGGTGCCACAATGGCGCGATTGCTGGCTCAGAAAATCACCTCCGGTCAGGATCAGGTGCGTCTGGCGATCAGTCGTGCAGGCACAATGTGGGTCGAAAGCATCGAGACAGGAGCCTGACAATGATCACTCGCATTCGCATGGCGGAGGCATCTTGATGCGATTTCTCAAGAAGAACAAAAGCCGAAGCCTGAATCCCAGCCGATCTCTGCCGATTGAAACTGATGACCTATGGCAAAGCCCGATCATGGAACAGCCGATCACCTTTTCGACGGCTCAGAGTACCTCGCCCGCCATTGTTTCGCGCCCCCGGGAAAACGTGGGCAAAACGCGGCTGATCGGATTTGACACCGGCAACGGACCAGGAGACTTAGAGCCGCCGGAGGCCGAGCAAAGAGTCGAAAACCCAAGCTATATGCCCGTCGGCTGGTTGGTCGTAACGACCGAGCCGGGGCGCGGTCAAAGCTTTCCCTTGATGGCGGGCCTTTCGACGATTGGACGGGGTGAAGATCAGGCGGTGTGTCTGGATTTCGGCGACAGATCGATTTCGCGGGATAACCACGCGGCCGTTGTCTACGACTCCATCACCAACGAGTTTTTTCTGGGTCACGGTGGCAAGGCCAATCTGGTCCGCATGAATGGTGCACCGATCACAACGACAACACCGATCCAAAGCGGCGCAGAGATTCAGATTGGAGACACCAAACTGCACTTCAAAGCGCTGTGTGACACCGCGTTCCATTGGGACATGACCAGCCATACGGAGGACGGCGATGAAAGCCAGTTCTAAAACGTGTTTCGATGTTTCGACCGGAATTGATGTCGGCGCACGCGACTATCAGGAAGATTGCCTTGTGGCGGATTTCCCAATGTGCGAGTCCTACGGCATAGGTGTGCTTGCCGATGGAATGGGCGCGCATGCCTCGGGCGATATGGCCAGCGCTTTGGTGG
Organism: Ruegeria sp. AH12; assembly: GCF_056541465.1. Classification (NCBI taxonomy): domain Bacteria; kingdom Pseudomonadati; phylum Pseudomonadota; class Alphaproteobacteria; order Rhodobacterales; family Roseobacteraceae; genus Ruegeria; species Ruegeria sp. AH12. Next base: position 23,799 of record NZ_JBQFYL010000013.1, on the reverse strand, counting down.
TCAGCCAGGTGTTTGCCGCGTTGAAAATGCGTCGGAACATGTTGAAATCCGGCGACGCCAACATTCCCGCTCTGCTCAAAAAAGCGGCGGGAGAGGCTAATACGGCCATGTCAAATTTCATCAAGAACAACCCCGATTCCAAAGGGATGGGGGCCACTCTGATCGCAACCGTTGTTCGAGACAATCAGCTTTATTGGCTGTCTGTCGGGGATTCCCCCCTCTACCTGATCCGCAATGGTGAAATCCAAAAACTGAACGAAGATCACTCGATGGCGCCACAGATTGACGCGATGGTAGCGTCAGGTCAGCTGAGCGCTGAGGTTGCCGCACAACATCCGGATCGGAATTGCCTGACTTCGGCTGTGCTGGGTGAGGAAATTCCGCGGATCGATTGTCCGGAAACGCCCATGGCTCTAGAGCCGGACGATATCCTGATTCTGGCAAGCGATGGTCTGCAGACCCTGACCGACGGCACAATCCTGAAACTGGCTAACAAAACGGCGGCCAGCAGCAGCGCCGTGGTGACCCAAAACTTGATGTCAGCTGTCGAAGCCGCGGCAATGCCCGAACAAGACAATATCTCAGTCATGGTTCTGCAAATCGACCAGATGCCTGTGATGTCACCCGAACCAAAAACCGAACGACGAATTGAAACACAGCCAGTCCATCGGTCGGCCGAAGAGGATGCCATCCTGGCAGCGCTGGTGCCGGATATCGAAGAGGCACCGGACATCATCAATCAGGCCATGGCGCTGTAACATGCCAAGCCACAAAGCGAATGACCCAACTACAGGGCGCGCCGAAGTGAGCGTCGCGCACCCCGATTGCGAACCATAGAAGACGGAGATCTGACTATGACGAACATCTTTAAGCTAAGCAAAAGCGTTGCAAGCGCCATTGCCATCGCCAGTGCCCTGCCCACGATAGCCGCGGCAGGGCAAGTGGAACTGTCAGCTCCCGACGGATCGCTGCGTTTGTCCGGCGAATTTCTGGACCTTGTTGACGGCCACTTTCTGATCAAAACGCCCATTGGGGAGATGCGCGTCAGCACCGATCGGGTGACGTGCAATGGTGAAGGCTGCCCCACAATTGACACCAGCGATGTCAGTCTACGGATCGCTGGATCAGGTGTCATGGCGACCGAGTTGATGCCCCTATTGATAGCCGGGTATGCGGCGCATGTGGGCAATGAAATCTCGACGCAGCTTCTTCCCAACAGCCAGAATAAACTGCTTAACCTCGTCACCGCCGAAGGATTCGGGGATGATCTGGATAGCGTCCTTGTGATCCCTTCGAATTCCGGTGAAGCGTTTGATGCGTTGGAAGCTGCCGAGGCCGAAATTGGCATGTCGACCCGACGCATTGAGAGCCAAGAAGCGCGCGGCCTTGCCGCCAGTGGTGCGGGCAACATGACATCTGTTGGTCAGGAACATTTGCTGGCGCTGGAAAGCATCGCAATCGTGACCCATCCGGATAACCCGGTTTCGGCGATTGAGCTGAACCAGTTGCGCGATGTCTATCTGGGCAAAATAACCAACTGGTCCCAGTTGAATGGCCCTGACATGCCGATTCAGGTTATCGGTCGCAACACCGAAACCGCCTCGCGCGAGCTATTTGAATCTGTCTTGTTCGACGGCACGGACATCACACCTTCCGGCATTACGGCGGTAGGTACCGACATTGAAGCCGCAACGCAGGTCATCGAAAATCCCGGCGCGATCAGCTTCCTGCCGTTCGGAGTGCAGCGCAGCACCAAAGCGATGAATATCATCGACGCTTGTGGCGTAGTAACAGAACCCAATCATTTTTATGCAAAGACCGAGGAATACCCCTTCGTCCGTCGGGTCTATCTGTATAACCGTGGCGATCTGGACAACGATACTGCGCGGGGTCTGTTGAATTTTGCCAAGTCGGAAGAAGCCGAGGATGCGATTTCGGTCGCTGGCTTCACCAGCTTTAGCATCGGCAGGCTGCCGCAACACATGGCTGGATTGCGTGGTGAAACCCTGCGCGCGTCAAGAACTGGCGCTTATGAGCAAGGTATTGTCGATGAGATGCTGGATACAGCGGGTCAGTTTGATCGCTTGTCCAGCACCTTTCACTTTCGTTCGGGTTCCTCTCGATTGGATGGTCGCGGGGCAGCAGAACTCACCCGTTTGGTGGAATTCCTCAAGGATCACCCGCGCGGAACCAAAATCAAACTGGTCGGTTTCAGCGACGATGTCGGAACCTTTGACAGCAACAGGCGCCTATCTCTACGCCGGGCCAATCGGATTGCGGCCTACTTGAACATCGAAGCGGCGGATCAGCTTCCGGGCATCGAAATATCCTCAGTCGGATATGGCGAAATTGCACCCGCAGCCTGCAACCTAACGCACGAAGGACGGATTAAGAACCGGCGGGTCGAGGTCTGGATCGAAAGCACTGTTCAGGGGTGAGCTTTTGAGCCATCGGTCCCATGATCCAGTGGACAAAACCAAAAAGAAACACCGGGCCTCAGGTCCGGTTTTTTGCCCACGAAACTTAGCAAAGCCTAAAGCATGAGAGCCGCTCGAAAGAATTCTAATTTTTCAGTGTCTCAACACACCAAAAAAGAGGTCATCACAATAAAACCCCTCTTTTGTTGGTAGTTGCCTCTCATTTTTCTCAATTATGACACTATCCAACATCATTTTCAGATGAAACAGCAAGCAACCGGAAACACTGAAAATGATCCTTTATTCTCATCGCCTTCAAGGCGTTTTACAGCAGATGGTTGTCGAACTTGGGTTAGACCTGATTTTGTCCGACGACAATTCACCGGTATCGCTGGTGGATAACGAGCAGACTTTGACCGAAGTCGCGGCTGGTATGAACATCGATGTCAAAAAGCTGGCAGCGAATAACGGCAGCGTTTTGTTCAGATTTCAGAGGAAAGCATGATGTCTAAGGCACGCCAAATGGATGGTGCTCCCGGCAAACGCGCTGGCTTGCCACTGGCTCGAGCCAACCGACTTGCAGAAAACGCCGAGGCCAAAAAGGGTCGCGGGCCGAACTTTATCGTGGCAACCGGGTTGCTGACCGTGGCTGCAATCGTTTCGCTTGGGGTGACACCGGGCAATACGGCGTTAAACAAATTCTTCAGCAATTCAGAAAACGCTGACACCGCACCCGTCCTGGACTTATCAATAAGGCCGGTCGCACATGCGGAACCCGTGGCCGAACCGGCCCCTGTGATAGAACAGACAACCGCTGCTGTGGCTGAAATGCCGGTCGAATCAGCGCCCGTTGCCAAGGCCATCGAACCCCCGGCAGAGCCCGCAAAAGAAGGCCGCCTCCTGGCCATGGTTGGTGACAACTCGAACGATCCCTACTGTATCCAAAGGATTGAGTCTCGCTTGGTGTCGCTGCACGCGGCAACGCTTGCAGGCCCTGAATGGAACAATCGGGTGAATGACGTCAGCCAGCTTGTCCAGACCACGTTGGACTGCTCGCACGCGGGTCTGCAAGTCATTGGCAGCCTTGAATTGGCGGGCACCGGAATCGCCGATCTGCGCGTCAGCTGGAACCTTGAAACATGGACCCTGGACCTGGCTGTCGTCGACAGCAGCAATCCTGATGCCGACCTACAAGTGGCCAGCGCCTCGGACCAGTCAATCGAATTTGTTGTTCAGTAAAAGAGGTCGAAGTTATGGAAATACTTGAACAAATCACCCAACTGGAAGCACCGGCCAAGGCTTTGCTTGCAGATATTCAGGCCTTCGAAGCGCCGCTGCCTGACTATTTGATGCTGGGTGTGTTTGTGATCCTTTTGCTGGTGCTTTACCGGTCTGGTCGTAAGGGCATCAACAGGGTGCAAACCGACCTCGTCGGAGCCTATCAGAAAGAGCTTCTGACAGCCAATCGCCGCGCGCATCAAGCCCGCAGCGAGTTGCGCCGCGCCCATCTGGAACTGGAACGCGAACGACAGCGCAAACGTCGTGCTTTGCGCGATCAAGGGCCCTCGAGCCTGGGTGCTACGCGGCGGCGTCTCGAACCAGTCGAACGGCGTCCGACACAGTCGGCCCCTTCGGGTACGGTGCCTTTCAAACCACCAACACAGAACCGCAACAAGACCCGGCCCGTTGATCCAATCCCGGCAACGGCTGCCGCGTCGAATGAAAACCTGTTTCTCAACGGAGTGGAAAAATGAATCTTACTCGTCTCATCTACTACAGCCAGCGCAACCCGTCCATGAGCCTGAATCTGGGCGAGTTGCTGGAAGTCTGTAAACGCAATAACGCAGCAATGAACGTCACCGGCATGCTTCACTTTAACGGCAACTACTTCCTGCAGGTTCTGGAAGGCGGACGCGCCGAGGTCAGCTCGATCTATCATCGGATCTCTGCCGACCCACGGCACCTGAACATCATCCTGATTTCATGTCAGGATGTGCGCGAGCGGATTTTCCCGACCTGGTCGATGGGCCACCACGAAGGCATGGAAGGCGAAACACGTAGTATCTTCCTGCGGTACTTTCCGTCGAATTCCGTCAACCCTGAAGCGGTCAGCCCCGACAGCCTGCTCGACTTTCTGCAGGACGTATCAACCGAACTGGTCTAACGGCCAGTTCTTAAAGGAAAGATGTTGCATATGAGTATGTTCGATACCTTAGTGAACCGTCGCCGCAGGCCTGCAACCGAGTCGGTGCTGCCTGCTGAAGACGCATCATCTGCAATATCAACTACACCACAAGACGACACCGACCAACACGCCCGGAACTTGAGACAGCGTCTGATGTCTCCTAACCATTCGGTTGGCGCGGTCGGTGTCGCTGACATCGCTCCGAATGTTGGCGCGGAGCCTTTCCAGCGGATGACCGAGACACCAATGGAAGAGCTTGTCTCCGCACCTGTGTCCAGACCCGTCAGCGCCAACCCGCGCGACACGCGTACGCGTCTGATCGGGTTTGACACATCCGAAGGTATAACCAAGGATCTGTTCAGCCCGGACCATGCGCCTGAACCTGAACAAACCTTGCCGGTAGGGTGGCTTGTGATTGTCAGCGGCCCCGGTCGGGGCTACGCATTCACACTTCGATCCGGGCTGTCCCGGATCGGCCGCAACCCTGATCAGACCATTTGTCTGGATTTCGGAGATATGGCGGTCTCGCGCGACAATCACGCCGCGATTGCTTACGACCCCGAAGAGAACGGCTATTTCCTCGGTCACGGCGGCAAGACAAACCTTGTTCGCCTGCAGGGTAAACCAATCATCTCGACCGAAAAATTGAACGACGGTGATCGCATTTCTATCGGAGAAACAACAATGGTGTTCAAAGCGTTGTGCGACAAGACGTTCAACTGGATTGTGGGAGATGACGATGAGGATATGGTTGATTTTCTCTGACCTTGTCGTCGGTACCCTGCTGGAATGGCATGTAAGATGAATAGTCCATCATGCCCGCAGCTAGCCCTTCACTCGCGTCTGCAGGCTGCCGCGACAAATGGCGGAGCAAACGCAGACGTTGCGACGCGTGCACGCGCGCATTTGGCAGCACTTACAAGACCCATTCGCGTTTCCATATTGGCTCCGACGTATCTCGATCGGGCCAACCTGGTAAATTTCGTAATGGGGCAAGCCGTGCTCCCGCAGACCGTCATGTGCGACCTCGTTCGCCTAAGCTTTGCCGAGCAAGAAGAATTGACGGTTGTGAAGCGCGACGGAGCAAAGGTCGACTACCCATCTCCCTTCGACCTAATTGCACTGGCAGAAACCGATGCCACTGAGGTAAATTTGGCTTTGTCTTTGAGAGCCCTGAAGAAGATATCTGTTTTGGCCACTGCGGCAGCGGATCTAACAGGTGCATCTATTGAATGGCTAGCCCTGCAAACAGATATTGCGATATGGTGTACCCATGATTTTGATCATACAGATCAACGGGTTTGGGCACAGATACCCAATAGGTTGAAGGATCATGCAATCCTGGTTTCGATCAACTCGGGACGCGAGCGCGATAAAACCGAAGCGCGCCTTTGCGCTGAATTTGGGTCTGAATTTCTGGATTTTGTTTGCCTTTCACCTGAGGACGCCTCGCAGGCCCGGTCGGGCTCTAAACTGGACAAGACCCTGTTTCGCGCATCAGGCGGGCACAAACTGATCTCGATTCTAAGGCGCGACATTGACGCGGCGAGAGAGCACGCTTCGGGGCAGGCTGAACTGTTCCTGCAAGGTACGGGTGGCCTTTTGGGTCCCGACGACGCTAGTATTGAAGATGCTCAAAATACGGTGACCGATCCTACGCGGCCGGTGGGGGAACCAACACTTGCCGCTAGTCCTATTACAGATGCCATTCCGGCCCCCGGCTTAGATGACGCAATTAACAAACTGTCCCGACTGAGTGACTCTCCCGCATTAGGCAACGTATTTTCAAACTCTGAATTTCTGACCGAAATGGCAAAGGTTCTGGAAGAGATTGAACTCGATCTGGACGCGTGGTCGGATGACGTGAACATGCGAGGCTCACTTCAGATGTTGCGCGAGCTTGTAGACCTGGTTGAGCTGTTCCGGATCGAAGCAGAACGGGCAGATGTGACCGAGACCATCATGGCCGCAATTCAGCTAAAGAGAGAACTATCCCGAGCCAAGAACTCAAAAAATGCGAATGATGCCCCGATATAGTCATATTGCCTACCTATTGACCCTTTAACTCATCATGTGTGTTAAAGATGATTAGGGTTATGTCCATGGTTGTGCGGACAGGTAGTCAAGTCAGTTCCGATCAAAATGCTCCCGGAGCTCTGGTCTTTCTGAATGCCAGTTTGGGCCCTCTGAACGATCTCAGCAGCTGCATTCAGTTTAGCAAAGAGAAACTGTTAGATATTGCAAGCCTCGGCGGTCGAAACACGCAAAAGAAACTGCGATCGATGTCACGCGATGTTGAGAGTTTTTCACCTGAGATTACGTTCATAGGCCAGATCAAATCCGGCAAAACATCCCTAGTCAATGCAATGGTGGGCAAGCCAGGCCTGTTGCTATCGGACGTTAACCCCTGGACTTCGGTTGTTACGTCACTGCACTTGAACGTCGAAGATAGCGGCAACTGTGTCACAGAGTTTCAGCTTTTGGACGCAGACGAGTGGGACAAGCTGATCCAGAACTCGGGTCGGATCGGAGAGACCCGATGCCTGACTTGACCGATTTTCAAAGCAATTTGTCCAAGTTAGCGACATGCCGCTTTCCGTTTCTAAATGGAAGGCTGCCGTTGGAGGCTGCTGATCCAATGGCGGCAATGCTGCGTGAAATCGAAAACGCTGTGCTTGGGACAACACTGCGGTTCGTATCCGATGAGAACATTCTGGAATTGCAGGTCACAGGCCGCCGAGTGGTTCTAGTTTCTGACTGCAGCAATCTGGGCTTTCAAGAGATCATTGACCAGGCGCCTATCGTGAATTCCGAAGACATCGTGAATCTGATGGTCAGTTTCACCGACGCAATTGGCCCCACGTCTGATTTTGCTTTGATCCCAGGCCCATTGCGCTCCGATTTGTACGGTGTTTCCGGAATGGTATCGGTCACGGCAATCCGTCAAGGAGTTCTTAATGTGGCCGATACCGATGACCACGGCTCAATGCTTGATGTGGTTATACGTAGGTTGCAGAGACTTACTTTAGCATCCTTGCAGTTTGGCAAAGAGCGGGCAGAGCACGCCAATGGCCCGGAAGGCTTGCTCTCTGGTCTCAGGGATTTCCAGCGAAACAGGCTTGAGCAACTTCTCTCGGCCGAACGACTGGTAGCGCCCCAAGTGTCCGAACCGGACCTGACCGTCCTAAGTGAAACCATTGGCGCAGGCGTCTGCGTGGGACACATCCGCTGGGACACCGAGGTGGCCCTGATTGCCTTTGACGTTGCAGCCTTGTTCGATGTGATTAAAGAGTTCGAAGTTGAGCACAGAACAGAATGCTGAAGTGGTTCGGCTAGCGGACATTGATCAACAAATGTCGGGTCAAGTGTGAACATCTCCTGACCCTGGACGTGCTGGCCATAGATCTCCTGTCAGTTGACAATTTTAGAGTGGAGGCTCGGGCATTCACGTCGCATCAATTGAGTATTAATAAACCACTTGTTTAATTAACCAATTGGTATAATAATGCCCTATGACCAAAGATGACCAGCTAGACGCCGCGTTTTCCGCCCTTGCGCATCCGGCCCGCCGGGCAATTCTAGCCCAACTTGCACAAGGAACGGCCAGCGTGAACGCCTTGGCAGAGCCGTTTGATATGACCTTGCCTGCCGTGTCGAAACATATTCGGGTGCTGGAACGTGCTGGACTGATTTCCCGAGAGAAAAACGCCCAGTTTCGGCTGTGCAAACTCGAAACGGCACCGATCCAAGAAATCGCAAGTTGGACCGAGAGGTATCGGTCGATTTGGGAGGCACGTTTCGAAGCACTGGAAACTCTTTTGGCTGACATGAAGGAAAACGATACATGAGCGAAGAGAACAACTGGGTTCGGATCGAGAGGGTGTTTGATGCGCCGATCGATCTTGTTTGGAAAATGTGGACCGATCCGGTCTTGTTCAAACAGTGGTACGGGCCGAACGGCATGTCGGTCCCGACAGCCGAGATGGATGTCAATGTAGGCGGAACCCGCAAAGTCAGCATGGCGATGCAAACACCCGAGCGATCAATGGAGATGTGGTTCACCGGTGTCTACAAAGAGGTCCGCGCGCCGGATCGTCTGGTCTACACGGAAAGCATGTGCGACGCGGACGGCACCATTATTTCACCGCAGTCGATGGGGATGCCGGATTCCTTCCCAGACATCACGGAGGTCATCGTCGAGCTGAGCGAGGTCGACGGCAAGACGCGAATGGTGATGGTTCATGTGGGTGTCACCGAAGGCACGGCCGGGGCTGGTGGTTGGAACCAGGCCTTCGATAAGCTTGCTGCTTTCGCGCAATCGTTAAACGAAGACCAGCCGTAAGATGCGCGAACTTGCGGTACTGTCCTTTGTGACACTGGATGGGGTGATGCAGTCGCCAAGCATGCCCGATGAAGACCCGTCGGGCGGCTTCACGCAAGGCGGTTGGGCGGCCCCCTATTGGGAACGCGTGATGCCGCATGTTGAACGCGTCGCCATGTCGGAAACTTACGATATCCTTTTTGGGCGCAAGACTTATGACATCTTTGCCGGACATTGGCCAAACGCGCCGCGTTCTGATCTTGGCAATCGGTTAAATTCCGCGCGAAAGTATGTGGCAACTTCGCAGAACTCACCACTGAGCTGGAAAAACTCACACGCGTTGAACGGAGACGTCGCGAAAGCTGTGCAAGAGTTGAAGGAGCTGGACGGGCCGCTGCTACAAATCCATGGCAGCTCTGCATTAATCCAAACGCTGCAGTCTCACGATTTGATCGACGAGTTTCGGATCTGGACCTTCCCGGTTGTCGTCGGCGCGGGAAAGCGGCTGTTCGAGGGCACCGCATTGCCACGCGCCTATGCTCTTGCGTGGGCTGAAACTCTTGGAAACGGAGTTACTCATCAGTGCCTTAGGCGGTCGTGACTGGCGTTCGCCTTACCCCGCGCCCCGAGGGACCGGGTGGATCAGGCACTAAGATCCAGCTGACCGGTTCACCCACCAGTCGTGCATCGATGTGAACACTGGGGCCAGCGCCAAGCCATCCGCACTGGCCGAGTATTCCACCCGTGGTGGCACCTCCGCATAAACCTTTCGGGTTACCAGTCCATCGGCTTCCAGCGCACGAAGCTGGTTTGTCAACATCGTCTGGGTGATCCCGTCGATGGATTTCCGCAACTCGCCAAATCGCTTGGTGCCCTGAAAGATCAGAATCTGTAGAATAAGCAGCTTCCATTTGCCGCCAATCATCCCGATGACACGCGGTGCTGGGCACGCACTTGCATCTGGAATTTGTGCTTGAACTTGGTCGACAAGGGCCTCAGACATCATGTTTTCCTCAATAGTATCATTTTCGATAGTATAGCAAAAAATTCTGCCTACTTTTCGAATAATACCGTAGTGGATATGTTTCTGCAAACACCCACCCACGGAGGAATGTGAATATGTCCCTGGAAATTTGGACCGTAAGCGGGGCCCCCAGCCCCTGGCGCGCAGCCCTTGGTATGGCCTTCAAAGGCCTCGACCATGAAGTCCACCTGCTGTCCGCCGCGCAGAAGGAGCACAAATCCGACGCCTACCGTGCCATCAACCCGCGCGGAACGGTTCCGACGGTGAAAGACAGAGACGCGACCCTTAGCCAATCCATTGCCATCCTGGCCTGGCTGGATCGAGAATATCCAGACCCTCCCTTGTTTGGGGACACACCACAAGACGCAGCGCTGATCTGGCAGCGAACGATGGAAATCTTCGACTATCTGCCAGACGCAACAAGTGGTGTCCTTTCACCGATCTTCTTTCAAGGCGCGGACGAAGCCACAGACGATCTGAAACACGCCAGCGAGAATCTGCGATCAGAACTTGCTCACTTAACCGGCATCTTGGTCGAAAACTCCTACCTTTCTGGTGAACGCCCGGGCGCGGCCGACGCCGTCGCCTTCCCTCATGTACGTCTGATCCAACGGGCGACGGAGACGAAACCGATGATAATGCAAGCGCTCGGCCTGCCAGACCTTACGACCATATCAACCGAAATCGCAGAATGGGTCGCGCGGATCGAAGCCCTTCCAAACGTCGCCGCAACCTTTCCGCCCCATTGGGCCGAAGCTGCTTAAGGACAACCAAGATGACAGCACCAAGCTACACAAAGTTCATAGACGTTCAGTCTTCCCCGTCCGCCGCGTTCGACGCGGTGACCAAGGGTGTCGCCTACTGGTGGACCCGACCCGATCAGCCGCTGGCAAACATCGGGGATCGCGCGAAATTCACTTTCCCACCCGGTGTGTCCTATTGGACATTCGAATTGACCAGTGCAGAAGAACCAGCGCATGTCGAGTGGACCTGCGTTGATGCCTTACATGTCCACGAGGGCCAACCAAAAGAGATTGAAACTGAGTGGCTCAACACCAAGGTGCTGTGGCAAATCATCGAGCAAGAAGGTGGCTCTAAAATTGAGATGCAGCACCAAGGGCTCACCCCCGACTTGCTATGCTATGATGTTTGTGAGGCGGGCTGGGATATGTTCTTTCTGGGCAGTCTCAAACAATACCTCGACACAGGGCAAGGCGAGCCTCACCAAGGATAGTCCGGGCCTGAATTTAAAGAGATTAAGTTTGGTCACCTCAGATCGTCAAAGAAGCAAGAAAGTCCGGCCGAAGGCCGCTATTGTTTTCAGCCTGTATGCCGCAGGATGGCTTGGCATTGCGCTTTCGTCGCCGGTCGCAGCCGATGCAGTAGATGTCGAGCCCAATGTAACGGTCGCAGGCGCCCAAATTGAAAACACGACGATTGTGATCAGACGCCTGTCTGATGGCCAGCTTTGGATTGCAAACCGCGACCGCGCCGAACAGCGATTTTCGCCGGCCTCTACGTCCAAGATCCCTCACAGCTTGATTGCGCTGGAAAATGGATTGGCGACGTCCGAAACAGTGTTTCAGTGGGACAATGTTCCAAGAAGTAACCAAGCATGGAACCAGGACCATTCACTTGAGTCCGCGTTCCAAAACTCGGTTGTTTGGGTCTATCAAGAGATTGTCCGAACCGGCGGGCAGGCCGTGATGGCGGACGGGTTAAAAAGCTTCGACTACGGAAATGCAGATGTCGGAACCATCGACCAGCTCACCACCTATTGGCTGGACGATACACTGACGATCTCGGCGCTTGAGCAAGTTGAGTTCCTTTCGAAACTCACACTGAAACTGTTGCCGCTGTCTAAAAGTACATTTGCGGAGGCACGAGATATCATGGTGACCGACACACACGCTAATTGGACTATGCGTTCCAAGACCGGCTGGCGGTACAGCAAGACGGACATGGACATCGGGTGGTTTGTCGGGTGGCTGGAATGCGCGAGCGATACTCATGTCTTTGCTCTGAATATGGACATGCCGGACACGCGGTTTCTTTCGAAAAGAAAGGCGATCACATACAGCGTGCTGGACGACATCCGGGCCTTTGAATGCGATTGAGAACGGCCCAGACCCGACATGGCTGACGGGCCAAGATGCTGCGGTCGCAGCCCGCATTGCTGCCCTTTGCCGCGAGTGCAAAGACTGAAGGCCATTGAGCTCAATTTCAGCGGACAAACCAGACATCCACTTAGGGTGGGTCGCGGGACTGTATCTCGACTTGCATGATTATCCGAATGCAATTGTGAGAATGACCGATCATGGATGTCCTGAGAACGCCGGATGAGAGATTTCAAGCTCTGCCCGGCTACAATTTCGACCCGAACTACGTCTAAGACCTCGAAGGCTACGAAGGTCTTCGCGTGCACTACGTGGATCAACGCCCGGATAACGCACCACGAACATTCCTGTGCTTGCCGGGTCAGCCAACTTGGGCCTATCTTTTTCGACGGATGATACCCGTTTAACGCAATCTGGTGCTCGTGTCGCTGTGCCGGACTGGTTGGGTTGCGGTAGGTCTGACAAACCCGTCAGTGACGCGTTGTACAGCTTCGATTTTCATCGCGATATGATGATCGCCCTTATAGTGAAACTGGACCTGAAAAACATCACGCTGGTGGTACAGGACAGGGGCGGCATTCTGGGATTGACCCTGCCAATGGATCTTCAGGATCGGTTTTCCCGTTTAATCGTTATGAAGCAGCGCTGCCGACCAGAGAGAGCCCTGGGGACGGTTTCAGAAGCTGGAAGACTATGTGGCCAGCCGACCGAACCTAGATTGCGGCGCATTGATTCAGCGGGCTTGTCCACAATTGAGTGAAGCCGAGGCGCTTGCGTTTGAAGCTCCGTTCCCTGATCAATGGTACAAGGCGGTGTACGCCGGTTCCCCCAAATGGTGATGATTGAGCCGGGTATGGCCGGTATTGAAACAGCAAAGCGCGCCCAAAAATTCTGGCAAACAGAATGGGCCGCGGAGAGCTTCATGGCAATCGGAGCGAAAGACCCAGTTTTGGCGTACCTGGATGATCAAGCTGCGCAAAGTCATCAGAGGTTGTCCTGCGCTGTTGGTTTTAGAAGAGGCTGGACATTTCGTGCAGGAATGAGGTGATCAAGTCGCAAGTGCAGCTCTGAAGCGTTTTGGTGACGCTTCATGAATTGAAGCAGTAGAATCGACCGCAACGTTGCGCTTAAGGTCCGCCTCGGACTCGAACCGGTCATCGGGTCGGTTCAGACGGCATCAATGTCAGCCGAAGGGACCTTGCAGATCTTCGACGCGTTGGCAATCTGTTGAGCAAAGCACGGGACAACAGCCACACAGCTGACCTTAGCCGCGATTGCAGCACCAAGCCCTACAAGCGGCTTCTGTGTGCAGGAAACTTCGCAACAGAACCCGCCCGGGCTCCAACTGTATTAGTAGTTCGTCCAATTGGCAGGATAATCAACCAGAGCGTCGGTCCTTCTCACCCTTGCTCAAAGTTTGCGACAGCTTCGTCTAACAGTCTCGCAGCCATCTCTGGTGTCAGAGATTCGGGCCGCGCGCAGGTTGTGGTCATGTCGACAAATCCCCCGCTCTCGGCCGAGGTCAGTATCGCCGTCATCACATCCACGCTGTGCGTGGCCAGTTCCAGCGCACAGCGATGTGGGCGGTTTTCTTGCAATGCAACGACCATATCGGCCAACCCCGCGCAGCGATAGTTGGCGCGCGGATCGTTCCCTTCTGTTCCCTCGTTGGGGATGCCAAGCGGATGCGCCCACGGCTCGATCCCATGCACTGCGCCATCCGCCCCCGCGAGCTTCAGCGTCCCGCCAAAGAAATTCGGGTCCGGCACAAATAACGAGCCTTCACTGCCATAGAGCTCCATATTGCTGTGCCCATGCGCCTTGACGTCCCAGCTGGCCCCCAATGTGATGATCGCGCCCGAGTCAAATTCCAGCAGAGCCATCAATGTCGTGGGTGTTTTGACTGGAACCGTCTCGCCCCGGCGCGGTTCAGACGTGATCGTGCGGGTCTGATACGCGGTCTGCGACAGGGATGCGACCCGCTGAACCGGCCCGATCATGTTCACAAGATTGGTGATGTAATAGGGACCGATATCCAGAACCGGACCGGCACCGGGCAGAAAAAAGAAATCGGGATTGGGATGCCAGTGTTCCATCCCCGGTCCCATCACATAAGCCGTACCGGACACCACTGGGCCAATGGCGCCATCATCGATCAATTGCCTTGCCTGCTGATGGCTGCCCCCCAGAAACGTGTCCGGTGCCGACCCCACCCGCAGGTTGCGCCCGGCGGCCAGTGCAGCCAACGCCTCGCCCTCGGTGCGGGTCAGCACGACGGGCTTCTCCGAATAGGCATGTTTGCCGGCCTCAAGAATGGATTTCGTCACCTCGAAATGCGCCGCCGGGATGGTCAGGTTCACCACCACGTCGATATCATCCGCCGCCAGCAGTCCATCGACCGTTTCAGCGCGAATGCCAAATTCGGCGGCCCGCGCGCTGGCGGCCTCGGCATTCAAATCAGCAATCGCCCTGATCGAAAATCCCCGGAACAGCGGTGCCAGACGCAGATAAGTCGCAGAAATACTCCCGGCACCTATGATGCCGACACCCAATTCTTCCATCATTGCGCCTTTCCCAGTTCAAGAGCCGCATCCAGCGACCGTGCCGCAAATCTCAGATGATCCGAGGGGTTGTCATGCTCCATGATGTAATGCTGCGCCGCACCGTCCCGCAGTGCTGCGTAGTATCCTGGCCAATCCATCACGCCCTGCCCGACATCAGCCCAGCCATCCTCGTCCATGCAGGTTCCAGCCGTCGCGATGTCCTTGACATGCACCGCCCGGATACGGTCGCCATAGTTCGAGATGTATTGCAGCGGATCGCGCCCGCCGCGCACCACCCAGGCCACATCAAGCTCGATCAGCAGATCGTCTGACGCCTGCAGGATCAGATCCAGCGGCACCTCGGGGATGCCCAGATCGACCAGCTCGAAATCGTGATTGTGCCAGCCATATCCCAGCCCGGCATCTTGCAGGGGCTTTCCCAGCTCGGCCAGTTCCGTGCCAAATGCTGCCCAGCCCTGCGCCTCCTTCGGCCGGTCTTCGGCAGCAAGATAGGGCACGAACACGGTGCTGATACCAATCCGACGACAAAGGTCGATCACCTCACCCGGTCGGCCCCGCAATACGTCCAGCCCGAAATGCGCGGTTGGCATGCGCAGCCCGGATGCGTCCAGCCCGGCCAGTAACTGCTGAAACAGCGCGTCGTCCTGAAACAGCGCGCTATAACCTTCGACCTCGGCGTAACCGATCTCGGCCAGCATATGCAGCGTGTCAGTAAGCGGGGGGAAATTGCGGGAACTATAAAGCTGAAACCCAATCGCGGTCATGGCCTGTCCTTGTTGTTGGAATGATATGTGGCGCTGCGCAGATCGCGCAGGGTAAACCGGCAATCGGCTCCGGGCTGCGCCGGTGTAAACGTCAGGCGCACAGGTTGGCCGGGCAGCACCAGCACCGCATTGTCACTTAGCCGACCCGGTTGATCCGGCTCGACACTGGCATAGAAAGCAGGCTGATCCGCAGTCAGAGTCATCGCGACGTGATCGCCAAGATCCTCGGTCTGCAGCCGCAGCCCGTTCTCCGGCAGATCATAGGCCTTGTAGGACAACGGCGCGTGATGACCGGTGCGGACCGTTCCATCGGGCATGGTCATGCGGTAGAGCAGTACTTCATCCGGCTTGAGCGCATCCTGCCGGATCATCAGAAAGGTTGCGGCAGCATCGGTCGGGACGATCCCCTGGGCTGTACCCAGCTCGCGTTCGCTGCCATCAAGGTTCAACGCGCTGGCGCTGAGCGAGATACTGACCGGTGCACGCGTGTCGTTGACCGCAACCAGCGCAAGCTGCCCTGCCCCGGGCACCGCAGTCACCGCGACGGGATCGTAAAACCGCCGCGCCATGTGATGCAGCAACTTCCATCCGCCGCCATAATCCAGCGACGACCAGCTCGCCACCGGCCAGGTGTCGTTCAACTGCCAGTACAGCGTTCCCATGCAGCGCGGCTTTTGCGCCCGCCAATGCGAAACGGCGGTTTTGATCGCCAGCCCCTGCTGCACCTGGCTGAGATAGACGAAATTCTCGAACCCTTCAGGAAAGCGGAAATACCGAAACATCGTCTCGGCAATCCGCGCATTGCCGCCTGCGTTCTTTTGATGGCTTTCCAGCACCGGGGCGGCGATGTTGAAATCCTGCAGCTCGGCAAAGCTGCTGATCACATCCATCGACGGGTAAGACTGAAACCCGAATTCACTACAGAACCGGGGGGCCACATCACGGTAATGGTCGAAATCCCGACCCTCGTGCCAAACCGACCAGAAATGCATGTCCCCTGCCCCGTCCTCGTGCCAGCCATCACCGAAGTTCAGCGGGCCCAGCGAGGGCGAAGACGGCCACCAGTTCACATCCCTACCCAGCGTGTTCCGGATGGCGCGTTCGATGGTTTGGTTCAGCCGGTCATACCCTACCAGATAGCGATCGCGGTCTTTGACACTGACATCATACCACCCCAGCGCGCCCACCAGTTCGTTGTCGCCACACCACAGCGCGATGCAGGGATGTACGGACAGCCGCGCCGCCTGTTCGCTCAGTTCGGCCTCTACATTGTCCAGAAATTCCGGGTGCGACGGGTAGAGGTTGCACGCGAACATGGCGTCCTGCCAGATCAGCAGCCCCAGCTCGTCGCAGGCTTCATAGAAGCTATCCCGCTCATAGCGCCCGCCACCCCAAACCCGCAGCATGTTCATATTGGCATCGACCGCCGATTGCAGCAGATCGCGGGTTTTCTCTGGCGTGATCCGCCCCGGCAGTGCATCGGCGGGGATCCAGTTAGCTCCCCGACAGAAAACATCCATGCCATTCACGCGGAACTTGAAACTGGAGCCGATTTCATCCGGTTCGGTGATCAGTTGAATATCGCGCAGCCCGATCCGCCGGGTTTCCGAGGCGTCACCGCTGCTCAGTGTCAGCTCGTGAAGGGTCTGTGGCCCCAGACCGGCTGGCCACCAAAGCTCCGGTTGATCGATGACAAACTCGGCCTCAATCCGGCCATCGCTGTCGACGGACAAACTCTGGCTTTGCCCGCAGAAACGCAGCTCAGCGTTTGCCGCTCCATCCAGCCGCGCCTGCACAGTCAGTGTCGCCCTGCCCCTGGCATGGCGCTGCAGCACGGTAAGGCCCGAGAACCGGGGCTGCGACTTCGGCAGCAGCTGTATCTGCCCGTATACCCCGAAAGGGGCCAGCGCGATGTTCCAGTCCCAGCCGAAATCGCATTGCACCTTGCGCAGCATGTTGCCGTTCGGGATCGGGCAATTGCGCGGATGGCTTGGCACCGGATAAGGCAGCGCCACCTGCCGTGCCGCTCCCTCGGCGATACTTGACCGAAGGGTGATGCGCAGGGTGTTTTCACCCACCCGCGCCGCGCCGGACAGATCCGCCTGATAACTGCGGAAAACATTGTCGGTGGTCAGAACCACGCTGCCGTTCAGCGCAATTTCCGCCACTGTATCCACCTCGGTCAGCTGCAGCAGATAGCTCGTACCATCCAGATGAAAGCTGCGCTCGAACATCCAGTCCCGCTCGGCGATGCGGCGCAGATCATATTCGTTGCGTCCCTCATAGGGGTCGGGGATCAGCCCAGCCTGATGCAGCGCGGTGATCCCGTCACCGGGCAGCCTCACAGCCAGATCATACTCCCCGCTCGCGTCCCGCATCCGCCACTGACCCGACAAATCAAGCGCCGGCAACGCCCCAATATCCTTCACAGCCGCAACTCCGTCTCCGCGTCAAAGAACGAGGCTTTGGCAAGGTCGATACCGATGGTGATTTGATCGCCAGGGCTGACACCGCTTTGCCCGTCAAGGCGCACGCGGAAAGGCTCAGCGGCGAACCGGGTCCAGGCCAACGTGTCCGACCCCATCGGCTCGACCACCTCAACCGGAACCGTGGTGTGAAACGGCAGCTCTTCAGCCGCTGCACCCGTTACGACATGTTCAGGCCGCACACCCAAGGTCGCCGGACCGCAGGGCTGCTTAGCAAAAGGATAGCTGTCCACCGCCAGCGCTTGATCCGCGACCTCAAATCGCCCCTCGGTCAGCAGGCCCTCCACAAAATTCATCGATGGCGAGCCAACGAAATCCGCCACATAGCGGTTGCCGGGCCGGTTGTAGATTTCGGATGGCGAGGCCAGCTGTTGAATTTGCCCGCCCTTCATCACCGCGATCCGGTCAGCCAGCGTCAGCGCCTCGACCTGGTCATGCGTCACGTAGATGATGGTGTTCTTCAGCTGCTGATGCAGGCGCTTGATTTCCACCCGCAGATCGGCGCGCAACTTGGCATCGAGATTGGACAGCGGCTCGTCAAACAGGAACACATCCGCATCGCGCACCAAAGCCCGGCCTATGGCCACCCGCTGACGCTGACCACCCGACAGCGCCGCGGGTTTGCGCTTCAACAACGGTTCGATCTGCAAAATCTCAGCCGCGCGTGCGACCCGTTTTGCAATCTCATCCCGCGCCATCCGCGCGTTTTTAAGGCCAAAAGACAGGTTTCCTTCAACCGTCATCTGCGGATAGAGCGCATAGGACTGGAACACCATCCCGATGCCCCGATCTGATGGCTCTTCCCATGTCACGTTGCGGTCATGAATGAAAATCTGGCCATCCGTAACCTCGAGCAACCCGGCGATACAGTTCAGCAGGGTGGATTTTCCGCACCCAGACGATCCCAGCAGCACCAGGAACTCACCATCTGCAATATTCAGGTTCAGACCCTTCAGCACCTCGACCGCCCCAAAGCTCAGATCCAGATCGCGTATTTCGACAGAATGCATGATTATCCTTTCACCGCACCGGCGGCGATGCCGCGCACGAACAGCTTGCCCGAGACAAAATAGATGACGAGAGGCACCAGCCCGGTCAGCAGCGTCGCGGCCATGTTGACGTTGTATTCCTTGACCCCCTGCACCGAGTTGACGATGTTGTTCAGCTGCACCGTCATCGGGTAGGTCTCCGGCTTGGTATAGATCACGCCGAACAGGAAATCGTTCCAGATGCCCGTAACCTGCAGGATGATCGCCACCACAAAGATCGGCAGCGACATCGGCAGCATGATGCGGAAATAGATGCTCCAGAACCCGGCACCGTCGACACGGGCGGCCTTGTGCAAATCCTCGGGGATTGAGGTGAAGTAGTTGCGGAACAACAGCGTCAGGATCGGCATGCCAAAGATCGTATGGACCAGCACCAGACCGCCTAGATCGCCCATCAGACCGATCTCACGCAGGATGATCACCAGCGGATAGAGCATGGTTTGATAGGGAATGAACGCACCCACGATCAGGATGGTAAAGAACACCTCCGAGCCTTTGAATTTCCAGCGCGCGAGCGCATAGCCGTTGATCGAGGCAATGGCGATCGACAACACCACCGAGGGAATCAGGATCTTGACCGAGTTGCCGAACCCCCGACTCAGCCCATCGCAGTTGATGCCGGTACAGGCCTGCGCCCAGGCCTTGACCCAAGGCTGAAAGGTGATTTCAAGCGGCGGTGAAAAGATGTTCCCGGCCCGGATTTCGGGCATGCCTTTCAACGATGTCACCACCATTACGTAAAGCGGCAGCAAGTAGTAGAACGACACCACAATCAGCGTGCCATAGAGAAAGATGTTCGCCCGGCTCAGGCTGCGTTTTGGCTTTGGGCCGCGCGGCCCTTCGGCATAGCCGGCAGAGGTCAGTTCAGCCACGTTTGCGCCCTCCGAATTCCAGATAGGCCCAAGGGATCAGAATGATCACCACCGAGATCAGCATCATGGTCGACGCGGCAAACCCCTGCCCCAGATTCTGCGCCCGGAACATGTACTGGATCACGTATTTCGCAGGCACTTCCGAGGCGATGCCGGGCCCGCCGTTGGTCAGCGCCACCACCAGATCGTAAAGCTTGATGATGCCGCTGGTGATCAACACCAACGCGGTTACGAAAACCGGCCGCATTATCGGGATAATGACCACCACATAGGTCTTGATCGTCCCGATCCCGTCGACGCGGACGGCCTTCCAGATGTCTTCGTCAATCCCGCGCAGACCAGCCAGCATGATCACCATGATCAGCCCTGTCCCCTGCCACAGGCCCGCGATCAGAATACCGTACATCACGATGTCCGGGTCGTTCAGCGGGTTGAAGGTAAAGCTCTCCCACCCCACGCCGCGCACCACGTGCTGAATGCCCAGATCGGGGTTCAGGATCCATTGCCAGGCCAACCCGGTCACAATGAAGCTGAGTGCAAACGGATAGAGGAATATGGTGCGGAACACATTCTCACCCCGGATCTTGCGATCCAGCAGCGCCGCCAGCGTGAACCCGATGACCAGCGTAAAGATCAGCGACAACACACCATAGAGCGCTAGATTCCCGATCGATTCCAGCCAGCGCGGCGTGGTCCACAGCCGTTCGTATTGATCGAACCCGACAAAATTCAGCTTGGGCAACAGTTTGGACGAGGTGAACGAATGCACAACCGTCCAGGCAGTGCCGCCTACAAACACCACCAACGCGGTCAGGATCATCGGGATCGATGCGATCTTGGCGGACATGTTGCGAAACAGCGACACGGGTCGCCGGGCGCGCCCGCGTTCTGGCGGGTCGAGAGAAGTTGGGTTTTCCATATCGGTCTTTCTACGCAGCTCTGGCCTGCCCGGGGCCGAGTCTCCCCGGACAGAGCAGTGCGCGGTGGTGCCTTACTCGGCGGACCGGATGATGTCGGCGTAACGCGATTGCGCGTCCGCAGCCGACATGTCAGTGGACCAGAACTCAGCCATCAGGTCTTCTATCTGAGTCTGGGTATCCGGCGTCAGGTTCATCTCGCCTGAGGGGAGGACGCCACCAGCCTTCAAAATGTCCAATCCCTTTTGCATGCAGTCGTTCGCGGCGGACAGATCAATATCTCCGCGCACCGGCAACGAGCCTTTTTTGAGGTTAAAGGCAACCTGAACATCCGGGGCAATCAGGGTCGACGCCAGCGCCATCTGCGCCTTTTGAATTTCCGGATCATCAACGACCGGGAAATAGAATGCATCGCCACCAGTATCGAGAATCTCATTCACGCCCAGGCCCGGCAGACAAGTGTAATCCTGTCCGGCGACCTTCTCGGCAATCTGGAACTCGCCTTGCGCCCAGTCCCCCATGATCTGCGCGCCTGCCTTACCAGTGATCACCATGTTGGTGGCCTGGTTCCAGTCCTGAACGTTCGAGTCCGCAGCCAGATCACGCGCGTCCACGATGGCTTCGAACACTTTGGTGTATTCCGGCCCCATCGCCGCATCGGCGTTGCGATTGACCACAACCTCGCGCCAGGCATCCACACCGGCAATCGCCACGGCCAACACGCCAAAGGCCCCGTTCTGCTGCCAGCTTTGCTGACCCATGGCCAGCGGTACGATACCCGCTGCCTGCAGTTTGGGCGCGGCGGCCACGAATTCGTTCCAGTCGGCGGGAACCGGCACACCGGCTTTGTCAAACGCCTCATGGCTCAGCCAGATCCACTGCCATGAGTGAATGTTCACAGGCACGCAATAGATGCGGCCTTCAAAGGTACAGGCCTCAAGCAGAGACGAAGGATTCACGATGTCCTTCCAGCCTTCCTGCTCGGCTAGCTCGGTCAGATCGGTCAGCAGCCCCGCTTCGATCAGCTCTTCCGCCTGACGTCCGTGATTCAGCTGTGTCGCCCCCATGGGATCGCCACCAATGATTCGACTGATGATAATGGGGCGCGCCGTACCGCCCGATCCGGCAATGGCGCCATCAACCCATGAATGTTCCGTATTGTTGTTAAAGGCCTTGGCAAATTCCGACACCGCCGCAGCCTCGCCGCCCGATGTCCACCAATGGGTGACTTCCAGATCAGCCGCCTGGACCGCACTCGCCCCGACCAGCACAGTCCCAGCCAGCAAACTCGTCAGTCGTTTCATCGATTCCTCCTAATCTAAAACGTTATAGCAAACTACTATAACGATTTAGTAATTTCTTGCAACGGATTTACACCCGCCCTCTTAGCCACTAGGGTCAGCACCAATATTCTACCGGATTTCACCGCAGGCGACGTGCGCCATGCAGCGAATTTCGCAAAGCAAACCAGGAACCGAATGTCTCGATCCGAAAAAAGCCGACCAACGCTGCGCACCATCTCCGAACTTTCGGGGCTAGCGGTGCCAACCGTATCGCGGGCGCTGAACGATGCCCCGGATATCGGTGCCGCGACCAAGAAGAAGGTGCGCGAGATTGCGGCGCAGATCGGCTATATCCCGAACCGCGCGGGGCTACGGCTGCGGACCGGAAAGACCAATGTGATCTCGCTGGTCCTGTGTTCGGATCACGAAGTAACGGATCACACCGGTCAGCTTGTCGCCTCGATCGCGCAAGCCCTGCGCGACACCCGCTATCACCTGATCATCACGCCCTATTTCCCCGGCGAAGATCCCATGCAGCCGGTCCGCTATATCCTCGAAACCGGATCGGCCGACGCGCTGATCCTCAACCGGATCGAGGTCGAGGACCCGCGCATCGCCCATCTGCTGGACCGGAAGTTTCCGTTTGCCACCTATGGCCGATCGAAATGGCGCGATCAGCACCCGTATTTCGATTTCGACAACACTTCGTTCGGGCAGCTTGCGGTGCAGGAGCTGGTACGTTCCGGTCGCCGCAAGATCGCCATGCTCACGCCGCCGCTGGAACAGAACTACTCACAGGACATGCTGCGCGGCGCGCGCGAGGCCTGCGCACAAACCGAAGCGCAGTTCGAGGCGATTCCCGGGATCACCAGCGACGAAAGCGGTGAAGAGATGAAACAGACCCTCATCGCCTTTCTTAAGTCCCGCCCGGATATTGACGGCATAATCACCCCCTCCTCGACCGCCGCGATTTTCGCCAGCGTGGGAGCTGAAAGAGCCGGTCGCATCCTAGGTGAGGACCTCGATATCTTCGCTAAAGAAGCGGTTCCTTTTCTCAAGCACTTCAGACAGGCAATCAAAGTTGTCCGCGAGGATGTGCAGAACGCGGGAAACTTTCTGGCCAGCGCGGCGATTCAGGCCATCGAGGAACCAGACCGGCAACCCAGTCAAAGCCTCATCTCGGCGCGACTGGTCTGACACCGATACAGTTCAAGCAGGATCTGCCGATATTTTGTGGGTCTGGGCGGAGTCGCAAACTCTTTAGTCTGTCTGTCGATCTGATCGATGGTCCGGTATGTCACGACGATTGCAGGCGATCTCCGTGCAAACTCGAAACTTTCCTTCGAAGTCGCGGGCCACAAGGACGACCGGGGCAGCGACGCGTACAACCTGCAGCTTTCGATCGCCCGCGCGAACGCTGTCCGCATCGCTCTTGTGTCCGTGCACGGCATAGGTCCAAACCGTCTTGACGCGACCGGATACGTTGAAGCGAAGCCGATCGACGACAACACCACGGTAGCCGGGCACGAACGGAACCGGCGGGTTGAAATCGTGAACGCAAGTTACGTCTGATTGACAAACGCTTATTTGCCCCGATCGCCTTTTTCCGCGACTATAGTTCAATGTGTATGATGCGCAAAACAACGCGAGGCCTCACGAAGAAGCGCATCATACCCTCTGATCACGGCATCACCGTGGCGAACTGTTAGTGTCCGTCGTCAGGGAATTTGGGGCAGATGGCCGCGTGAGCTGAGAGAGGATCTGGCTCATCTGGTTGGTTTGATTATGCGGTGGATTTGC
>NZ_JBQFYL010000012.1:0-123463 GCF_056541465.1 Ruegeria sp. AH12 | reverse complement strand
CCCGGCATATTCAGGATCGATCTCAACGGCGCGCTCCAACAGGTCGCGAACCTTCTTGTGTTTTTTGGCCGTGGGTTCACGCCAGTATTCGCTGGCCAGCAACCTGCACTGATAGGCATCCAGCGTGTGCGTCTGCGCCCTGCGCTGCACGGCACCCGTTCGATGGATCACTCCGTGGGGTTCCGCGATTTCCGTGGCGATCCGGGCGGCGATGTCGTCCTGAATTTCAAACAGACTGTCCGCGCTCAGGTCGCGATCATAGGTGTCGGCGGAAACCTGTTGACCGGTTTCCGCGTCAATCAGTTGGGAGGTTACGCGCAGCTTGTTGTCCCAATGACGCACGCTGCCTTCGACCAGATACTGAACATCCAGTTCGCCACCGACTGCGCGCGGATCGCGGCCGCGCCCTCGAAAACGAAATGTAACGTGCCGGGACAGCACGCTCACTTCGCGGAACCGGGCGATGGCCGAGATGACTTCTTCTGTAAACCCGTCGGCCAGATACTCCTGAGACGGGTCTCCGCTCAGGTTGTCAAAAGGCATCACAGCCACCGTAACTCGGCCGGTTGCCGTTGTGAGCGTTTCGGCATCGGCCCTGCGTTCGGGCTCAAATGCGATCTCAAAAACCGGGGCGTAAGAACCTTTAGGAATGCGAATCCTCACCGGATCTTCGCGCCCTTCCTGTGCGTAGTAGAGATCCAGCCGACTGCGCATTTTGTTGGCCTGAACCCGGACTATCGTGTCGATTGTTGGGTCGAAATCCTCGGGCTTGTCGAACACGTCAATGCCGATTGCGTAGCCTTTCAGCGCCTCGGATCGGCCGGCCAGCGCCTCGTAGACAATATGCGACAGAAAGCGGTTCAGGCGCGTGGTGTCCGCGAAATGCGGACTGACGAGGATGCGCTTCAGCTGTTCCTGAATAGCGCTTGGATCGATGGCAGAGCTTACTTCGGCAAGCATTTTTCCCTCCGTCGCTCAACTTTGTCCGATGACGGGCCGCGTCACAAGACAGCGCGACGGTTTAACCGTGACTCACTCGGACGCGGAGCGGGGATTTGCGAGGGTCTGGGTCATGGCGCTCAAACGGGCCCAACAAACATATGACCCATGAAAGGACTGAACCATGACAACATTTTCTGAATTCGTACAGAAAGCCAAAGACGATTATGCCCGTGTCGAGGACGAGCTGAAATCGTTCGAACAGAAGGTCAAGGACGCAGGCGACGCGACCGACAAGTGGACCCAGGAACAGGTGACAAAGCTGCAATCCGACCTGCAGGAAGCAAAAGACAAGGTCACCGACCTGGCTGACCGCATCCAGCAAGAAGGCGAAGACGCCGTGTCGGACGCACATGATCAAGCAAAGAACCATTGGGAGGCCCTGCACGCAGCCGTTGCCGCCTATCGCGATCACCTCGACAAGTCGGTCGCCTGAACCCTGACCCGGAGGTCGAAATGACTGATTCAGTTACTGATACCGCACCGAAACCCGCACTTATGGAAGAGGCTGCCGGTTGGCGGCTTCAACCGGTCTTGCTGATCGTGCTCGGCGTCGCCATGGCCTGCGTTGGACTGTGCGCCATAGCCTTCCCGCTGATGTCCACGCTCGCTGTCGAGGCCTTTATCGGCGTGGCCCTGCTGGTTGGAGGCATCGTCACATCGATTCAGGCATTTGCAGAAAAGGCGTGGAAAGGGTGGTTCTGTCGCAAACTTCGCCCCTACCTGTCAGATCTAACGCGGTTCTGCTAACGCGTGCTGGAACATGGCAGGAGCAGAACGTGACAATCTCATTTAAGGGCGCGCATTTTCCGAAAGACGTCATCCTGCACGCGGTTTTCTTCTACCTGCGCTACGGTGTTTCATACCGGGATTTGGAAGAAATCATGGCGGAACGTGGCGTTGATCTGGATCATGCAACGCTAAACCGGTGGGTCAGTCGGTATGCTGGCCTCATTGCTGAAGCAGCGCGGTATAGAAAGCGTCCCACAGACCGTTCGTGGCGCATGGATGAAACGTATGTGAAAGTGAAAGGCGAATGGGTTTATCTTTTCCGGGCGATCGACAAACACGGCAAGACCCTTGATTTCATGCTGTCCGAGCGCCGGAACAAGGCCGCTGCGACCAGGTTCTTCGCCCGCGCGCTCGAGGTGAACGGATTGCCACGCAAGATCGTTATCGACAAAAGTGGTGCCAACACAGCTGGCATCAAGGCGATCAACAAGATGCTGAAAGGCTTCAGCTGCCCTGTACCAATCGAGATGGTCAGGCGCAAATACCTCAATAACATCATCGAACAGGATCACCGTTTCATCAAACGAAGGATCAGACCCATGCTGGGATTCAAGTCTTTCACTTCAGCCGCTTCTGTCCTGGCAGGTATAGAACTGGTCAACATGATCCGCAAAGGTCAATTCACGCCCGGGCTCCGTCCGTTTCAGCAGTTCATCCAACTGGCAGGATAATCTGCTCACCAAATCCACCGACGCTCTGCCATCTGAAAATTTTGCGACAGAACCTTCCGATCTCATTGTAGATCATTCCGGCATGTGCAATGTGTGGATCAAAGGAGCTCCCTGCGCCTCGCCGCAGGCGCTCATACATTGATCCCTCGCCAAGGATGATTGGATTAGCGTCAAACATGCTTTGAACCATAGGTCATACCCCCATTTGTGTAGTAGGAGCGAGAGGTTTGCGGCGTACGGCCAATTCTGCAGTTTTCGCCATTGCATGTTGCGCGCGGCCCGAGTTTCAAGCGGCCACGCGCCAGCTGTTTCACAAGCCGCTTCTTTTGGGCAGCGGGACGTAAAGCTGAACATGGGTGTCGGTCGAGAACGTACCCGTATCCGGCCCCCATGTCTTGCCATCGCTGTGCCAGGCAATTGCAAGCTCCGAGATGAGCTGCTCACCGGTCAGTTGCAGGCAGGGTGTGATCGAGCGTTGAAACCGTGCACGGCCATCAGCGTCTGCGGTAAACGCGTTTTCTGATCCATCGCGGGCTCCGAAAGGAAGGTCATAGAAGCCTTTGAAGGGATCGGTGGGTGGCCATACGGCAAAGTCGTGCCACATGGTATAAAGACCGTTGGGCACTAGGTTTTCGAACTGGATATCGACTTTGCCGATCCCGTCTTTACACTGGTAAGTTCCTTCCCCGTTCGCAGCAAACCATTCGCCAAGTGTAATCCCCAGCGGCTTGCCTTTTAACCATGGGCCGGTGTTTTCGGTTTGCAGCGGCGTGTGCGGCACCGGATCGGCCGGGGCATAAAGGGGCGCATCCATATCGCGTGTTGCAGCCGTTGGGCGGAACACCTCGCCAGAGCCCGGGTCCTTTTCGAAAAACACGTCCTGCTCGGTCAATTCTTCGTCGATGTGAAATATGAAGGTCAGAGACATAGTGTCCTGCGCGTCATACGCAGCCATCATGATGTTTGCCTCAGGTTCATCTTCAATGGGCCCAACAGGTCCACCGGAATCGTAATCCGTATGGCTGTGATCGTCTGCAATAACGATGCAAGGAACCGCCAGTGAAAATAGAACGGTGGTAGTTTTCAAGATGCGAAACATTGGAATCTCCTTTTCGAATTCGCATGAGAACGTCTTGGAGCCAGCTCTAGAAAAGCCGGCAGGGTGGATATCTGTCCGCGTCACGGTGAAGCCCCATGTCGCGAAGCAGGAAATCGGGCAGTTGTTCCAGTCGCTGATGCTGCAGGGCAACGTGGGTCGACCGAAGGAATGCCGCGCGTTTTGAGTTGTTTGCAGGCCTGAACAGAAGAAATGAGTAGAGTCTTGCGTGAGGTGCCATTCAAATTTTCCTTTTCTTTAGCGCTTCGGCTGCGGTGGTAGTCCCGATGGCACGTCGGTGGGGATCAGCTCCGACAGGTCCGTCATCGCTGGGTCGGTCAACGCATTGAGAAACGCGACAATGTCTGCGACCTCGTTGTCTGCGATCGGTTTGGGCATAAGTTCGTTGGCTTCGGCAATGCGTCCGCGCAATCGATCAGAGCCGTGGACAAACCCGTCGCGCGCGTCGAAAGCGGTCCGCCGCGCGGGGTTGAGCGGACGAAAGATCAGAGTTGACCCCTTCCCAGTCTGCTCAATGACATCATCGAGCAGCGGCAGCGAAGGCAACGCGTAGGTTTCGAGACTTTGCAGTGGGTCAACATGATGCCGGACCACATCTTCAAGTGTGTTGTAGGCTCCACTGTGCCCCCACGGTCCCGTCAAAGCGACGTTGACCAATGACGGTGTTCGGAACCGGAAAAGATCCTCAACCTCGAAGGTCACGCGGTACCGTCCCTCGTCCTCAAGCCGGTCCATGAAGCCAGACGCCCTCCAAAAGCTCGCGTCACTGCCATGGCCCTTGCCGGGCCCGATTTGCGGCATCGCGATCGCGTGAAACTCATGATCCGTAAGAAGCGGACCGTTATGGCATTCTGAACATCCGCCCGAGCCGTAGAACAGGTCCATACCTCTTTGGGCGCTGTCCGGAAAACTCGAAAAATCCGAAGACGCCACCGCGCGATGAAACGGGCTGCCCTCGGACCGGAACGCCACGCTTTGAAACGCCGCAAGGGCTTCAGCAGCCTGGCTGAAAGTTATCTGACCCGGTCCGAAAGCTTCCTCAAAAAGGTGCTGATATCCGGGAATGGCGACCAGTCGCTCAGCAATCAGGTCCCAAGCATCCGTTATCCGATCTTCAGCCACTGCTGTCGCGATCAGGTTCTCTCCCTTCTGGCCCGCCATTTCGATAGGCGACAGAACAGGGAACATAGCCTGCGCGGTCAGCGCATTGGGCAGCCCAGCGGGCAAGTGTTCGCGCGCGGGGCTCCAAAAACCGCTGGGAAAAGTTCTTTGATCATCGATCTCCAGCCTGCCATCGTGGAACATACGCGTGTAACTTCTCGCGCCAACATTGTAGAGCGGCTGGGCATTGCGTGGTACGCGCCCGATCACGCCGTCCTTCGTCTCGCGCTTCTGACCTGCACCGTGACCGCCCTCGCCAATACCCAGTGCCAACCCGTCCCCGGTACCCAGTGACGGATCGTGACATGTTCCGCAGGAAATGTTGCGATTGCCAGACAGGATCGGGTCAAAGAAGAGGTTTTGTCCAAGAGTGACCAGCGCTTGGTCAGGATTTCCATCCCACAGAAAATCTGTATCCATCAGAGGCGGGGGCAGGTGTTGAACGTCAGCCCGCGCAGCCCTGCAGGCTATCACCATTGTCAGGCATACTATCGAGATGATCAGCTTCGCCGAGCGCTTGGCGCAATATTTGAGAGTCATGTCTTTTCCCTTCGCAAGCTGACGCCTCTCGCCACGTTCGATTGAAACGCAGCAGCTTTGGGTTCGCTGGTTAATTGGAATGGTTTGCCTGGTGGCCGACACGCAAATCAGTCGCCGCATGATGATCCGACAATCGGCCCATCATCACCGCATCGACAAAGCCGCCCGGACGACGGGCGTATTTGCGAATGACGCCTTCCCGCTCAAATCCAAATGCTTCGTAAAGCTCGATGGCGTGAGTGTTGTCCGACCACACCAAGAGGCCGGTTCGTTCCAGCTGCAACCAGTTATCACAGAGATCCAGCATCGCGCCCAACAACGCTTTGGCTATTCCCTTGCCCTGAAAGTCGCTGCGGACCGCGACCAGATCAATTTCGCCTGCGTGATTGTGGCGTGGCACGTCCGGCGTCGACGACATAAAGCAGATGCCAACGACACTACCGTCTACTTCAGCCACCAGTTTGTAGTCGCCCGGTCCCGTGTTGATACGCGCTTCGACATTGGCGTTTGCAACATGTGGCAGGCGCATTGTGCCCAACATCACGGAATCATCAGTTAATATGCGTTTGATGTCCGATACGTCCTGTGCTTCGACATGGCGGATTTCAATTCTCATATTTTGTCCTCTCAATCAGGTCATCTGGCGCGCGCGAATATTTGCCCGCGCCAGATTCTTTGCGACGTCGGCTTCTAGGCCACGATCATGGAACCTTGGGGCTGCGCATTCGCACGACCCAAAAAGCGTTTGTTGATGGGGCTGTGTGGTTTGACAGCAATCCGCTCGTTTGCCAGCGCTTCTGCCGCATTTCGATTACCAGAACGCAGCGCAGCTTCGGTCAACGTCCAATCGATGATGTCGCGTTGCGCGTGACTGCCGCCAAACGAGTTCGCGATAAACCGCGCACCATGAAGCGCTTCGGTCGCATCTTCGTAGCGGCCCTGCCAAAATGCCCGGAACCCTTCGATCAAGGGCAGCCCTGTTGCCGCGGCCCACAGCGATGTCTCGCCGCCACCGGCGGGTGCATTGCGATATTGATCAACGATACGATCGACCTCTTCATCGCGACCGGATCCCAGATAGGCCATGGCTGCGTGCCAATCATTGAACGGGTACAGCTTGCCATCGGCGTGGTTGTCCCAGCACGCTGCAACATCGGCCCAGCGGTCGGAAATGTCGTGATCTTCCAGATGCAAGCGCCACAGCAAGGCCGAGGCATCGACCAAATCCAGTGCCACGTCGCTTTTTCCTTCGCGGATCCGCGCATCGTACAGCTTGATCGCCTCATTGGCCTGACCAAGGTCGAGGTGATAAAGCGCCTTGTGCCACCAGTTGTGGACTTTAAAGAAGTTGTCATCACCCGACCAATTCAGTTCGCGCGACGCCATCCATTCGATGCCGTCCTCAGCACGCCCCTGCATTTCCAGCACATGCGCGACAGCGTGCTGCGCCCAGCAGTCTAAGGGATCGCGTTCAATCGCTTCCCGACCGACGGCTTCAGCACGGCCATAATCACCAGTCTCTTCCAGCCCAAAGGAGTACATGCCCAGGAGGATGGAATAGCCCGGCTGGTCTTCCGACCACTTCGGTAGGACCCGTGCAATTCGGTCCCGCATGTCGCGAGCATTGGCGCGGTAAAAGTCCATCAGGTGACCAGCTTGCAAGCCCAGAATGTCGTGTGGAAACGACATGTTGTGACGATCCAGCTTGACGGCAGCTTCTGTCCAATTGTTGGCAAGAAGCGCATTCAGGGCATCGACATGCGATTGTTCCAGGTCGGATTTGGCAAGTGGGCGGACTGTCGCCAAAATGTTCCGTGCCTCGACCGCGGCATCAGGCTCGGTTGCCAATCCGAACAGATAGGCTTTCAGAATATACGGCATCGCATAGTCCGGAGCGGCCTCAATCGCCTGGTCGACGAGCGCCACGGGATCGCCCCTGTAGATGTTGAACGCGCGCATGGCGGCGTTGAAATAGTCTGCGGCGACTTCTTTTGAGCCCGCAGCAGGCCAGTTTCCGGACAATCTCGTTTCTTGATGGGACATGTCATTCTCCAAACTCTTTATTGACTGGGCGGATTGCCCGAATGCGATGGCTCTACCGCGCCGCCGCCTGCTCTGCTTGAAGCCAACTGGGAGATTTTTGGGAGATCATTGGAAATCTGTATTTGAGACTTCACTTGGGATAAAATGGCAAGACCGAGGGAGCAGTACGAGAATGCGATACGAGTTTGATGCCTTTACGTTAGACACTGACACCCGCGAGCTTCGCCATGGTGCGACCGCTGTCGCGCTTGAGCCGCAAGTCTTTGATCTGTTAGTTCTTTTGCTTGAAAATCGCCATCGGGTGGTTTCCAAGGATGAGATTGTCCAACGCGTATGGTTTGGACGCGTGGTTTCGGACTGGACCATCCTCGGCCGCGTAAAATCGCTACGTCAGGTATTGGGCGATGATGGGAGCGCTCAGAAATACGTTCGTACGTTGCGCGGGCAAGGGTTTCGCTTTGTGGCACCCGCCAAATTGGTATCGGTAGAAATTGCCACGGCACTGGAAGCGTCTGAAACAGCCGAGCAGAAAACAGTCGGGTCGCCACCATGTATCGCGGTATTGCCGTTTTCGGCGATCGGCGACCTGGAGATCGGAAGATCACTGGCGGATGCAGTCCCGCGCGAATTGATCAGATCGCTTTCCAGTGTGCGTTGGTTGCGTGTCATTGCACACGGATCGTCATTCAGGTTCCGAGGACAGACGATTGAGTTTGAAGACGTTAAGTCCCTACTGGGTGCACAGTACTGCATCTCGGGAATGGTGGAGGCGTTGGCTGGCCGTCTCTATGTGGATGTAGAAATGGCCGATACCCGTACAAGTGAGGTCGTCTGGGCAATTCGAAAAGAAGCTCCGATTGACGAGGTGCAACGTTTGCGAACCGAAATAGCCGGGGCCGTGCTCAATATCTCTGAATTTGAGCTTCCCGAACACGAGGCGCGACTTCTGGAAGTGGATGATGCAGAAAACCTGGATGCATGGTCATCTTTGCATCTGGGAATTCGTCATATGTATCGGTTCAACAAGTCAGATACAGAAATAGCCCGAAAGATGTTCGAACGTGCTGTAACACTGGAACCAACATTGGCACGCGCGCATGCTGGAATTTCGTTCACCACTTTTCAACGCGTGTTTCTGGGATATTCGTCTGACCTCGCCGCGGACCGACTGGCCGCCAGGTGCAGCGCCGAGGAAAGTGTTCTACTTCAACCGCGTGACCCGTTTTCGAATGTTGTGATGGGCAGAAGCCTATGGCTGACAGGAGATACAGAAGCGAGTAAGCCGTGGTTTGACCGGGCGGTCCTTGAAAGCCCAAATTACGCATTCGGCCGATATGCGTCCAGTTGGGCGAAGGTTTTCACATCGGATTATGCAGGTGGAAACGAAATGACGGACCTTGCCATTGCACTTAGCCCGCTTGACCCGCTTCGAGGCGGCATGCTCTGCAACAAGATGTGGATCGCGCTTGCCGCGAAGGACTATGATGCTGCCGTTCAGTGGGCACAGCAAACCGCGCTGACGCCTGGTGCGCATGCGGGCCACGCGATGTTTGCGGCGATGTCAAACCGATTGATTGGCAATGATGACGGTGTGTCGCGGTGGTTAAAAGAAACGAAACGCCGTAACCCGGGGTTCAGCAAAGCAAAAGCAAAGGCTCTGGTTCCGAGTAGTCACACCGAATTTCGCGCCTTAACTGAAGAGGCTGCGATCGCGCTTGGTCTTCCCGACTAGTGGTCGCGACGCAAAATTGGAATTGGCGCGAGCTGCAAAGTGCATCTTCGGCATTTGCTGCATGAGCAGACGTCGGTTTGGTCTTATGATCGAGATTCGCAGAACCTAGTTGCGAAAGTCTGGATTGGGGTGCCCTTCGACGCTCAAACAAAACATTGGCCCAAATCTGATGGGGCGCTCTAAAGGTCCGCTTTAGGGAAGCTGCAACGCAGCAATGCTGAGTGGGATGGATGTCGCCTTTGGGCCGGAAACACGATCGTGGTTTCCCGCTTGTTCCCATCACCGGCAACAAGAAAGCTACACTGCGGCCTTTTCTGCCAGCATTCTATTGTTACAGTAAGATGGCATCGCTGATCATCGTCGTATTAGATTTTCCGCAAGTATGCCCAAGAGACATACCCCTTTAGTCTACGAGCACGCTCCAATGAAACGCGGCACCAACGTGTGCCACCGGTCTGCTCGCAGCTGTGAACTCGTAGTGCGGTTCCATTTGGAAGACCAACGATCACATTGAACCCTGTTCCAGGTCCGCTGCGCATTTTTAGCATGTCACCGTCTTCGACTCCAAAAACCTCATATGGTCCCAGTGACGCCGCCACAGCCGGCTCAACGCCAATGACGACCCCTAGGAACAAAGCCGCTAAGGGTGAGAAGATAGCATTGCGCATCTTGATGTCCTGCTTGTTGCCTCAACTACAATCGTAGCAATTCGGGTCACCAGAAGGAACAACTCCCAGAAAGAAATGTACGTGATACCAAAGCCTAAACCCCTACATATCTTCCAAGTGGTGGGGAACTCTGGCCCAGTTGGGGGCATCTTTCGCAAAAACCTTTTTCGATGGGCTGAAGTTGTTTGGTTCATCCAGTGTCCCAGCTGCAATGCTCGTCAATCCGAAGGCCGTCACACCCCACACGCCTGACCCGCAGGTACCGCAGAAATGCTTGATAACAGGTCGGCCTTCCTTTGAGGTCTTCTCAAAGGTCCGTGGTTTGCCCTTCAGTAGCTGTAGATTTTCTGACTTTATCATGTACCCGGCGTAGCCATCTGTACCGGTCATCGATAGGCAATCTCTGCAAAAACACATGAGTTGCAGTACCGCTTCACCGGTGATCCGGTAGCGCACTTCACCACAGAAGCACCCACCTTCCAATGATTGTGCCATGTTCGTTCATCCCTCTATGTCCACTGGGAAGAGTAGTGAACATCGTATGCGCCCTAATCTGAGGCGGCAACATTTCCACATTGCTTCTGGCTATCTCACGCGGAATTTCATCATCTGACTAAGCGGCAGTTTCCGGCCGTGAAAAATTCTCTTCTGCGTGAGCACGGTCATTAAAGAGAGAAAACTGTGCGGATATCCGCTCAGAAAATGTAGGTCCGTTCCATTGAGGATCAGAATCCATTCCGACGAATGGATCTTGCAAAGTCATTGGACAGACGCGCTGAATTCGCCGACAATCACATCATGGAGCTGACGGCAACCACACCTGTCCACCTGATCCATGTGGACCCGGGCGTGAACATGGCACGGTTCTATGGAATTGAACTGCAGTCGACCCTGTTTGGGGAAGTGTCCGTCCTTCGTACTTGGGGACGCATCGGCACAAACGGACAAGCCATGATGGTGACGTACGAAAACGAAGCCCAAGCTGCTGATGCACTCCATAACCTCGAAAAGCAAAAGCGCCGTCGAGGCTACGTCCCGGTCGGTGAGTGACTTCGGGTTTCAATCTGTTTCCATAGCAAATCCCGAGCCTTTTTTGGCTCGTGACCGGGCTCCAGGTTTCAGCCGATAGGCCGGCTTCCACCCAGAACACCCCAGCATGATCTCCCTGTCCCAGTAGCCCCTGATCCGTCTCATGCGAGCCGGGGCAGGGGCTTTGGGTCATGGTCGGTCCATGCCGTGGTGATCTGCCCATTCGGGTGACGATCCCTTTTGCGCCCCCGCAGGATCGAAGATCCTTTGGCCATTTTTGTTGGTCAGGCGGGATTTGGGCAAGCCAAACGCCCTCCGACGTCGGGGGGAAGGCGCGGCCTCCCCCCTCGGACAAGACAAATAGACAAGACCGTGTCCTCGCGCGGGGCGCTGCGGGCCGCACCACTCTTGTCGATTTGTCCTGTCTCGCCCCTCTCCGCGTTCGCCACGTGGCAGGTTTTAGAGACGACGCCCTTTCAGGGCTCGGCTCAAAACCAGCACCAAAGGGGATCAACCCCGGAGGTCGCATGACATAGGAGAGACGGTTTTGAACAGTGAAGCAAGAACAGACATCGAGAACGACACCTGCCTTCAGGCGGCAGAGATTGCGGCCCAGAATGACCTGTTTCGGAACGCCCTGATCGATCCGACTGCAGCAATTGAGATGCAGTCCAAAGGCATTCAGGGCCAGGTGTTTGTCACGCCCGGTGTGTCGGGTGAAGGGGTGGAGTTCCAGACCGCAGCTTTGAAGGCGGTGGCGTCGGATGACCGGTTCGACGAGGGCAATGACCCTTATGGCGATCACACTTTTGGGACCGTGACGGTCAGCAGCCAAAAGCTGTTCTGGAAGATCGATCTTTACGACACGGAATACACATACGGCTCCGACCGCCCGTTTGATCCGGCAGTGACCCGCCGCGTTCTGACCATCATGTGCCCCAGCGAATACTGAGACCAGCCCTGTCCCAGAGGGGCAGGGACTGCATGCGCAACCTGCGCAGGAAAGGTCCCTCTCGGGACATGCAAGCATGCCCTGCCGGGCAATGGGTGAACCTATGCCCGCAAAAACCTGAAAGGGGGTGATCACAATAAGTCAGGAAACTTTGCAGCAACGACGGCACGAAGCCATTGAGCTGCTCAAGAAGGGAGGCCTGTCTGCCAACATCGCGCTCCGCTTCTTGAAACAACACGCAGCCGCCTAAGCGGCCCCGCTCTACCCCGGAAGGGGTAGGGCACCCTTAACACGAAGCGAAACACTCAAACAAGGATTTGCCCCATGAGCAAAGTCGAAACATTCACCGCACCGGAAACCATTGAAACCCTTGCCCTGTCCGATCTCTACCTGTCTGATCTGAACCCACGACAGGAGGTTGCCGAGGAAGGTATCGCCTTGCTGGCTGACAGTCTGATCATGTGTGGCCTGATCCAGAACCTCAGCGGTCTGCGCGATGCGGATGGCAAAGTCGCTGTCGTCGCCGGTGGTCGTCGCCTGCGGGCTTTGAACATTGCTGTGACCGAACGCGCCGATCTGGCACAGGTCCCCGTGAAGGTCACGGATAACCCGTTTGTGGCCGAACAATGGGCCAATGCGGAAAACACAGCCCGGGAGGAACTGGACCCAGTGGACGAGGTCCGCGCCTATGGCAAGATGGCGGAGAAATCCCTGTCTGTTGCCAAGATCAGCAACGCGTTTGGCGTCACCGAAGCCCATGTGCGTCGCCGCCTCGCACTGGCCGGTCTGCCCGCCGCCGTTCTGGACGCGCTCAAAGCTGGTGAGATCAGCATGGGGCTGGCCAAGGCCATGACCGTCAGCACCGAAGAAGAGAAAATTCTGGAGGTTCTGGAACAGGCCAAGGAGTGCCGGTGGTTCAGTGAGCATGATGTCAAACAGGCACTGACGTCAGAAGCTGTCAGCAGCACCAACCGCAAGGCGGTGTTTGTGGGGCAGGATGCTTATGTTGAAGCAGGTGGCACGGTCACCGCTGATCTCTTTGCTGATGAGGCCCTGTTCAATGACGGCGCGCTACTGGATCGCCTGTTTGCCGAGAAGCTGGTGGCAGAAGCAGCGAAATTGCGCGAAGCGGAAGGCTGGGAATGGGTGGAGACCCATGAAGACAGCTACATTCCCTATGGGTTCTCGGGAAGTGAAGGCATGCACCGTCTGGGCATGGTGAGCCGGGACTTCACCGAAGAACAGTCTGAGCGTTATGACGAGCTTGCCGAACTCTATGAGGCTGAGGCTCTGGACGAGGCTGGCGAGAAGGAGCTCGCTGCGCTCGAAGACTATGCCGCGCCGTTCTATTCCGACGCGCAGCGCAAGCTGTCCGGCGTGTTCCTCTATGTCGGCAACACCGGTGAGATCAAAACATCCCCGGCCTATGTCGCGGCAGAACATGTACAGGCTGCCATTGAGGCCGGTGTTCTGGCCCCTGTCAAAGAGCCAGAGATCGTCGAGACACCAAAACCGGCCTACTCACAAAAGTTCATCGACGACATGGTGGCGATCCGGCTGGCAGCCGTTCAAACGGCCCTGCTGGACAAGCCTGATTATGTGCTGAGCCTGTTTGCTTTCTCCGCCACCCCGGCCTCCGGTCTGACCAGCAACCTGTTTGGGTTTGGCTATGGTGGCGCTGAGCGGAACACACCCGAGATCGATGACCAGTTCACTCTCGACCCGCGCCTTGGTGGGGAACGAGATGAGGCGGCAGAGGCAGCTTATGACCAGTTCCAGGAGATGGCCGCACAGGGCAGCGTGGAGGCGTTCAAAGCGTTCCGCGATCTGGGCAAGAAGACCCGCAACGGAGAAATCACGGCTTTTCTGGCGCGGCGGTTCCTGACCCAGCGCCCGGAGTTCATGGCAGAGATCGAGGCTGAGATTGGTGCTGACATGCGCGCGATCTGGACCCCGTCGGCAGAGAACTGCTTCATGCGCTTGAAAGGCTGGCAGCTGGATGATCTCTACAAGGACCTGCTGGACCTGCATGTCGACACCGACATGTTCAAAGCTTTCGCGAAATCCAAGAAAGGTGCGAAGAACGAGGCGATGCACAAACTCTTCAACGACACAGAGCATCAGAGCGCGTTGGGCGTGACCGAGGCACAGAGAGCCCGGATCGATGCTTGGGTTCCTGAGTACTTCTGAACCTAACGGGGCAGGGCGCTTTGCGTCCTGCCTCTCAATCTCTGGCTGTGTCAGCCTCAATGATGAAAACTCAAAGTGGCATTGCGCAATCACCCCGTCGCGCATAGCTATCAGAGGTCGGTCACCCGGCTCATTTTCTAAAGCGATCACTTGATTAGAACGGATTTGGATAGACCCATGGACACCCCATCGAACAAGCTCGAGAAAGCGGCTCGCCGCGTTTGGAAATCCGCGCAGATGTTTGTCGGGTTTCATACGGATCAGACAGGCAAGCCGCGCGAACAGCCAAAGCTCTGGCCGCCAAAGAACGGGAGTGCATCGATCCACAACGACCCCAGCGCACAGGAGGCGATTGTTGTGGTCAAAGCCGCTGATCCGGAAGCAACGCAGGACGTGCAGATCAAGCTGCATCCAAACCGTATCGTTGTGCGCCGAGACGCGGATATGTGGTGGCAGGGTGTGGCCGCGGATGAGCATTCCGTGACGGTCCGCATGGCTGACAACACGATCATCGAAATCCGCCATGACGGGTCGGTGAAACGGCGCTCGACGGAAGATGAAACCCATGTTGAAGCCGATGGCAGCATCTTCAAGTTCACGGAATTTGCCGAGGCACATATGACGGGCGACGGTGTGGAAATGACACGGCGCACCGAGGATCGCATTGCCACGATCACAGCCGACGGTGTTGTCGATCGCGCGCGCAAGCGTTAGCCTGAACTCAATACCTCCAGACTTTCCTTTGGTCAAACTTGTGGCCCGCTTCGGTGGGCCTCTATCTTAGGACGGCGTTCCGCGGCCTCTGCCCTTGTACTGGTCCTGCCCCCAGGCGCGCGTTAGAAAGGTCGCTCGGGTCGTGGTGATGTCACTGCGAAGTCCACCCGCACCCTGAACTGAGTATTACGTTTGCGTCGGATCGAGGTGATCTTGCCGCCACTTGTCTCATCGCTTTGTTCAGATGTCCCGCGCGCAGCGATCCCAAGAAGTCTTGCCTTTCACCTGGTCTGTCAGTTTCAACCTCGTTGCCGTAGAAGATCCTCGGCTGCGGTGTTTCTGAAGGGATGAACATAAGCGGGCAGTCGGGGAAGACGCGCGGTGCCCGTGTCGGGCGCCGCGCTTCAACAGGGAATTTCCCCTGCGCCTGCGGCGCATTCCGCGCGGACAAAATTCCCTGCTGACGTCCCCTTGTTGCCCGCTTTTCCCATGTTCATCGAAACACGCCATAGCGAGGATCAAACAATGGCAACTCAAACTCTGAAACTGAACGTCAAGACCGGTGAAAAAGAAGGCAAGACTTTCTGGGATCGGTGCGGGGTTCTCTTCGTCAACACCGATGAGACCGGCAACATCACCTCGATCCAGGTCCGGCACAGCATGTTCCCCGGTGTCGAGATGGTGGCCTTCCCGAAGCGGGTCGATGACGATCCCGTCACCGAATGACACGAGGGCAGGGCGGCGCAAGCCGCCCTTTCTTCTGCTCCGGCCAGAGGCCGGACCACATATGCGCCACACGTGGCGCGCGGCCTAAAGGCCGGGCAGGGACACCGTCCCACCGCAACGCGGCATCCCTCAGCCCTGCCACACTCGCCGCGCGAGCGGCGGGAAACTGAGTGCGCTGAGGCGCGCGGAAAATGCCATACTGAGCTTGAACGTGCCGGTATGTGACGGGCGCTGTTCGGGCAGCTCACGCTTCGCGTGATTGCCCTGCACCAGTCCACCGGCACCCACGCCTGCTGGCTGGAAAAGGGGCGGGACCCTTTTCCCGGCGTGGAAATTGCCTCCAAGAGCAAAACTGTTCCGAGGGCAATTTGAGAAAATGCGGATTTCTGAAATCACCCCTGGTTTCCTCTTGGAGAGTATGACAGGATAAGGTAGTTGTGTTACAAATTACAAATGCAACCAAGGATTGATTGCGATTTGAGCGAGAGCAAGCCCACTGACACCACTGTCTTTTCCGTACGCTTGCCTTTGGATGCGCTGGAGCGTCTTGAGGCGGCTGTGACCGCGCTCGGGGCCAAGAGCCGCAACCAGATCATCCAACGACTGATCTATCGGCTGATCGGTTATCTCGATCCTGACCCCGCTGTTGTGGATCTCTGGCAGAAGCATTTGCGGCAAGTTCAGGGTGGATACACCAACCTCAACCAGCTAGCGAAATCGGCCAAGCGCGGCACTGTGATCTGGACGGATGACGACCGCCGCGACGTCGAAAATCTCCATCGTGCGATCATCCAGCACCGGCAAGACTTGAAGGCGATGATCACAGCAGCGCGCCGGAACCGAGAGCCAGAATCCGCCATTCGCCGGATCTTGCGTGATGACGATTGGGATGCCGCTGCATGATTGCTGCAACCCACGATCTGACAGCAGGTGACTTCTTAGAGCTTGCGTTCCGCGAAGCTCAGAAGGGTGTCAATCGTTCCAAACAGATCAATCAGCAGTTGCAGACCGCCAAGCGCATGAAGTTCATGATTTCGCGGGCCTCATCCATCAAGGCGCGGCTTGGTGCCGTGGTTGGAATGCCTGAAGCAGTTGTGAAACACGTACGTAAGGGTGGGGTGAAAAACGCGCATGAGTTGCGCCGCCAGATCAATTATCTGACTGTCCGAGCAGAGGGCGTGTTGGACATCCGGGACAATGGCGTGACCCCGCTCGATGCGGATCAGGTCAGCGATTTGATCGAGACCTGGGCCGAGGATTTCAACGGGAAAACCAACTACGGTTACACCCGTCACATGATCGTTTCTTTCCCCGAAGGCACCTATCCGGACGCCGCTCATGAGGCCGGTTTGGAGTTCGCTGATCGTCTGTTTGGGAGCGGTGATTTTGGCGATACCTGGGACTACCTGACGGTCTTCCACAACGACACTGACAACCCCCATGTCCACATCGTTGTGAACAACCGAGGCGTCGAACATGGGCAGTGGTTGGCTATGGGTATGAGCAGCGAAATGAACATCGACGTACAGCGCTCTATCCAGGTCGAGGTTGCTGAGGAATACGGAATTGAGTTGACCGCAACGACCCGCCTTGAGCGCGGATTGCGGCAGGAAGTTGAGACGGAAACGTGGAAAGTTCAGGCCGGAATGTCGGTTGTTGAAAGCACCCCGGAAGTAGAAGTTACGGCCCGCGACATGGCCGCCGATGTGATGACCCTATCCATCGCAAGAATGTCGGATCTGTTTGATGAGCGCGCCAACGCCATCAAAGACCGGATCGAAGAGTTTGCCATCCAACTCGTTGAAAGTGAGGAACCTATGGTATCGAGAATGGAACATCTACTGGACCAAGCCCATCATTTTGATGACTACGGTGAGCCGGGAGACCCGTCTTATGTGTCCCCCGAGGTCATGAGCAACTTGCGGCGACACATCGAATTAGGCGGTTCAGAGGAAACAATCGCGCCCGAGCTGAAGGCTCAGGTTGTTGCCCATATCAGCGACGTTCGGGACAACGAACAGAGCCATCCATATCTGTCTGCCCTTGCTGATATTGTGGATGACAAGGAGTTCCAGGCGACCCCAGATTATGCCCCGGCAGCACACCGCTACGAGGTCTATATGCAGGACACCTTGGGCGAGGGGGCCTATGAGGACTTCCAGACTCAGACCAAAGAATTGCTGCAATCCATCGACAAGATGGAAGGGCTGGCCCGTGAGGTTGACGACCCTCATCTGCGTGTCGCAATGGATATTCAGATTGGTGAGCTGAAGGGCGACGTTGCGGATCTGCGCACCAACGATCCAGGCCTTCAAGCCTTCATCATCGAGGACCGGCGCTATTCAACGATGATGGGAATGGGCACTGCCGAAATGGATGTCTTGGACTATCCAGAGGCCGACAAGTGGGCGGCGATCCGCAAGGAAGTCACCGACACGGCCAGCAGCTACGGCCTTGATGGCGAGGCGTTCGTTGCCCGCTTTGGCGATCATCAGAACGTCACTTTGGGCACAACAATGGGATGGCGCAGCGACGACATTTCGACCGCAGCGGCCCACTTCCAGGCTCAAGGATTGTCGGACAGCCACGACCGGGCAGAGGCCGTTGTTGACGAGCTGCACCAGCTTGCTTCTTCCAAGATCATCGCAATCTCGGAAGAACTTTCAGACGTTCACGCCCACGCAACGCACCCGCTCTTGCAAGGGCGCGGTGGCGATGACGGACACAGCCTATAAGGAGTTCACCCGGTCTGCCTGATGAGCGCGCCAACGCCGTAGGCAGATCCATCACAGAGTTTTCCATCAACTCGCAAAGGAAAAACTATGGTTT
Organism: Ruegeria sp. AH12; assembly: GCF_056541465.1. Taxonomy (NCBI): domain Bacteria; kingdom Pseudomonadati; phylum Pseudomonadota; class Alphaproteobacteria; order Rhodobacterales; family Roseobacteraceae; genus Ruegeria; species Ruegeria sp. AH12. The sequence continues at coordinate 105,300 of NZ_JBQFYL010000012.1, read as the reverse complement.
CGCGTACAGACTATCTTTTGAACGAAGTCGAACACTTCGCACCCTATTTCCAATTTGATCAATCCGCCCCGCGCGAGGATCGCGTTTCAGAGCAGATCGACATCATCAAGAAAGAACAGCAGGCGATGGGCTATGATCGTGCCGCCATCGCTTCAAAGAGCTTCGACATCGAGGACCAGGCCAACCGCCGTGTTGACGAACATACGGCGCAAAAAGATCTGGTCGAAGAACTGAAAATCGAATTGGAGTCTGGGGAGCGGTCAGGGGAGCCGGTTGATCTGAACGATATGCAGGCTTTGGTTTCTCAGCACATGACCAATGCTCAGGAATACGACCTGTATCATCCCTACTATTCGTCGCTCGCGGATCTGTCCGGCGACAAAGGCTTTCAGGATTCCGACGACTACCTGTCGCCCGGTGATCGCTATATTCAGTATATGCAATCCGCTCTGGGGCAGGCCGGTTTCGAGAACTACGAACAGCAGACTAAGGACATTGTGAACTCCATCGAGAACATGGAGGCTCTTGCACGAGAGGTCGAAGATCCGCATCTGCGCGCTGCAATGGACGTGCAGATCGGAGAGCTGAAGGGCGATGTTGCCGAGCTACGCCCATACGACACCGACCTGCAGGCGTACACTGTTGCTGATGACAGTTACACCACATCCATGAATGCGGCCGAGTTGGACAACCTGGACCCGTCCGAGGCCGAAAAATGGCTGGCAGTGCGTGACGACATTGTTGCAACCGCCAACAGCTTCGGACTCGATGGAAACAAGTTCCTGGCTCGCTACAACGATCATGACAGCGTTTCAGTCGGCACCACGGCGACTTGGCGAGACGCGGACATTTCCACCGCTGCCGCCCATTTTAACAGCCAAGGTGTTCCGGACAGCTACGAGCGCGCCGAGGCCGTTGTCGGTGAGCTGCACCAAGTTTCGTCCAGCAAGATTGCAGCCGTGGTGCAAGAGATTGCTCATACCCGCGAACAGACCACCCACGTCCATGAAGATGATGGCCACAGCCTTTAACCACGGAGGACTTGATAGATGATTGTTCGCACTCTGATCTTGCTCGCCGCCGTCGCAGGGACTTGGTACGCAACCAAAACGCACACAGAAAAGCGCCTCACAACTGAGTGGCGGCTTGCGGTAGTGAAATGCGTTGCCGGGAACGCTGAGATTGCTGGATTGGAACAATGTGTCGTCCGGACCGCCCGTCCATCGGCTGTTTCTTCAGGTGCAGGAGGCCAATGATGCTGGCGGCAAATCGAAACCACTGTGCAGCGTCTACAACTGCACAGATTGCTCCGATGATGGGGCATAACAACCCGCCGCCCGAGAAAGTCATCAAGCCGTCGCCCGACAGTGTGTTCGGGCTTCGGGCTGCATGGCTCCGGTTCGCGGAAAAGAGAGAGATAATCCGTCTTGCTAAGCTGCACGTCCGGATCGAGCGGAAGGAACAAGCCCTGAAGGAACTGCGGGCCGAACGCACCACGATCATGAACCGGTGCATCCGGCGAATGCGCCGAGCTTCTGGCAAGAACTGAAAGTACGGGTTTACCCGTCTTGACGATCCAGCCGATGAAAGCCATCTGATCTTATCTATTGAAACGAAAGGTAAATCTATGGCGTCAAACCAACGCAATGACACTGATTGGGTTGCCCCGCTGACCGTAATTGTGAGCATTGCACTACTCTTACCGGCATTGTGGCTGTCCCAGTTAACGGGCGCATCTATCGGAGACAGCTTATGGGCTTTTGCCAGATGTGTTTCAGTGATAGCGGCATTCGGTGCGCTGATCTATTTCCTGAAATGGTTCAGCTACGGCTTTCTCATTGCAATTTCTTTGTCTTGTGCCTGGATTCTAACCCGCCTGGTGAGATCCGGTTACACCGACACTAACTGTCCCTCTGATGGATTTTTCCGGCAGGCTTGCGACTACCCTTGGTATCTTAATGGCTGGATACACGGGCCGCTTTTTGCCATCGGCATAATAGGATGTCTTTGGTGGGCCTATATCGAATGGAATAATCGGTACTACTGACACCGAGATACCCAATGCCGCGATCCACTTACGGCATTGGGTACTTCTGTGTTTGCCGCTAAGGCACCTTGGCTGTCCCACCAGATGATCTTGAGTAGATCACCGCGCCGTCCCCGGAACACAAACAGATGGCCGGAATAGGGATCGAGTTCCAGAACCTTCTCGGCCTGCGCCGCCAACGTGTTGAACCCGCGCCGCATGTCCGTCACGCCTGATGCCAACCATACCCGTGTATTCGACGGCACCGGGATCAAGGTAACAGCCCTTCCACCAGCACCAGAACAACAGACAGAGACGTTGTACCTTCCACCAGAATACGGCGGCCATCGGACAGCGTGATGTCCACGCGTTGTGCAGAAACCGGCCCAGCCAATGCCGGTGCGGAAACCTGTATATCATGATGTGACGGTGTCGGCATTGCCCCCTCAATCTCTATCGGAAGAAAATCAGAGGCTTCATCAGCGCACATTCCCCATCGCAAACAGGGGCAAAACGAGGGTCGCGCAACCACTTGTGGATCAGATTGGTGTTCATCGAATACCGCCGCGCTACCTGCGCAACCGATACACCCGGTACTCGCGTCTGGCCACAAATCGAGCGCTTCTCGTCATCAGTCCAAAAACCGCTTCTTTTGATCCTTCTTGCCCGCCATAGAATACCCCAAGATGTCCACTATCGATGGTGGACACTATCAAGCACTCCGTAACACCATCTGGACGTGTCGCGGTTTGATGCCGCTCCTTTGATAGCATTTATTGCAACAAAGGAGACGAACTATGGGACTGAAACGGACGGATACATTCCAGTGCGGTTTCTTCTTAGATGTCGGCAAATCATAGCGCATGCCCTCCTAGAGTTTTGACGAAGTATCAAAATGATGCCACCCTAAAGTTGTTGTTTATGATTCTATCTACCTCAAAGGTTTATCCCCTAATTGTCTGCGCATCTTATCTGCCCCTAACGGCTAATTTATAGTCGACCCCTTGTGCGCGCATACGATCTATACTTTGGAGAGTCTCCATGAAGCGTCTTTCAGTGCTGCTAACTCATCCTTATCGCGCACGGCTTTTTGCAGAATCCAGCAAAGTGCGACTGATTGCTCCCAATATCGGATTGGTCGAACCTGAAGACTCCGCGAGCGTTTCTCAGTTTCTGTGCATAAAGGATGGGGATCGCTTAGGAACTATACGATCCTTCCTAGCAGACCACGATGTCGATATCGTTGTATGTTCGTCGCCGCGCGATGACATGGCTCATGAGGATTCGAGCCTGGTCGCGGAGTTATCTGGTACAAGAACACGTTGTATAGGAATGGATGCAGAGAGTTCCGAGGTATTCTTTGATAAATTGTGTACGAACCGATTTCTCGAAGCAATCGGTTCACTTATTCCCCCTAATGTGGACATAAGTACTGCGCTTCTCCCTGTTCCTATTATTGCTAAGCCGCGGAAATCATGGGGCGGAAAAGGAATTGTGAAAATTGAGTCAAAACAGGATTTTGAAGCGCACAGGTCTGAGAATCACGCCAGTTACGTCTATCAAGCCTATTTAACTGGCATAGAGATTAGTGTGGTTTTGGTCTCAGATGGAGCAGACTATCTCCTATCACCGATAGTGTTTAAGGGGGGCGTCCGGAAAAGCTACAGGCATGCACTCAAGCGCCTGCGCATCACGCCCTTTGAACCTTCCGAAAATGTAAAAAATGATCTTGGAAGGCTTGCTGCTAATGTCACCAAACTGGTCACTAATCCCTGTTGTTTGGAGATAGAAGGAATAATTCACGAGGATCATCTCTATGTCACAGAAATCAACGGTCGATTAACCGGAGTAACGCACCTACTGGCGACAGTTGGTTTTAACGTGCCAGACAAGCTGCTTCAGTTTGCGGAAGTAGATAGAACACCTCTCAGTGAATTCGAAGTAACTGGTATCGCCGCCGAAATTCCGTTCAATGGCCAACTCAGCAAGGACGATAAAACATCGATATCCAATAGTTCGTATCACCAGCGTTTCTTCGAAAGGGTTGATGCGCTCGGCCATAGGATCCGAGCCTTGGCCAAGGTTGGTGACTCCACTGAGCTCGTCGAGATGGTTAGCTCACTAGGAAACCTGGACTTACTAGCAACCGGTGTTGAAAAAGACTTTGAACTATTCACTGAGAACGGTCCCAAAGATTTATCAGCGACGGGGCTGCATTGATGCCCAACATGCCTCTCGCCTCAACTGCGCTGGCCGCAGCTAACGCCAGATTTGGTAGTGGCCTATTACAGGTTGCTATCCCATGGATGGTTCTTGCTGAAACGGGTCAGGCTTCTGTGGCAGTCGGTATTCTGTCTTTGCAGATGCTGCCGGCGGTCTTTTCGCCATTTTTTGGTAAAATTATTGACCGCGGGGTCAGCAAGGGCCTTCTAATGGCGCTCGTAGCGTTGCAAGCTGCCTGTGTATGTGGAACTCCCTATTTTGTATTCCTTGGGTCTTCCAGTGCAACGGCGATACTGTTGATCGGATTGGGATCTGCGACAACGTTGCTCGCAATTCTCAACGAATTCGTCTTCGTGCCCTCTATTTCCAAGAGCACAAATGTCGAACGAAACTATGGCTCATATTTAGCTGTGGCAAACGCCTCTTTGGCCGCCGCGCCGATTGCCGCCGGTTTTCTGATTTCGTTTCTAGGTATTTACCCGACATTCATTGCTGCAACTGTCTTCTATGCGGTTTCTGGTTTCCTCAACTATTTGGTTCTAGGCCAGATCCAAGAAAGTAAATCCCAATCCGACCACGTGGAAATAGAAGGCACCGAAGTTTCTTTGGCATCATCACTCAAAGTGATCTTACATGATCCGAACCTTCGTGGGTTGATGCTCTCCCAGTTCATCTACAACTTGGGTATGGGCGGCATAATTGCCCTGATTGTCGTGGGAGTATCAGGTCCTGATCTGAAAACAGCAGTTTCGCCAGGTGCTCTGATATCATTTGGAGCCATCTGTGGGGCAATAGGGGCGTGGGTCAACAAGTACCTAGCCGTCGGATCGGATATCACATCACGCATAGTCATCATCAAATGGTTTGGGTTGGTAGGCGTTTTGGGGCTCTTTTCACCCAATGTCTCTCTCGCAGCGTTCGCAGGTTTTGGGTTACTGTCACTTTGCCAAGCTGCGGCCAACACCTCGACTCTAGCTATGAGAAGTCTGATCATTGCTCCCCATCTGCGAGGTCGTACCAATGGTCTTCTGAGAATGTTCGCTCTTGGAAGCGCCGCCATTTCGCCCGTTCTTCATGCAACAATTATTAGCGTTACTGACGACCTGTTCTACTCAACTCTGTTGGTTTTCGTATGCGCGCTTCTTTCAGTAGCTATTTTTCAGCTTTCGCGAGTTCCCATCACTGATCCGGAGATGAGCTAATGTCGAAAGGTACTATCTGTCTGATTGCTCCCAGCGACAGGATACTGCAAGCCGTCAAAGATCTAGACGCTAGTTGCCTTATCTTAACGGATTTCAAAGCTTGTACCAGTCAGGTCCTAGCAGCAGGGTTCCCTACTATCGTTGGGGATCTGAGCAACTCTGACTACTTCATCAGGCAAGCGAGAGCTTTTTCCGACAATACTAAACTATGCGGTGCGATATCATACACCGAGCGGGGCCTTGGGTTGGCCGGAAGAATATCCGAAGAATTATCGTTGACGACAACGACCTACACGGTAGCTGAAAGAACCTTGGACAAAGCGATAATGCGGCAAGTCTTGCCAAGCACTCTTTCTCCAAAATGGTCATTGGTTTGTTCGCTTAGCGAATTGAAACAGTTTCGGCTAGAATGCCAGGGAGATATCATACTCAAGCCTCGAAACGGTGTCGGATCGGGCGAAGTGCTCCTACTGAAAAGCGACAACGATATTGATCGACTGCCAGAAGGAATGCTACCGGCATTGGCCGAGGAAAAATTAGTGGGGCAGCTCTATTCAATCGAAGCCCTGAGTTTTGACGGGACTCATCACATCATCGCCATCACAAAAAAGCGGGACATGGGAGACGCGGCCGCCAACAGCTTCGTTGCTGTTCAGCAAACGCTGCAGAACCCGTCGGTCTTGGAAGCCCCGGAATTTCGGGGTATTGAGCAATGTGTCCATGAATGCCTGAACCGAATTGGCCTCAAGGATGGCCCAAGTCATACGGAACTAATTCTGTCGGACGGCGGGCCCAAGATTGTGGAAACACACAACCGAACTGGTGGTGATAAAATCCACGAGATGGCGCTCCTTGTGACCGGTGTCGACATGGTTTGGTCATCTTTGAATTGGTATGTTAATCAAGCGGCGCTTACTCAAAGATTTCAGGAGAATCTGCACAAAGCGGCTTCAATTAGATTCTTCAATACCAAGCCCGGAAGAGTAACCGAGATAAAGGGCCTGTTAGGGCAGCGGTATCGCCCAGGGGTTGTAGAAGTCGTTTGCAGAGCCGCATTAGGAACATCTGTTCCATCAATTCTCTCTGCCAAAGATCGCATTGGCTATGTACTCACCGTCGCCGACAGCCCGGCAGAGGCCGAGAACATTGCGGTCGATGCAATGGATGAAATCACGATTACGACGGTGGGTGCAGAATGAGCTCACAAAAAAAAATACTTGTTCTTTTTCCGTTGACTGCGGAGGCTGCTGAGCGTTTCTTTCGAGCTAGCAAAAAGCTAAAAATAGATGCTTTTTTCGCGGTTCAAGAAAAGGCGAGCGCTTACCGCGCGCTGAAACAACTAGAGCTAGAAACCGACCGTGTAACGGCGTTCAAGTCTCTTGAGGAAGCTGAATCCCACTATCTATCAGGCAACCTAACAGAGCAATTCGATGCTGTGGTTCCTGGAGGTGAGTACTGTGTGCCAAGCGCGGATCGACTTTGTACTGCATTTGGTTTTCCGACAAGCCTGAATGGGCAAACCCGCGGTGTGAGAGACAAGTCTTGGATGCGCAGAATTGCGTTGCAGGCAGGAATCTCACAACCAGAAGTTTTTAAGATCTTTTCCCAAGTGTGTCACAGAGATGCGCTAAAAGCCCTAGACTATCCCGTTGTTGTCAAACCTGTCGATAAGTGTGGCGGGCAGCAGGTCAGGATATGCGCCGACCCTCGACAAGCCGAAGCTGCAATTGCGGAAGTTCTTAAACCCAGCCGATCGACGTCTACCGGGATTGAGCACCAGTCGACTGGCTTGATAGAGGAGTTGATCGGCGGTTCGGAATTTAGCGCGGAGTGTGTAGTAAAAAACGGCGATTTGAAGACAGTCTTAGTTACTAAAAAGTTCACCGACAACAGCCACAATTGTATAGAGATCGGGCACGTCGCGGGTTTCCATATTGAGCGGGATGAACTCCGAGACATCGAGTTGTTTTGCTCACAGATAATTGCTGCTTTCGAGGTAAACTCAGCGGTTCTACACATAGAGTTTAAAGTTGCAGATGGAGAGCTGTACCTCATTGAAATTGCTGCACGAATTGCAGGGGGATTGATTCCCCGAATTCACAACCTGCACAGCGGTTATGATCTTGAAATGGCTCTGATCTCGGTAAAACTCGGACTTGAGCCCGGCTTGAAGCCGCATCACAGCAAAGATCAGGCGATTGGAGTTCGGCATCTGCGAATAGCAGAATTAGATTTCAAGCTACCATTTGAGGTAACTGAGGTCGAGGAAGTAATTCATCTGCCGCGTTTAGCGGACTCAAACCTCCCAACTTCGACGAGTTCCCGTCTGCTATCCATCATTTTTAGTGGGAAGGAAGAACAATGCATTCAAGCATTTGAACTTAGCTGAATCCATCTAGCTTCCTTTCAGGAGGACTAAATCAATGCCTTCTATTAGTAGTGCCTCTCATTCGGAAAAATTTGTGAGCCGAGATAGCTACGATTCTGCCGTATACCAAGCCATGCTCGCGCTGAAAGGCTGCAGCGATCCAATGGTTTGGCGAAAGCACTTGGTATCATCAGGAAACAGCCAAATCGACATACCGCTGCATATGGGAGGCCGCGGGTTTTCATCACAGCAAATGGCAGAAGTGTTCTTTCGCTTTGGTCAGTTAGACGTTGAATTGAGGGATGTCCCCGGTGCTGGGCATGCGCGGTTATTGATTTATACCGAAAAAGAGAATGTCGCGGATCTGCTCGCCCCAATTTGCGATGGTGATTGGTTTTTCGGGATAGCAATGACCGAAGAGCAAGCAGGATCAGATTTAACTAATCTAAAAACTCGTGCCAGCAGATCGGGTTCCGGATTTACCATTACTGGAAAGAAGAAGTTCAATGGCCGCATGCTCACCGCGAGCCATTTTATTGTATTAACACAAGCTGACTCCGACATCTCAAAAGATGGCCTGGCCTTGTTTCTTGTCCCATCCGAGTTAGCGCAAAAATCAACGATAGACGGTATGGGGCACTCAAACTTCTCTTGGGGCTCGATGCAGATAAACCAAGTTGAGTTACCCCCTGAATCCCGTTTAGACAGTGTGATCCCCGCCCACGTAATTCTTCAAAACCACTTCTCTTATTGGCGGACGATGATTGCCAGTGTAGCGATCGGATGCGCCGAATATGCTATCAGATTGGCAAAAATGCACATGAGCAAGCGGCAGATTCAGGGTCGCAGACTTGCCGAGATGTCTCATCTTCAACGGGACCTTGCTTTTCACTTCGCTTCTATCAAATCGACGCAGTTGTTGAGAGACTGGGTGCTGAATTCACCAGATTGCGAGCTCTCACCTTCTAAGCTGTCATCGATGGTAAAAGCCGAAAGCGTTGAACGAGCGATTTCGGCCGTAGACTTTGCGATGAATGTTCACGGAGCTCTTGGGTATTCTTCCGAACTAAGCCTTGAAAAACGATACAGAGATTTGATGGGGTTGAGGTTTGCTGATGGCGCTTCAGATGCGCTTCGTTGCTCTGTCGGTCGAGCGATTTGCAAGGAGTATTTGAGTGCGGATCACTTCGAAAAAAGAACGTAGCCAACATTCCTTAGGAGAAATCAATGTTCATAGAAGATGCAATTCGGAACGATTTGGTGTCATTGGGAGAAAACACTCAGGTTGATCCGAGTGTGGTAGTGGTACCTACCGAAGATGATGGTCAAAACTATGGGTTAATCGAAATCGGTGACGGTTCAGTCGTTAGAGCAGGAGCTATTCTTTGCTCCGGTGTCTGTATCGGGCAAAACTCAATGATAGGGCACAACTGTGTCGTGCGCGCTCGAGTAAAAATTGGAGATGAAGTTGTCATCTCACATTTTGTATCCATAGAGCGAGATACCAGAATTGGAAGTGGTACAAGAGTTTCGGCCCAGACCCATCTAACCGGCGACACCTATGTAGGAAAAAACTGCCATATTGGTGCCAACATCGTCACCATCAATGATCGGAATTTGGAACGAAAAACTGAGTTACGGGCGCCGGTCTTTTGCGATGGTTCGCGCGTCGGAAGCGGCTCTGCAATAATGGCAAATGTCACCATCGGAGAAGGTTCTCTTGTTGGAGCAAACTCACTCGTACTAAGTGACGTTCCGGCACGGGCAACGGTTTTTGGATCACCGGCAAAGGTACAAAACCAATGACTAAGCTAAGTGCTTTTGCGGTGATTTTTGATGCTTCTCAAAGCGTTTTACTTTGTCATCGGCGGGATCGAGACCTCTGGAACTTGCCAGGCGGTGGTGTTGATGCAGGCGAGAGCCCATGGGACGCAGCTGTTCGAGAGGTGAAAGAAGAAGTCGGGCTAATCGTCGAGATCAAAGCCCTAAGGGGGATTTACAACAAACCCACACATGACGAGCTCTCTTTTTTGTTTGAATGCAGCGTCATCGGAGGGCACCTCACTTTGACCGATGAAGCAGACAAAATCGAGTATTTCCCATTTGATGAGCTCCCCAAAAACACCTCCGAAAGGCAGGTCGAAAGAATCCAAGACTGCAAATCCTTCAGCAAGCTCTTGTTGGCCGATCAGCGAATGGCATTCGCGAGCAGGGAAATGTGCGAAACCGAATTCGCGATTCTAAGCGATTTTTCTGGAGATCGATAGAATGGAGAACTTAGCTGTCCGCGTGAGCGCCCTTTGGCAAGATAGGCTGATTGGCGACATGGAGGCGTTCGATCCTACACATCTAATCTCGATGATCGATCCTGGCAAAACACTTCCAGAGATTCCGGCTGTCAAGGGCATTGATCGTTTAAGCATAAACGCAAGGGATCACACTGATCACAACTATCAATATGGCACAGATGCGGGACTGTCGGAGATAGACACCTTCCTTGACCAAATTATCCAAGAAGCAATTCTCCATCCCGTGAGGGTAGTCGTACACTGTCAACTCGGCGCGAGCCGGAGTCCGGCGATCGCATATAGTCTCTTGGCTAAACACTACGGTCGCGGAAATGAGGATGTCGCTTTTAGAGCGCTCCTGGGCATCACTAACAAGCCTTGGCCTAATAGAGGCATCGTGGCCTATTTCGATAAAATGCACGCCTACAATGGAGCATTACTTGCCCCACTAGATGAATATCGGACCATTCACCCGAAGCGACACGCTGCCTATCGACGATTGAATGTGCGACTGGGAAGAGTGAGATACGACTAGTGGACAGCGAACACGGCTATCGAGAAGCCTTCAGGGCGTTTCCGGATGGGTATCGTCGGTTACCAATTGGCAAACTACATGCGGCTACCTATGAAATACTCAGACGCGAAGGGCTATCTGCTTCACATTCTAGGCAGTGCGCGAAAGTCTTGAGCTTTTCAGATCTTAGAGGAAATGATACGCACGGCTTTTCAACGCTTTTGCCACGTTATGTGAATGACATCCGGACGCACAGTATCAACACTGCCCCGGAAATCAAAGTTTCACACATTTCCGGAACGTGCGTTGCTGTTGACGCGGATCGTGCCGCTGGAGCTATTGCACTCAATGAGGGGCTCGACTTAGCTTCGAACCTAGCCAGTTCAAACGGCGTGGGCTTGGCATTTATTTCAAACGCAAGGCACGCTTCCGCTCTAGGATATTATGCGTTGCGTGCCGCCAAGCAAGGAATGTTCTGTTTGGTGCTTGCCGCAGGTCGTGGACTGATGGTTCCTCCTCGGTCATCCCAACCCTTGTTAGGCACGAACCCGATTTGTTTTGCCGCTCCAACTACAGATACTCCTACGTTGTTGTTTGATGCATCCACAACCGCAGCATGCGGAAATCGCATCAAATTGGCTAATATTCGAGGTATCCCACTACATAGTATGTGGACACGAGGGAGAGAAAAAGACAACACAACACGGTATGAAGCCGATGCGCTCCCCTTGCTTGCTCCGATGGGGGTCACCGAAGATCAAGGAGCGCATAAAGCTTTCGGTTTAGCATTGCTGGCGGAAATTCTATGCAACGCCATCTACAAGCCAAGTGGCACAAACATAGGAACCAAATCAAAAATCGGTCACTTTGTTCTGGTCATCTCGCCTCATGACCTAGATGCGACCACAGAGTATACTGGCTCCCTGCTTGGTTTGGTTGAGGAGCTTGTGCCTGATGGGGGATATTCTCGGGTATTGTATCCCGGTCTCCGGTCACACGAAACCGCTGAGCAAAGATTAGAAAACGGTGTCCCTGTTGACCCGAAGTCCGAAAGATGGCTTTGCGAAGCTCTTAGACGACATGGCGTCAACCTACATGATCCAGACTTTACGTATGAACTAGATGTTTCTGAACTCATGGGATGATGTTTCGACTGTGCTAAAGCGTTCCGCCCAAAACCTGAATCGCAGGAATTCCCATCTTGCTGATTTTGTGAATCCTCCTTTTCAGGAGGATGGATCATGTCGGCACCTTTACCTGGAACCGCCAGACTGAGGTTTGGCCCACCTCGCCTGACTGCATACTGGTTGTGGGAGAACGTCGTGACGCTGAACAGCACTCCGGAATCGAGTTCAAAACAGGAGAACAAGTTTGCTGAACGTCCCCAAACTGATTGGATAAAAGTTGCATCCACTTCGCCGATAGGGCCATTTTTTGGGGAAAAACGCCTATAGTCCCGTGGTTCTTTACCCCGCTGGTATGCTGTCACGGTTTCCGAACTCATTGCGCCTTTTCCCTATCATGGTAACCGCCCGATTTGGACCGCCTGTTTGATGGCGGCCTGATCGTCTAAGACCCGTGCATAGCGACGTCGTTAATGACGTATCTTAGTAGGAGGGCGCATGCCGGGAGAGGTGCTTGGGGCCGAACGTCGGCGACGTTGGAGCGATGACGCAAAGCTGAAGATCGTTTCCTCAGTCGGTATTGACGGTGCCACAGTCACCCAGGTGGCGCAGCGCCATGATGTCACTCGACAACAGGTTTACGCCTGGCGACACGAGTTGAAAAAGAAGGGCCTGTGGTCGGCGGATGGGGGTGCGATCTTCCTGCCAATCGACCTTCCGGCCATCGAGGCACCGCCGCCTGCATCGGAGCGGGTGGTGTCCGTTCCAATAGAGCTTCGTCTGGCCAATGGGCGGTGCCTTCGGTTCGACAGCGCCATGGATACCGCGGCGCTGACCCGGTTGATCCGGGCGGTGGAAAAGGCATGATCGGTCCAGGAACGGGTGTTCGGGTCTACCTCGCCTGTGGGGTGACCGACATGCGGAAAGGGATCGCTGGGCTTTCGGCCATCGCGCAAGACGTTCTACGCCAAAAACCCACCAGCGGGGCGGTGTTCGCCTTCCGGGGCCGTCGTGGTGACCGGATCAAGCTCTTGTACTGGGATGGCCAGGGGTTTTGCCTTTATTACAAGGTGCTTGAGAAGGGCCGGTTTCCATGGCCATCCGCCGAGGGAGGGAGCGTGCGGCTGACCTCGGCACAACTGGCGATGCTGTGGGAAGGCATTGACTGGCGGCGTCCGGACTGGGGTGCTCCGCCTACACGGGTGGGGTGAATTACCGCTCTGATATTGCTTGTTTTTATGGTGCTTTCCGGCGGTTCATGGTAGTCACACCCATGTCCGAGAGCCCTCCACATCTGCCTGATGATCCGGCCATTCTGAAGGCCATTATTGCCTCTTTGGAGGCCGAGAATGCCAAGCTCTCGGCGACGCTGCGGGCCCATGATCTGCTGGTTCAGACTCTGCGCACACGGATCGCCAAACTGCAAATGCGGGCCTTTGGCAAAAGCTCCGAAAAGATTGAGCGCGAGATCGAGCAACTGGAACTGGCGCTTGAGGATCTACAGGTTGCCATGGCCGAGGTCGATGATGCGTTGGTGTCCGATGACGATGCTGAAGAAGCTATCACCACCCCAAGGGAAGCGCCCACAGAAGAGAAGGCCCCGCGTCGCCGTCTGCGTATTTCCAAGGATGCGCCTCGTGAGCGCCGGGAGCTCGACCCCGGGGACAGCTGCCCGGATTGCGGTGGCGGTCTGCGCGTCTTGGGCGAAGACGTAAGCGAGCTGATCGACATGATCGCAGCGCAGCTGAAGGTCATCGAGATTGCCCGGATCAAGAAGTCCTGCCGCCGCTGTGAAAAGATCGTGCAGGAGCCTGCGCCAAGCCGTCCGATCCCTCGCTCCATGGCAGGACCCGGCCTCCTGGCCTATATCCTCACGTCCAAGTTCGACGATCACGTCCCATTGTATCGCCAGCATGAGATTTTTGAACGCATGGGGGCCGACATACCGGACACCACACTGGTGGATTGGTGCGGGGCTGCGATGCGGACGCTCAAGCCACTGATCGAGCGCATCGTGTCCGACGTCATGGCCAGTGATCTGCTACACGCAGACGACACTCCGATCCGGGTGCTTGACCGATCCGCCAAATCCAAAGGGCTGGGTAAGGGCGTCAAACAGGGGCGCATCTGGACCTATGTCCGCGATCAGCGGCCATGGTCTGGGACGGCACCGCCCGGGGCGGTCTATTACTTCTCACCGGATCGAAAGGGTGAGCACCCCCGTACTCATCTCGAAAACAGCAGCGGTATCCTGCAGGCTGATGCCTATTCCGGCTTCAAATCCCTCTATGAGCGCGGCGCCGACGGAAGTGCCCGGTTCCGCGAGGCCGCCTGTTGGGCGCATCTGCGAAGGGACTTCCACGATGTCTGGACGGGGACGAAATCCGGGATCGCCAAGGAAGCGCTCGACCGGATCGGCAGGTTCTACGACATCGAGCGCGAGGTCTCGGGCCAATCCGCCGAGGCACGCCGAGCCGTCCGGCAGGAAAAGACAAAACCGCTCGTCGAGGACTTCAGGCAATGGGCTGAAACCCAACTGACCCAACTCCCCGGCAAGGGGGATCTGGCCAAGGCCTTCCGCTACGGCCTCAATCGCCGGCCTTCCTTCACCCTGTTCCTTGATGATGGCCGTGTGGCCATCGACAATAACGCAGCCGAACGCGGCATGCGCCCCATCGGCGTCGGTCGCCGCAATTGGTTGTTTGCAGGTTCCGATACCGGCGGCGAAACCCTCGCCCGCGCCATGACCGTGATCGAAACCGCAAAGATGAATGGCCTCGATCCGCAAGCTTATCTCGCAGACATCCTTGACCGTATCCACGATCACAAAATCAACAGGCTTGATGAACTGCTGCCCTGGAAGGGGTCCTTTGCGGGACGGGGCGAAATGACACTCTAAGGATTTTTTGGCGACACCACCGTTCATGCAAAGCGAGGCGGGTTCAATAAGAGAGCCAAGGCGGTCATTTCCGTTTGTGCTGCGCGCGCTCGCAGCTTGAAATTTGCGGCATGAGCGAAATCGGTCATACCGCCGCGCGGCGAGAAAAACGGTCATTGGTGCGGCCCGCAGCATGGATCAAGCGGCGGACTTACAGGTCGCGGACAAAGCCGCCATTGCACAGAGTTCTGGCAATGGTAGCTTTTGATTTTTAACTATTCCGGCTGACCTGGCTCAAATCGTTAAGACTGGCCATGCTGATGCCACATATCAGTGACGATCTCCCACCCATCATCTTCGGGTTCAAGGATGAACAAGTAGGTGCCTGTGGCATCCATGCCCTGGCTTTCGATGACGGCTTCGACAGATCCGATCATGACGGCCAAAGACGCATCGTCAGCCACGAACAAATGGTCAATCGTGTGGGTGACCTTGCCCTCATTCGTGGCAACGAATTCAAAAAGCTGTCGAGGTCCTTCGAGGCCTTGGGTAACAGGGGTGCCTTGGGCAATCCAAAGCGTGTCTTCCGCATAGAGAGAGACAAGCCCATCGGCATCGTGTGCAGCTGCAAACTCATTGAAGCGATCATTGACCGCGCTGAGGCTGGTTTGAGCGTTGTCGTCAGCAAGTGCCATGGTTGCGGTTGTTGCCAATATGGCCAAAGCAGTGAGAGTCTTCATGGGGTTTTCCTTTTCATGAAGTTGGAGAGTGAAAGTTTGGAGCTCTTGGGTCAGCCCGAGAGCATTCGGTGAAGGGTTCGATCCTTGTTTACGAATTGATGCTTGAGCACGCCCCCGAGGTGCAGAACCAACGCGGCTGTTGCTCCATAGGCAGTCCATTTGTGGACGGCCAATGCACCGAGAGAAAGCCATTCGACACGCGCAATTGCGGGGATGGTGAAGAGGCCGAAGAAATGCGTTGGAAACCCGGAAAACAGCGCCATGGTCAGCCCTGACGCAGCCATCAGGACAATCGCCAGCAATAAGAGCCAGTGAGTCAGACGTGCTGCCAAGTCTTGCCACTTTGACCCTTCCGAAGCGGGAGCCGGAAATCCCTGATGCAGACGATAGATGACCCGCCAGGTGCCCCACAGGGCGAGGATCACACCCACAGGTTTGTGGATGTTCAGAAGTGGGATTTTCTCTGGGTCTGGCAAACCGCCATAGGCAAGATAAAACCCGAAGCCAAGCATACCGATGAACAGGATGGCCGTGCTCCAGTGGTTTACGCGGGAGATCCGATCATAAATCATAAGAGGTCATCTCTTGCCCTTTTAGGTCTCTTCGCCGCGGGTCATGATGACCTCGCGGGTAATCTGCCAACGGTCGTCTTCGAACACAAAGTCAATGCTCAGGCTGACCAGTTGCTTGCGATTGGTGACATTGTTCTTACGGCTGATCAGGACGTGGCCTTGGGTCTCGTTCGCTTCGACAATGTGGTATTCAGCCCAGGGATCATGATCGATTTCCTGGCCCATCGCCTGCCGCACATGCTCCATGAAGGCAGGCTTGTCGTTCTGCATCACTGCGCCGCCTTCGACCATCAGGTATGTCTGCATATCGCGATGATAGGTCCGGTCGAGCGTCTCGAAGGAATGGCCGGAGACATCACCGATCAGGGCATCAAGGGTTGCCTTCACGGCAGGCACATTGGGGTGTGTTGTCGACATCGACATGATCTTTTTCCTTTGTAGGGTGAGGAGATTGCAGGCGTGTTAGGCCAGTTGTTCTGCGGTCCTGGCGCGCAAGGTCACGCGGGATAGTAAGAGCGTCGCGATGGCGCAGGTTGCAATGACGCCGACCATCGGCAAGGCGGTGCCGTCAAAGAAGGGTTCAGTGAGGGCGATCATTGCGCCCGCCGTGACAACTTGCAGCGTGCCAGCCAGCGATGAAGCAAGACCTGCGATTTGACCGTGTTTATCGAGCGCCATCACCATTGTAGGCGGAACGACAAACCCAAGGCTGCCAAAGGTGATGAACAACAGCGCGATGATGACCCAAAGACTGCCAAACCCGGCGAGGATCAAAGCCATCAGGCTACACGCGGCCAACGCAAAGACGGTCGTTGCCCGTTTGATCATCGCGGCCATGCCGATGCGTTCCGCAACCTTACCAACCCACTGGGTTGCCAAGAAGAAGCTCAACCCGTTCAAAGCGAATGCGAGGCTGAACTGGACGGGCGTGAGGCCGAACTGGCCGGTGTAAACAAATGACGCGCTCGCAAAAAAGACAAAGAAGCTGGCCATACCCAGGGCCCCAATAAAGGTCAGCCCCAAATAGGTGCCGTCCGACATGAGCGTTCTGATGCCTTGCACAAAGCTTGTTGCGCGAAACGGTCTCCGATCCTCTCTTTCCAGGGTTTCCGGCAAAGCGATCCGTGTCAGCCCCAGACTGAGTAGAGCGAGGGCCGCTAGCACCAGAAAGATCGAGCGCCATCCGCCCAGAGCCATGACTCCGCTGCCCAAAAGCGGTGCAACCATGGGCGAGACACTGATGACCATCATGATCATGCCCATGAGCCGCGTCGCTGCTGCACCCGTATCAATATCGCGGATTATGGCACGTGGGATGACCATCACCACCGCCCCGCCAAGGCCCTGCACAACTCTGGCGGCCGTGAGAATTTCAACGCTTGACGCCAGAAAGGCCGCGACCGTTCCGGCAATGAACAGCGAAAGGCCGAGATAGAGCGGTAGTTTGCGACCAATCTGATCCGAAGCGGGGCCATAGAAAAGCTGTGCGATGCCGAACCCGATCAGGTAGGCGGTCAATGTTCCCTGAACAGCGCCGATACTGGTACCGAGATCGTCGGCAATGGTCGGCAGCGCGGGCAAATACATATCGATTGTCATCGGTCCTACGACTGACAAGAGGCCAAGGACAAGGCCGATTTTCAAAGTGGAGGGCATGGGGGTCCGGCGTGTCATTGCATCATCCTTGGCATGAGGGTTTCAGGCAAATGTGCCGTTGGCGGGGAAAGTTTCGGTCATGCCGCGCATGAACTTCAGACCACCTACAAGAGAGCCAAGCTGCGGACGCAGGAAGGGCACATTTGCGATATCAACCATGCGCAGCTCACCCTCTTCATTGACGAGGAAAAGGCCGGGCTCCGCGAACGGTCCCTCGACATCCATGCCATGACGCGGGCTGGAGATGTAAAGGCCCAGTGACTGCATCTGTTCGACGCTCAACCCGTAGCCGACGGCGTAGTCCGGGTTCACTTCTGCGATCTGATCGGTGGCGCGAGCTTCGCTGTCGGCGGAGATAGCCACGATTTCGATGCCCAACTCCTTAAGGGGGGCAACAATCTCGTTCACTTCGCGCAGGTAGCGGGTGCAAATCGGGCAATGCTTGCCACGGTAGACAACAATCAACTGGCAATCATAACCGTCCCCGGCTTTGCCAAGCGTGAGGCGTCCCCCGTTCAGTTTGGGAAGTTCTGATTGCGGGAATCTGTCGCCCGGCTTCGGCTTGTTGACGTGCATGTCGTCGCTCCTTGACTTAACTAACGAACGTTACATATATATACTGACTGAGGCGTCAAGGACTTTTATTGTGAACGATACAAAAAAAATGGGACGGCCGCGGACCTTCGATGAAAACGACGCGCTAATGGCGGCCATGAATGCCTTTTGGGCAAAGGGCTATGACGGCACCTCGATGAAGGATCTGTCCAAAGCGATGGGAATTAGCGGGCCAAGCATCTACTCCGCCTTCGGAGACAAGCGCGAACTGTATCTAAAGACCATTGATCGCTACGCGGATGTTGATGGCTGCGCGCCCATTGTCGAGTTTGAAACCGCCGGAAACATCGAAGAGGCGGTGCGCAATTTTCTGGAAGTGGTTGTTAATTATTCAACCCAGCAGGAAGGTGCCCCACGCGGCTGCTTCTTGGCATCCTGCGTCGCAATGACCGTAGGTGAAGTCGAAGGCGTGGCCGAACGTATGGACAAGGCCATCCGGGACACCGATGCCCGCCTTGCAGGGCGTTTCGAGGCGGAGAAAGCGAAAGGCAACCTTCCGCCAGACTTCCCATCGCAAGAACGCGCAAGGCTGTTGCACGATATGCGCCAAGGCCACGTCCATCGCAGCCGCGCGGGCTGGTCTGCCGAAAGCCTGCTGGAAGACCTGGACGATCGCGTCCGCATGATCCTGATGACCTGACCGACGCAGTTTCGGAATGCGGGGCGAGGTCATGGGAACGCCCCGCATCTGTTTGTTGCATCACCCTTCTTCCGTCGGACCGCCAGCTTCTTTCCACGAGCCGAAGCCGCCGACATTGGTCACAGATGTGTAACCCATATCGACGAGTGTTTTACCAGACAGGGCGGCTTGCCCGCCAAGGCCGCAGACGAGGTAAATGTCTGCGTCTTTCTGTAGGGCTTCGTTGTGGAAGCCCATGTCAGGATCGGCAGCAAATTCGATGAAGCCACGCGGAATGCGGACGGCCCCGGCAATTGTGCCGGTCTTGGCGACATCTGCGCTATCGCGCACATCGACAAAAACGCTGCCACCAGCGGCATGAACTTTGATTGCTTCTTCCGATGACAATTTCGGAACGATAGCGTTGGCTTCTTCAAGATATGATTGAGCGGTTTTCATGACTCTTCTCCAGTTGACGAGTGAAAGAGAGCCGGCACAAGTGCCAGCTCTCAGGGGAGGGGCGGCCCCGTAGGGCCACCTGAACTTGGTATGTGAGCTATTTGTAGGCGATCATCGAAACCTCGACCAAAACCGGGGCTCCGGGTTTTCCGCCCGGCAGGGCACCGACTTCGACGGCGGCACGAGCCGGGGGTACTTCACCTTGACCCCAATAGGTGCCGTAGATCTCATTGAACGCGCCATAATTCCCCATGTCGGTGATGAAGACCGTCGCCCGGACAGCATCGTTGAAGTCGTAACCTGCTTCGTCCATGACACTCTTAATGTTGTCCATCACGATCTTGGTCTGATCCTGCACGTCGTTTTCGCCATCCCGAGCATGAGCTGGAATCTCACCGCCGAGATAGGCGATCTGCCCCGAGACATAGAGGAAACCGTTCGCGGTTTTGATCCCCGGTGAATAGGGCGCAATTGGTACATTCCCGGCGGGATAGACACCTGTTCGTGCGTCTTCGGCGAAGCTGGCGCCAGTACACATGAGCAATGCTACAAGGCTGGTGGTCAGTTGTTTTTTCATTCTAGGTCTCCCTGTTGATGATGTGGTTACTTCGCAGCCTCGATAATCATGTTGGCCACGACATCGGGGTAAGTCAGCATCGGCACATGGCTGGTATCGACTTCGACAGATTGCGCATTCAGCTTGCCAATCTGGTCACGCTGAATCGCAGTCAGGGTCATGCGGTCCTGGGTCGAAACAACCGCGAAGTTCGGCTTGTCTTTCCAGGCAAGTTGCGTGACCGGCGTACCAAGCGAGGCGCTGTTGATCGGGCCCTGAGACGCGGCAATCGCGGCAATCTCCGCCTCTGGCAAATCGAAGGCGAAATGCTCGGCGACGCCCTTGTCGGTAAGGCGGTAGTACCCGGATGCGTCTTTTTCCAGATGATCCAGACCGTCCGCATGGGGATAGTCAGCGATGTATTCGCCAAGGGACTGCCCTTCGTTCGGGGCAAAGGCGGCGACGTAAACGAGAGAATGAACCTTATCTTGCGCACCCGCCTCGGTGATGACCATGCCGCCCCATGAATGACCGACCAGAACGACGGGGCCTTCGAGACGCTCGATTGCACGCTTGGTGGTTTCGACATCCGCGTCAAGTGAGCTGAGCGGGATTTGCGCGGCGATTACGTCGAGTCCGGCTTCCTCCAGTAGCGGGGTGACACGGTTCCAGGCTGAGCCATCAGCAAACGCGCCATGGACGAGCACAACGGATTTGGCGGTCAATTCTTGGGCATAGGCCGCTGAACCCAATCCGAGGGCAGCGGCGGCGATAGTGGCAGAGAAGGCTTTGAGGGCAGTGCGGCGTTTCATTGCAGGTCTCCTTAATATAGCTAGTACACTAGGTATATAAATAAAGCTAGCCCACTAGGCAAATGGCATATTGAACGATTTTTCCGACTTTTTGGCGCAGGCCGTCATTGCCGCACCATGATGCTGACATTTGGCAAGAAAGGTTCTGTCACTCACTTCGACAGAACGATAACCTTGCCTTCAGGTTGAAAATCAGATGATCTCTGCGCGTAGCTTTTTGATTTCTGCCAAGAGCGCATGCGCCTTCGCATCCGAGATATTCAAGGCGCAGCCCAATTGTTCCGGAACGCTGTAAGCGCGGGCGCCGAGCGAGCGACCCTTCTCTGTCAGGAATACATCCCAGCGACGCTCATCGACGGAACCGCGCTTCTTCTCAACGAGGCCCAAACGCTCGATGCGCTGGATCAACGGCGTCGTGGTTGCGCCTTCAAGCTGAAGACGATTTGCAATCTCCTGAACACTCAACCCGTCTTTTTCCCACAGTACGAGCATCGCGAGATATTGCGGATAGGTCAGCCCAAGATCTTCCAGCAGGCCCGCATAGACTTTGGTGATCGCACGAGATGTCGAATAAAGCGCGAAGCAAAGCTGATGATCGAGCAGCGGCGGAGATTTTTGAAGTGTATCGGTCATAAACGCGGTCCCAAAGTCGGAACCGCTTTTATATGGCTAGCGGACTAGGCAATCAAGCTCTTGCGATCCTGTTTGTATTGATCGGCAGATGAAGTCTGCCGATCACAGGGCTCAAACGGGACCGTCATATTCGCCACGCGCGGGATAGTCATTGGCAATGACAAAATCCAACGCGCCAACGAAGTCGCCAAAATGCGGGCGCACGAAGGGCATGGTCTGCACGACGCCAAAATACAGCGACTGATCGGGGCTTACGAGGAAGATCCCAGGTTCGGAAAAGAGCGCCGGCTCGTCCACACCAATGGAAGTCTTGCCGCGAGAGGTCGAAATGTAGAGGCCCCAATCACGCGCCAGATCAAGCGGCAGGCCGTACCCGAAACGCAGGTTTTCCGATTTGATCTTGTCCTGCATCATGCGGGCGCGCTCCTCGGTGTCGGAACTGACCACCACCACCTTGACACCACGTTTCTCGAACTCTCCCGCCTTGCGATCAAGCTCCGTCAGGTAATTCGCGCAGATCGGGCAATGATAGCCGCGATAAAAGCAGATCAGCGTTCCGCGCTCTGCGAATTCCGAGGTCAGATCGAACGTGCCGTGATCCAGGGTTTCGACCGACAGGTTTGGCGTCTTTTTGCGGGGCATCAGCATTTGAGGGGTCCTTTCGAATAGATTGAGAATGCTTGACCTCTCCAATAAGCGTCCCTACAGGTGTATTAATCTTAAATTTCCAATCAAAAGGACGAAAATGGCTAAGATCGACCGCCTGACCACGTTGTTGAACAATTTCAGGCTTCAGGCGTCTGTTGCTTCGGTCGAGCAAGCAAACCTTGTGGCGATGCGTGATCCGGCCACCGGCGAGGACTGCCTGATCTTCACACCGCGCGCAGTGGGGATTGATCCCGATGATCGGGCAATCCTGTTTTCCCTTCACATTGATTTCGGCACGAATGCGAGCCCGCTATGTGCGGCTCTGCCCGAGAAGGTCATTGAACAAGTGGCCCCCGATGGAGAACTGTCCAGCATTGTCTCGCTGCTCGCATCCGAGCAGCAAGCCAATAGATGCGGCTGTCCTGCCGTTCTAAGCCGATTGGGTGAGGTGCTCGTTGTTCGGATGCTCCGCCTCCAACTTGATCGCGGTGTAACCACACCCGGTCTTCTTGCTGGTCTGGCCAACCCGCGAATCAGTCAGGCCATCGTCGCGATGCATGAAAACCCCGGTCATCTTTGGCAAAACGCCGATCTGGCGGAAACTGCTGGCCTTTCCCACAGTCGCTTCAAGGAAGTGTTTTCCGAGCTGGTCGGCATCACCCCCGCCAGCTACTTGCGACAGTGGCGCTTATCCTTGGCACGTCTCGATCTTGAGAAAGGCGAGCGAGTTGATCGAATAGCACACCGGTATGGCTACCGTGCTCCCGATGCGTTTTCGCGCGCCTATCTCAAGGAGTTTGGAGTACGGCCAAGAACTGACGCTGTTCGTAGGAAGAATAGTGTTAGTTGACCCAACAATGATGATGGTGGGCTTGCTCTAAACCGATCTGGAGCGTAGCAAGGGTGCTCCCTTGGGGCACGAGTAATCTGGGTGCGTTACCTACCATGCCCGGTCTTGCGGAGGTTTTGCTAGGTGATGACCCGCGCGAGCTTCACAATATTGAGCGGATTATGGATGCGGCTAACCAAGGCCCGCAGAATACGCGACTATTTGGTTGGACACGGGATCAAAGTCGTGCGCGAATGCATGATGGGTGGTGAAATTGTATCTGCAGCGGTGTCACATTTTGCAGCGTCCACGCCCCTAGAGTTAATTTTCAAACTCAGATTTGCATGCCTATCACACAGAGCCAACCGGCACGATTGCGCCTTCGGCTTGCGATGGGCGAATGTACTGCCGCACCGCTGCGAGACTTGGCGTTGAGCCCGATTTCGAAAGCCTTGGTGATTCTGTGGCTGGCTTCGAGTAAAAACAGCGGCGATCCAACCAAAGCAGCCATTCATGCGCGGTGCAGCATTCGGCAAATTGGGCTCAAACCCGACCTTTGCCGCACTCGACAAAACCGTCGGTCTCAACCAGGCCCGCACTGGTTTCCAATGGTCTTCAGGCGCATCGAGCAAATCTCGCATGACTTGCCAGCGGATGGCTGGGTTCTGATCTAGAAGCCATGACAAAGAAGAGTTTTCCAGTTCCACCATTTGCTACTAAGTATGCGGCTAGGGCGATTTGTCATTCCAACTCTGCGACATCACCGATGTGGGTAATCCATGGCAGGCGCCGTCGAACCCAAATCTGTCGTCGTGGTGGGCCAAGGTCGGCACGCTGATCGAGGCCGCCAACCCTGAGAGAGTAGTTGGGGTTGTTGTCGGTGGGCAAGCGAAAGACAGGGCTGCCGCAGTCGCCGCAGAATGCGTGACCCCGGCGTGAGCCGCTATCTGCGGTCTTATAGTAGATCTTTGGTTCGCCTTGCGTGATCCGAAATCCCTCTGGCGGTGCCACTATGGTTGCTCGAAACGCAGAGCCTGTCAGGATCTGGCAATCGAGGCAGTGGCAGATCTGTACTTTCCGCGGATCGACCTCCGCCTCGTACTCGATCTTGCCACAGTGGCAGCGTCCTGCGACCTTCATTCGATCCTCCTAACGCAAGCCCTTCCAGAGGCGCGGCCGCCGCACTAGTCCTCACCTTCGCGGTGGCAAACGGCTTCGAGCTTTATTCCGTGAGGATCCAGCCAGTAGGTGGCAAAGTGTGTGCCGTATTCTGGAAACTCGCGCGGTTCATGTAAGATCCGCGCTTTCTGCGAAAGTGCCCATTGATATGCCTCATGCACCACGGCGCGTGTCTCGACGGCGAACGCCAAATGTTGGAGCCCTGTTGCATTGCGTGAATAGGTTCCCGGCTCTTTAGATTCATAGAAGAAAAGCTGCGTGCCGAGCGTACCGTCTGGCCCATAGTTGAATTCCGGTGCTGTCTCAAACCACTGCTTGAGGCCAAGGATGGGCATCAGTTCATCATAGTATCTCTTGGCGGCCAGCAGATCAGGGACGGCGATACCGATATGATCTATGAATCCTGTCCGTCCCATGATGTTTCCCAACCTTTCCGTTCGAGTCCGTCGAACCTCCCGAGACAAAAAACGGTGATTTGATAAGCTCCCCGCATGTCAGCCTCGGACACATGCGTATGATCGTTACCAGCTGTTTAGCCCATCCAACAGCTCCACTGGAAGGTCCCGAACGTTCACCTCTTCCAACAGCCACAGATTGACAGCTATTCGTGACGGCGGGTCCTCGTCAGACTCACTAAGTCTGCTCCAATCTGGTGTTTCCGACCAGGTAGAGCAGCCACATTTACTGCAGAAATGATGATGGTTCATACCGGATGGCGCGTAGTCTCGATCTTCATCACTAGCCTCGACTACAACCTGATCGGTTTCATAGTAGCCCCACAATACGCCCCGCTTTGTACAAAATGTGCATGTGCAGGCTGTCGCCTTCTCGGGCAGGTGCGGGACCTTGATGCGTGTAGCGCCGCAGTGGCAAGACGCTGCAATCATGAAACTAATCCTCTCCTCGAACAGCATATCCGACAAACTTCGTCGTCTCGAACAGACCTATCAATCGAAACTCTACCACAGGCCTCCTGACAAAACCGGTCAGCAACGGCCATCATGTGCAACCGCCGCATGACATATGAGTGGGAGTGCATTGTGAGTTTGCCAAGGCCGAAGGACTTGGCCACCAGCTGTAGCTGGTTTGGCTTTTGCTCGGCTGCGCAAAAGTCGATATAACTATGGCATGCACATCTATGGCTTCGACCACATTGTCCTCTGCGTCCGCGATGTTGACGCGACCTTGGAATTCTATCAGCGCGTTTTGGGGATGGCCGTGCATGAGGAGCGTGCAGGCAAGTGGTCGCTTCATTTCGTCTCGAACAAGATTAGTCTTCAGGACGCGGATGAATTGCCAAGCCTCGCCGAGAGAACCGTCCCGGGCAGTGGAAACTTCTGTGTTGTAGCCGATACTCCGATTGATGACGTGGTTGCGCAGCTCAGTTCAAACGGTGTTGAAATTGTCGAAGGACCTGCGGAGAAAGCGGGCGCGGTTGGCAAGTTGCTGTCTGTCTACTTCCGCGACCCGGACGGCAACCTTGTCGAGGTCAGCAACAGATTGCTCTGACAGATCTGCTTGTAAACCCGATAGACGCCGGTGCGTCGATGCCACTTCACCAGACATTTCGGCTATTGCGCCAAGCGCTCTTGGATTTCGTCCTCCGTCAGATCTTCAATCGTCTTGCTGAGGATCCAGGCATGTCCAAATGGGTCCACGACACGTCCTTCCCTTTTGCCGTACGGCCGATCCTCAATCGTGATCACCACGTTCCCGCCCAAATCCACCATCTTTCGAGCGAGATCATCAGGATCGGGCACGGTAAGATGCAGCAAAACCGAGGCTCCTTTGGAGCTATCCGGTGAGGCGAGCCCCCAGTCCGCTACCTCTTGCGCCATCGTAAAGACGGACGTGCCAACCTTCATTGCCGCATGAACGACGCGGCCGGAACCGTCGGCGAAACGCTCAAGGCGCTCTGCGCCGAAGGCTTTGTGATAGAGGTCAAGCGCGGCATCGACGTCGTGGACGATCAGACGCGGTTCAAGTGCCATGTTTTCATTCAAGTTTGTCATGCCTTAAGCATAGACGGCGGAACCACATGGCGTCTTGAAGGAAATTCAAGCCTGGATTGGCACGTGATTGGGTACTGCCTGGTTCGGTGGCTTGTACCCCGACGGCGTCATATCGCCGAAGCGCCGAAACGCCCGGACCATATGTGGCTGATCCGCAAAACCGACATCAGTGGCTGCGTCGGCCCAGGATGTCGCCGAAGATCGGCTTTGAAGGAGGCGCTGAAACCGCTCAATCTGTGCATAAGTCTTGGGATTCATGCCAAGCCGTTCGCGAAAACGCGATATGAATGTCTGTGGCGTGGTGTCAAATCGGTTGATCAGGCCGCGGACCTGCCATCCCTGCCGCAGCAGTGCCGCTGATTCACTGATAATGACATCCCAGTTTTGCATGGCGGGCGCTTTTTTGAGAAATGCAGACTCCAGCACGTCAAGTCGCGTATGCAATCCGTCCGCTGTCGCTAGTCTCTCACGGAGCGACGGCTCGCCTTCCCAGGTCAGAATGTCCAAATCGACAAGACCCACGCCAATCTCAGTCATCGGAAGACGAAAGAACGGAAATGCCCCGCCCGGCGAAAACAAAACGCCGCAAAGGCTTCTTTGCTCAGCACGATCAATGACGACCGGCGAAAGCGCGGGGCCCTGCAAGACCATCCCGGATGCCCGCTGCTGCAGCGCACCATTGCTCGCATAGTGATGCAAACAGTCTTCATGCAGATTGATGAACATCTGTGTTCGGCCGTTTGGCAGCACGCGTTCCAACTGATGCTGGTGACGTGTTTCGCACGTCCAGAATGCCTCAATGAAGGGCAAGAGAAGTTGGTTTTTTGGAGGCCGGGATATTAGCAATGATAGATCTCCGATCCATATCTTCTTCAAGGACTAGACCGCGCGAATGAGCCGAGAGATCTGTGGTGGTCTTCAATCCGGGCCACACGCCTCTCTGCTTTCAGCAGCACCTGCAATTCCCTATACCACATGACATGCAGCGATCTGGCCGTCTTCTTCAGCTCCTTCAAGTGCTTCGAGAACATCGAGGCGCGGTGACGGCTGCATCGCTGGCCGAGCGGTTCGAAGTGTCTGAACGCACGATCTACCGCGATATGGACACGCTGCTAGAGCTGGGCGTCCCCGTTGAGGGCGAAGCGGGCACGGGTTTCATTCTGCGGCCGGGCTACTTCCTTCCGTCAATGGCGTTCAATCAGGACGAGGCCGATGCGGTTCTTCTTGTGTTACGTTTTGTGCAGGCGCGAGGCGATAATGATCTTGTAGAGGCAGCGGAGACGGCCCTGTCCAAGATCGCGGAAGGAATGGGGGAGACCACCGAGGCGAAGATGCGTGGAAATGGTCTGACGGTTGGCCCTTCCGGCAGGGATCAGCGCTGCGAATTGGCGAGCGTCAGACGGGCCATCCGGGATCGGCGGAAGCTACAGATCGCCTACCGGACCAAAGATTTGGCATCTTCCACGCGCACAATCTGGCCTGTCGCCATCGGCTTCTTCGACGGGGCCGAGATGCTGGCGGCGTGGTGTGAGATGCGCGATGCTTTCAGGCATTTTCGCATGGACCGCATCGAAGCGCTGACCGTTCTGGAGGACAGCATTCCTCGGTCAGGGGCCAACCTTTTGACTGCGTATCGCTGCATCGAGCCGGGCGCGAATGTCTGAGCGATGTTCCTGACAGGTTCTGTCGGACGACCGGATTAGGGTCAGACTGTACCAACGAACAGGAGAGCCAATATGCATATCATTCTCGGCGGAACCGGGCAGGTCGGGTCGGCAACGGCGCGGGCCCTATTGGATGCGGGACAGGCGGTTACAATCGTGACCCGCGACAAGCATCATGGCGCGGAGCTGGTAAAGGCTGGCGCACAGATTGCCGAAGCCGACATCCGCGATGTTGAGGCTTTGCGAAGTATCTTCCGAACAGGTCGGCGGGCGCTCCTGCTCAACCCACCGGCTGACCCTTCGGGCGATACCGATGAGGAGGAGCGCGCGAATGTTGCCGCCATCCTTTCAGCTCTCGACGGCACCAGGCTAGAGAAAGTTGTGTTGCAATCGACTTATGGCGCGTTCGAGGGAGACCGCTGCGGCGATCTGACAGTGCTCTATGGCTTCGAGCAGGCGTTGCTGGCGCAGCCAATCTCCGCCGCGATCAACCGGGGCGGCTATTACATGAGCAACTGGGTTGGGATGGCAGAGCTGGTGAAAGAGACGGGCTTCTTGCCGAGTTTCTTCCCGGCGGACCTGCCGATCCCGATGGTCGCACCCGCGGAATTAGGCCGTGCCGCCGCCCGGCGTCTGATGTCAGGGCCTGAAGACGTGGGGATCGCGCATATCGAAGGCCCGAAACGCTACTCTGCGAACGATGTCGCCGCAGCCTTTGGAAGTATCATCGAGCGCAAAGTCAAGGTGCAGGAAATCCCGCGCGAGGCGTTGGAAGAGACTTTTCGCTGCTTCGGGTTTTCTGATGAGGCTGCGGCGTCATACGCCTGCATGACCCGTAAGGTGATCGACAGAAAGACGGACACGGCAGATGAGCCAGTCCGGGGGGAGGTTGCCTTGGACGAATACCTTGCTGCGGTGCTTGGTTGATCGCCCATCAAAGCGATGTTTTGGTTTGTGCCAATTGGATTGCCGCCTCGTCTTGGCGGCGGAGGCTCCATTTCAGGCCAGCCACTCGTCTGTATCGTGGTCGGGATGCTGGCGAGATGTTCGCCTCGCCAGGTCGGTGCCTTCCGGGTCGTCTTCTTCGCTCGTACCGAAGTTTTCCAGAGCGGCGAGCTGTGCGACTTGAGGCAACTTCCCTTCAATTCCCAATTCGAACGCGAGGGCGATGTCCGCTGGGTTGTCGAAGGCTCCGATCGAGACAGAGATGCGCTCACTTTCTTCGTTGTGATAGAACAGCGGTGTCCCACAGTTCGCGCAAAATCCGCGCGCAATGCCTTCCGAACTATAGAACTTCGACGGTTCGCCTCGTGTCCAGGTCAGATCGCTGACGAGAACACCGATGCGTGCTCCGAAGAAGTTCCCGGCGGCTTTCTGACACATCCGGCAATGGCAGACATGAGGATTGTCGCTTAGGGCGGCGGCGCGGAAACGAACCGCACCGCATTGACGTCCACCTGATCGCGCTGAGTTGCCGCTGTTCACTTAAGGGTCCCTGCATATTCTTCGAGTTGATCGGCCACGGTTCCCCACCCATCGTAGAACCCCATGTCCTCATGGCTTTGACGGGCTTCCGGTGACCGGTGCCTGGCTGTTGCCGTGTAGGTCGTGCCACCATTTCCATCATCGGCGAACTCGATGATCGCTGTCATGAACGGATCGGCGGCAGGCTTCCAGCCTTCGCTATAGGTGTCGGTGAAGACCAGGCGTTCGCCTTCGACGACTTCGAGATAGACGCCTTCGTTCTCCATCTTGTTGCCTTCGACGTTCATCGTCGTGTTGAACTTGCCACCGACCCGAAGGTCGATCTCGCAGGCGTCGACCCCGTGTGGCTTGGGCACAAAGAAGTGCTTGATGTGCTCGGGTGTGGTCCAGCACTCCCATAGCAGGGCGCGCGGTGCGTTGATCGTGCGGGTGAAGGTCAGGTCAGTTTCCGGGTTGAGTTTCATTTGTTGCGCTCCTGCATGAGGTTTTTAATGTAATCGTCAAAGCGGTCGAGCCGTCCTTCCCAGATTGCATTTTGTTCGGTTAGCCAGTCCTTCGCGTGCGTGAAGGCATCGGGGGCCAATTCGCATATCCGCGTCCTGCCTTCCTTTTTCGACGTGACGAGCTTGGCCGCTTCCAGCTTCTTCAGATGCTCCATGAATGATGGCAGCGCCATGTCATGCGGCTCAGCCAGTTCGCTCACAGTCGCCTCGCCGCGTGCAAGGCGTTGAAGGATCATACGCCGTGTCGGATCACCGAGCGCTGAGAAGCAGAGGTCAAGGTTCGAATCATACTTAGACATATCCCTAAGTAATCCTATTCTCTGCGCGGAGTCAATAACAGTAAGGAAAAACCCTAACTGTAGGCGAGCGAACGATGCTGGCGACCGCTAGGCCGATCATTGAGACTGGCGCTTCGCATAGGCGAGGTGTTCTCGGCGCTAGGTAAGGGATCATTCAAACCCGTCCATCTCTATTGCTGCCAGTAGGCTTAGAAATGGCCTCCCAGAGCTGCGGATACTCGCGAACAACTCCAAAACTGTCCGTTACCAGAGTCGCTGTGTAGTCGTGGGAGGGTGAGCGATAGGCGAACTCGGTATCTGAGAGCCGTTGATACGCCTGCACTAGGGGCTTGAAACACCACTCTTCTGTATCAAGCCAGACAGCCGTTGTTTCTTGCTCTTCGCCCACGTCCAGATTCAGTCTTCTGATCGCATTCGTATTTGTGGCTGGTGTGAACCCGAGATCAACATCGAGAAGACCTGTGAACCCAGTCATCTCAATTTCATCCATGAACCAGATGCCCGCCGCATCACGTGAAATCGAGAGCTCCTTGTTTTCGGAGCCTACCCATCCGCCTACCCATGCAGAGCAACTCGACCAATCCGAATTGCAGTGAACCCGGTAGTCGAGTTTCGCGGGCTGGATGCCGTCCTGGTACAGCGCAGTTCCTAATATCAATTGGCCATCGTCACGCCGACCGAATGAGCAAGCATCCATCCCCTCCACGTTGATCCGACGCCACAAAACCGTGCGCGGAGGTTGTGCTAAGCGACCAGTCATGAAGAAACCATATCATCCGCAGAGTATGGATCAAAATTGCCAAAGGGGACATTCGCTGCGACCTGACGAATGATCACGTTGGGCTCAGAACGGCCTAATGCCAATGCGGCAATGTTGTTGCAGCAGGCAGATTCAGAACGGCCATCCGGCATTCACGCCAAGCCCTTGATATCGTGACTTGTTAAGCGATGAGCTACCTTTGGAAGGTCAGGGGCCGTAGTTCATGCAACTGGCGGCGAACTCTGACTGCGAGCCCAACCTGTACCCTGGATTTTATTGCTGCATGCGCTTGCAGCAGTAACGACACTGCAACTGCCGAATACCTTGTGCGGCCAAGCAGCGGAAAAAACTGTCATTCATGCAAATAGCAGCGATGCTCGCGGCGGCGGCTCACAGTTCGCTCAACAAAACCGTCCTTCACTTCATCCGCAACAGCTATCGCCTAGCTGAATTGGTGGACACGGGACCGTGGCATATGAACAGTAAACACAACAGTCGCCTTCCAACGGATTCAAAACTGTTTTGCACGACTTGCATTCATAGAACCACTGGCAAGCATCCGTTGGCATTTGCTCGGTTTCACTGTGGCCGCACTTCGGGCAAATCAGGGTGCTTTCTAGGACTACAGTTTGTTTTGTCATAGTCTCACATCTGCATGATCAGGTAATCGTTAATCCATGCCTCGTTAAACACAACGACCCAACCCACGCCGGTGATTGGAGTCGTTCCTGCAAGCCACCATTTCAACGTCGGCAAGGAACCGCGCCGATAAGATACCATCCATGATATCACGACGAACGCCGTTGACATCGTCAGCACATAGTAACTCGCTGCGGCAACCTTCCCAAAGATTGCCAACCAACTGCCACCCAGCCCCAGTAACATCATCGTCATGGGCAAAACGCAGCAAGTCGCGACGCCAAGCGCTGATAGCGATCCCAAATAGCTGAGGCTAAGGTACTTCTGCATTCTGTTTCCCTGATGGACTACGTCGCGCGGAGTTGTAGAGACAACAACCTCTCGTTTAACTTCTGTAGCCACTACAGGATCAAGACAGGAAATCTCACATGTTTGCGATTGGGGAGGCATCCCGGCAAAGCGGTGTCGGAATTGATACTATCCGCTACTACGAACGCGAAGGGATCGTGCCGAAACCAGAAAGGGCATCGAATAATCGACGCATGTACTCCGCGCACGATGTTGGACGGCTTCGTTTTCTAAGGAAGTGCCGAGACATGGGTTTTTCGCTTGCCGATGCAAAGGTGCTTCTCAACCTATCCGAAGGTGATAGCGAGGATTGCCAATCCGTTAAGGAACTGGCCGAGCTTCATATCTCCAATGTGCGTATGAAGATAATCGAACTTAAGCGATTGGAGGCCGCCCTGAATGAACTTACGGCCAACTGTAACATCGGGAACGTTTCTTGCCCGATGCTTGCGCAGATACGGACCTACTAATGGCACTTTGAGGCTCGCAGTCGCCCTATGCCAACGCAGCATGACCCAAGATTCGGGCCGCGCAGAATCTACCGTTCGTTAGAGAGGTCAACTCGTTGATTTAGCAATGTTTCAATCACTCAATGAACATTTGTGCCTTGCCGCGGTGTTCTTGAAGCACGCGGCGATTTCGGACAGTGAGCCCTACCTGCCGTGCCTGAGCAATCAATTTGCTGCATACGCATTCGGCAGGTTTTATCGGAAGCCGACCTCTGATTTCCGAACCACAGAGCAATGGTTCTGCTTATCTTTGTCCCAAATTGGGCTGGGCAGACTTAGATCTTCTGTTGCTTTCCGTTGTATCAAGGCTTGTATCGTGTGTACTCGAAGTCCATATACACAGGGCTTACGTTTTTCTTTTTCGACCTGCTGTCTCCCAAACTCGGCGTTCAGTCTTTCGATTCAGACCGACCACGCCGAGTCGCCGCAATAATGCGGGCGGCAAGTATTAGGAGACTTCCACCATGGCAAATGGCACAGTAAAATGGTTCAACTCGACCAAAGGTTTTGGCTTTATCGAACCTGAAGATGGCAAGCGCGATGTGTTCGTGCATATCTCAGCACTTGAGCGTTCCGGCATCAGCGAATTGAAGGACGGCCAGAAGGTCACTTTTGACGTCGAAGCTGGCCGTGACGGGCGCGACAGCGCCGCCAATCTGGCACTGGCCTGACCTTTTACGGGCACCCTTATGGGGTGCCCGTTTGCACAATGGGCTGCTAAAAGCCCTTGGAGAACAAGTCAGTTGCAACAGCAGGAATTGACCCGGGCGCTCGCGCAATACCGTGTGCCCGATACGAAGCGTAGCGTTATTGAACTGACAATCACTGTCATCCCCTTTTTCGCGCTATGGGGCGCAGCGTGGATTGCGCTATCCCTTAGTATCTGGGTCACTGTTCTATTGGCCATCCTGAACGCCGCATTTCTGGTCCGTATCTTTATCATTATGCATGATTGTGGTCATGGATCCTTCTTTAGAAACCGCACCGTTTGCAATTGGACCGGCCGGGTTCTGGGTGTTCTCGCCCTGACACCCTATGACGTCTGGCGGCAAAGCCATGCGATTCACCATGCCTCAACCGGTAACCTTGATCGGCGTGGTATGGGTGACATTCCTACATTGACCATTGAGGAATACCTGAAACGGAATTGGTTCGGGCGTGCCGCTTACAGGTTAATCCGGAACCCCTTCTTCCTGTTCTGTATCGTACCGGTCTACACGTTCTTTTTTCAAAATCGCTTGCCCTTTGGTTTCATGCGGTCAGGCTGGCTGTATTGGGCAAGTGCAATGGGAACAAACGCCGCGATTGCGGTGGTCCTGGCTCTGATTTTTTGGACCGGAGGCCTGGATGTACTGGTTTTTGTATTCCTTCCAACCATGATCGTCGCCGCATCGATTGGTATTTGGCTATTCTATATTCAACACCAGTTTGAACACACGACTTGGGAGCGGGAAGAAGTGTGGAATCTTCAGAACGCCGCATTCTATGGAAGTTCTCACTACGCCCTGCCAGGCATCCTGCGGTGGTTCTCTGCCAATATCGGTGTGCACCATGTTCACCACCTTGCCAGCCGCATACCGTTTTATCGGCTAAACGAGGTATTGCGTGACCATTCCGAGTTGGAAAATTGCCAGCGTATTACTCTATATGAGAGCCTTCATTGCGCACGATTGCATCTTTGGGATGAAAAAAGTCAACGTCTGCTGACTTTTTCCGAGGCTTTGTCGAACGCCAATTCCAATAGGCATCTAGTGTAGCCTGGCGCGCACCAAAAAGGCTTCGACAGTATCACCGCCGAGGGCGCGAATGGCCTCTAGTCGGTGAAGGCCTTCAATCAGCACGAACCTCTTGTTGTCCGCGCGTATCTGGATCGGGGTCTTCTGGCCGTTCTTCAGAATATCTTCGGCCAGCGTCAGGACTTTTTGCTGATCAAGTGTTTTTGCACGCTTCACAGGTACATAGATCAGGTCGAGCGGGTATGGTTTCTTCTCCAGCATAAGCTACGTGTGCAACCTTTCGTGCATTTGTTCCGGTTCAGAGTTCTCTACAAAAGCGGGGGCTGGAACGTACGTCATAGAACCGAACGAACAGCGTCGCGCAGTTCCTGATGCATAATCCAAGTTGCTGGCTCATCGTCACTTTCGATGTGAGAAAATGCCAGGACCTGAGCGGCGCCATCATTCTGTACCGATCCGGCTTCGGGTAGGTCCAGTTCCAGATATTCTGCGATCAATAGTCCGATTTTCTTGAAAACCTTGATGGAGGCCTCGCGTGATTTGTAACCGGCTGCCTGAGACAAGTGACCAATGGTCAGACCTTCCCTACCTGCGATAGTAAGTGCTTTGAGCATTGTGACCTGCGCAGGGGTGAGCCTGATCTGGCGCAATGCCTCTGCATATTCTCTTGCACTGGGAACGAGCGTGCCGGAGTTTCCTTCCAAACGTCGTTGACCGCTACGTTTCCTGTCTCGTTCTTCGAGAATTCCTTTTAAGGCTTCAATGGCCAACTCTGGTGTTTCACCAACTGCATCGGCAATCATTGCCTGCGTTTTAGCTGGTGGCTTGGGGAATGCGCGCGCAACGCTGTTACCGCTCAGAATGCCGGCCTTAATCAAGTACTTGCCAAACTGTTCCTCAATCACACCGGCTACGTCAGCGTTCCGCGACTTACGAACACTGCGTTCCTGAAATGCTCTTTGTTCTAGGTCGTGAATTGCCGATTTTGGGTGTCGGAGGCTAACCTGAGGGGTGCTTTTACGCATCAGAGAAACACCACCACAATTATGGCCGCAACAATCACCGCCAATGCGACAAACATCTTTATGCTGTAGGACCAGCGTTGCGCCTTTTCGGCTTTGAGTATTTTACCCAGGTTTTCGTCAATCGAGTTATGGTTCACGGATTCGTCCTTCCGGATATGTCAGGCGGTATTGGTTCCCACCAACCTATTGTCGCGGCACATTTTCGGTGCACTTATCGTTCTGTCGTGTAAACGGCCGATTACATTCCCAACCATCACCTCTTCGATTCAAGTGAGCGTTTGAAGGGACAAGGATCGCAACGCACCTGTCCCGGTTTGCGCGAAAACCACGTTCGCATTTCCATCCGGAATACGTTTCAGGTGCAAGATATGCATGCTGTGGAACAGCCACAGGCTCACAACCGCTCTCCGCTGCCCTGTAACCTCTGAGGCACACCCAACCATCCGCGCTGTTATTGTCAGTCAGGCGGCCGTTGCTCGGGACATTAATCGCAACACAATCCTGATCCTCCTTACGAAATCCCCAGTTGCAGTGTATTTCCTGCACGCCAAACCGGGTTTCGACGTACCCATTTTGAGGTGCCATCACTTCTTCACAGAGTTCCCCGACACGCTGGAACAGCCGATTGCACTCCCACTGATCTCCGGTTGATGCAAGATAGGCATTTTCAGGAACTCTTATTTCCTCACAGAGTTCTCCGACATTCTGGAAACCGTGATTGCATTCCCAGCCGCTACCATAGGAGCTACCCGTCAAATATGCGTTTTCTGGTACGTCTGTTCTTTGGCAGGATCCGTTCTTGTTTTCGAAACCTTCGTCACAAACAGACCCATCGGCATTGCCCGCGACCTGGGCGGGAAGCTGCGTTCCGGAGAGCAACACCAAGAGTGTCGGGATCAAACAAAGAATGCAGCGCGTAAACACGATGAATGACTGATTGAAAAGGAGCCTGAGACCTGATCTATCGGGCATCAAACACGCAATTTATAAGCCATGTGCAGTTCATACGGCGCCTTCTTTCATGGTTCACGCGATGACTGGGGCTTGTCAGGTGACAGTTGCGAATGCTTGCGAGGAACGAGCTCATAGCGAAGACCCCAGCGAAACCCGTTCCTATGCTGGGGCACATGCTACAGTTATTCTGAAGGCCATTGGATCATCGAAGCCGGCAGCATCGCGGCGACGAGTAACTTTCACCAATGCACTTTTGTGGTCCTTAGCCAGAATAGAGTCAAGGAAGTTTCCCTTGTCGCAATGCAAGTACCGCCAGGGCAGGTAGTTTTTGAAACTGCCGGTGACCAAGATCCTTGGTGAACTACCGAAAGAAATTGTCTGGCCTGAGTGCGGCGAAAGAGGAGTATGTGATCAAGGCTTCCCCGTGACTATGAATGACTGGCCTGATAACATTGGCTGCAACGCAGCGATTTTCGCGCCGCTTCTGCACAAGTACTCGCGGCGTGATCAAATGGCCGCTCGGTCCCGCACCCTGTAAATTGCGCCTGAGCCGAGAAAACTGTGCTGCGAGCGTACGCAACAAGATTTTGACACTTCCGCTCAGGGCACGCTACGTCCCACTCCTGCGTAAAAGAACTAGAACCACTATGGATTGGCGACCGACAGCGCCGCTCGCCAAACTGTCTCAGATGTCTATGCGCTCTGCAATGCTTAGCGCGTCTTCCAATTCAACGCCCAGGTATCGCACGGTGCTATCGACCTTTGTGTGCCCAAGCAGAAGTTGGACCGCGCGGAGATTTCCTGTCTTGCGGTAGATCTCAGCTACTTTGGTTCGGCGAAGCGAATGCGTGCCATATCCGCTCGGTTCCAATCCGATTGCGGTCACCCAGTCTCGAACCAGCCTGCCATACTGGCGCGCCGAGATGTGTGGTCGATCATGGAATCGGCTTGGAAACATGAACCGGCTAGCAAACATTTCCGGTGATTTTACCCATACCAATACAGTTTCTCGCGTGTTTTCCGTCAGTTCGAATTGAACAGATCGCTTGGTTTTGCTCTGGATCACCGAAACACGCTCACGGACGCGATCGTCTTTGACAAGATCGGTCACAGCGAGTTTGACCAGATCGCAGCCGCGTAGCTTGCTATCAATCGCGACGTTGAACATTGTGAGATCACGCAGATTTCCAGAAAGTTCGAGCCGGGCACGGATCGCCCAGACCTGTTTTGGGAGTAGCGGTCGTTTCTGACCGATGATCCGCCCCTTGTTCCAAGCTCTGGGTTTTGGGGTTACTGCAGGTAGTTGGACTCTTGGCATATTTTGCACTCCGATCCACCCTCCGCACCCAAGCAACAGCACCGCGCTGACCACCGAATAGTACAAGCGGCGTGAATGCCTGCTGTCCGACTATGAATACTGGCATGGTTTAAGTGTGTGCATTAGGCGGCTTGAGCCCATATCACTACGCATAAGAACGGTTCGAGTCCAAACCGCGCGTACGCTTCGTCTTCAGCACCGATTACCGATCGGGTTCCACGTTAAAAGGCCCGGGTCAGCACCAATAAGATAAAATGAGATATGATCAGAAAAGCTGGTAAGACCGGCGTCAGGTTATCAGCGACGCCGAGCTAACCCAGGGCTTACTGATACGCCATTTCGCCACGCGCTCAACCCCTTGCAGCGTCGACAAATCCGCTCTCCGAACCCTTCGCTCCAGAATGGCGTTCTGCAACGAAGACACGGGCGTTCTTGCGGCACGTCATTGTGGGCGCGAGCCATGATCGTATCTGCGTCGTTGTCGAAGTCTTCCATGAGTTCTTAGCCTCGATTTCTGTTTTGGTTTATACAGCGACTGGAAAAGAAAGTTCCGAGCCCTAAGCCTTGAGATTGAAGGAGCTGCCTGGTTCAGACTGTCCGATGGGACGGCCTGTAATCCGAGGGGTTTTAATAGGACGAACTGGCATTCCTTCGTTCTCAGCAGCTTGGACAGCGAAAGCATACCGAGAACCGCTTGCGCATCCTCGTGGTATGGCTCGTTGATCTGATGATCCGTCGTCTGCCTCAGAAATGAGCGACTCCGAGTAGAGGTGCCGAAGTTGAGTCTCAGACACACCATCCGCTTCCATAATCAATTGCACCATGGGATCGGCCAAAAGTTGGTCGAGCAAGAACTGCGACAACTGCTTTGAAGACAATTTATCCTTTGCGCGGGCTCTCTCCAAATCAGTAAGAGAAACGGTCAAGGTTCGCGCCAGACCGGGGTGAGATTTCCGTGGAAGCAGAAAGATTAGCACTGATGCTTTCCAGGCTTCTGGATCCAAATAATCTGGTGGTGCGGAAAGCTCAGTTTCTATGTCGTATTCGCCCGCCGGGAGTAATTCGTCAAAGCCAGGGAAAGTAAACGGCCTGGAAAAGACTGCGATTGTCTTGCTGATTAGTTGGTTCATTTGGGTAGTTCTCCTTTGCTGATACCGCTCGCTCGGAGATGTAAACAAGAACAAGCCACCCGCTCCCGGCAGGGTATTATCAGTTTTGAGGTTTAGGCTTTGATTTTTCGGGGACGGCGTCCTGCCCTTTCGACGTCACTTCTTTTTTTGACGCGTCCGCATCGTTTTCCTTCAGTGCGGCAGCCGCTCTGGTCGTCAGGTCTTTGAAAGACATCATTTTGATCCTTTGATTGTCCGCAACACCCACGAGCCCAGATAGGGTGTGAAAAGTGAATGCGGCTACATCCAATATAGGGATTGGGTGCCTCATTTACTACGTAAAGCCGTAGAATAAGACGGGTGGCTGAAGCAGAACCGAGGCGGCGGCAACCCTGGCGCGCTACTTTCGCTTCGAATATGGGCGATCAGTGTTCGCTGGGGTGCAGTCAACCAATGCGCCATCACCATGGAAGACTTTTGCTACATCAGGTGCAGCCATGCCGCGCGAGAGCGCGCTATAGTTCAATTTCAGCTTTACCTCGCCACCAGGGCGAAGCAGACAATTGGTGTTTTCAACAACGATATGATCACTGGTGGCTCCGACGAACGTGACGCCAGCAGGGAATATTAGACCCGCTGCATCGGTGTCCTGGAGTCCAATGCCAAGGATCGACCGAGTTTTCGAAGGACTGTCTAAAGTCACACACTGCATAGAAGGTATAGGATAATTCAATTGCAAGGAATTTGGATTTGATTTGGTCTTCGTTTCGATCACTTCCGCCCAAAGCGTGAAAACATCTGTGTAAAGCCCGTCGATCGCGTACCCCGAAACGGGATCGGTACCCAGCAGGATGGCCTCACCCAGACGCAGGTTGTTGATTTTTCCGGTCGCCCCCTTGCCAAGCGCCCATGGCAAACTGGCAGAACCGCCGCCTGACACTGTTTCCAGAGCGGGTCCACTTGCAAGTTCGGTGTCGGCGGCAAGCGACGAAAGCAATTCCATTGCTCCTGCAGAGGGTGCCACATGACCCAGACAGGCAAAATTTGCGCCAATCCCCTTCAGAGAAATCCCTTCCATTCTAAGAATTTGAGACACAGTGCCCTCAAGGTGTTCAGGCAAGATGCCCTCCCGCATATCCCCCATTTCCACCATCAGGATAATATTGTGAGTAATGTTCTTCCCCAGCGCCTCGATGGCCAGGCTGGCGATAATGTCCATCTCAGTGTTGAAGCTGACATCGCAGTTATCAAGGACTTGCGCGACCTGGCTCAGCATGGGCGTTCGGATCAAGGATATGGAGCACGAGATTCCAGCATCGCGCATACGCATGATATTGCTGATCCGCGCGTCCGCCAGCCCTGTCGCGCCACCTTCAAGCATAGCATTCGCAATCTCAGGATGACCGCAAACGGCTTTTGTCACACCTGTCACCGTAATTCCGCGGGGTCTAAGGTGGTCGACCAGGAACCGTGTGTTGTACCGAATTTTGTCCAGATCAACGTCGATACGCAGCTTGCTCATTCAATCGTCGTAGCACGTACGGGTTGCAAGCGCGGAAAGGCAGATAGAACCATATTCACCAAGTTTTTTGGAGGACGGTTCAATGCGTCAGTGACCGGGAGATACAATTTGCAGTTGTAGTCTGTGATGGCCTTTGAAATCTCAACATCATTCATTCCTTCATGGTTGATCGTCATGCCAATTACCTCTGTGTTCGCAAAAGCCTCGATCAGGGTGATTTCATCGCAAGGGTCGGGCATAGTCATGTTGGGGAAATCACATCGACGTTTTCGTTTAGGCGCGTGTTGAAGAATAACTGCATGTGGCTGACTGCCTCGCAGAAT
The DNA here is from genome assembly GCF_056541465.1 of Ruegeria sp. AH12. NCBI lineage: Bacteria > Pseudomonadati > Pseudomonadota > Alphaproteobacteria > Rhodobacterales > Roseobacteraceae > Ruegeria > Ruegeria sp. AH12. The sequence goes on along the minus strand of NZ_JBQFYL010000012.1, from coordinate 65,153 downwards.
GAAGGCTGATGTGCAAAAAGCCGGATGGCTTAGCGCGCCCTGGCCCTCGATCACTATGACATCCGGGTGCTCACCCTCGGATGCCGCAACGACAGCGCGCTCAAGTTCGCCACAACAAAATTGCGGCGGCACCGAATCCATCGCGACACCATACTTGGCGCCCTGCATCAAACCAGTTTGGCCGGTGCCGACCAAAACTGTTTTGATCCCATGCGCGTTAAGTGCGCCTGTCAGGATTGTCGCGGTTGTACGCTTTCCAATTGCACAATCGGTGCCGAACACCGCGATGCGGATCGCCTGGACGTCTCCAATACTGCCATCTAACAGGCGCAGGTCGGGATTTGGCCGCGGCTTGCGAATGTCGCGTATCGTGACATCGTGAATTTTGGCAAATCCGGCGAGCTCCTTGTCATCGCTAAGAAATTCATGCAGCCCACTGACGATGTTCATTCCGAGCGTTATCGCATCCACAACAACTTCGCGATCCTCAAGGGACATTCTGCCGCTGGCCGGCGCCATTCCGTAAATAAACGTGTCCGGGATCGTAGCTTCATTAGCGACGGCGGCATCAGGTGTTGTCACGTTAACTTCCGACCCACCAAGGAATGCTGATGCCCGGACTTCAAGCAGCTCGAGTGGCGGCATTCCAGGCGTCAAATGCTTCGAGGCGGTGATATCGAATTGTTAAGGCTGAGCGACGGCGTGCGGGGGCACAGAAGCAATTCCGAACGGCTGAATGGGTTGTCACGAACCTCTGCAAACCTCCTGGGGACCGAAACCCCTGCATCGTTCGTTCCCGCTTACGGAATGGCAGGTGGCTGTTTTCGGCTCGATTGTTCAAACCCTTGTGTGACCAATGATCCAACCCCGGCGCGACTTCTCGCTTGGCGGCGCCATATGAGCGCAGTTTGTCCGTGATGATCCGCTTGGGAAGAATACCAAAACGCTTTACCAGGCGGCGTAACAGCCGTTTTGCAGCCCGTTTGTCCCGTTTCGGTTGGAGTATTTCGTCCAGCACGATGCCATGTTGATCGACCGCGCGCCAAAGCCAATACTTGCGACCTGAGATTCTCACGGCAACTTCATCCAGATGCCAGACATCACCTGGGCAGCCCTGTCTCTGCCGCAAGTTTTGAGCTATCGCCGGCCCGAATTTGAAGACCCAACGGCGGACGGTCTCGTAAGAAACATCGATCCCACGTTGTAGAAGCATCTCTTCAACTTCCCGTAGGCTCAAATTGAAGCGAACATAAAGCCACACCGCGTGAGCGATGATCTGAGGAGGAAATCGGTGGTGCTTGTAGCTGATCGACGATGAATTCATCGATGTCACCTATGTCCAAATCCAAGCATGAGCAACCGAACGACGGTTAACGTGACAACACCGGCCCGGGACATCGCATAGGCCACCCTGGCGGCGAGAAAACTCACCGGAGGGACCGAGATACCGATTGCGATTGTTCGGCAGGTGTGGACATAGGTTCCACCTGTGCCTGTGCAGGTGTTGCAGGCGAACCAGTCTAGCGTTTCACAAGTTTCATAGCTAGCCCTTAGTTTTGGATCAGCGGACTTGGGTAGATCGAAATTTGGTACTTAAATGTAGCGGCATATAGCATAAAAACAAATTAATTATTCTTTTTAAAACTATAGTTTTTCTTATATACTTGGTGTTGGATCCCAAGGTGGTTCTGTCGCAAATTTCTTTGAAGGACGAGAAAACAACTCAAGGGCTCAAATCTTTGCAACAAAACTGGCGGAGCGCGGCGTTTCAGTGGACCACACCACACTGAACCGCTGGGTGACACGGTATTCTGGCGCAATCGCCGAAGCGGCACGTCGCCGCAAAGGGCCATGCGACCGTTCTTGGAGAATGGATGAGACTTACATCAAAGTAAAAGGCGCGTGGGTATATCTCTATCGGGCTGTCGATAAACACGGCAAAACACTTGATTTCATGCTGTCCGAGCGGCGAAACAAGCCGGCTGCTACGAAGTTTTTCGCCCGAATGCTGGAGATCAACGGTTTGCCGCGAAAGATAGTCATCGACAAAAGCGGTGCCAACACCGCTGGTATCATTGCTATCAACAAGATGCTCAAGGGCTTTGGTTGCCCCATTCCGATCGAGATGGTGAGGCGGAAATACTTGAATAATATCGTTGAGCAGGATCACCGTTTCATCAAGCGCCGCACTCGACCAATGCTGGGTTTCAAGGCATTTGCTTCAGCAGCAGCAACGCTCGACGGAATCGAAGTGTCGCATATGATCCGCAAGGGCCAACTCACGCCCGGACTCTGTCCATTTCAACAGTTCGCTGAGCTTGGCACCTGACTCACAATCGATTGCTGAAACAACTCAAGGGCTCAAATCTTTGCAACAAAACCCTCCGCCATGATCTCTTCCAGGTCTCGATAGGAGACACCGTAGCGGACATAAAAGAAGACCGCGAACAGGATCACATCCTTTGGATACTGAGCACCTTTGAAAGAAATCATAGACCAACCTTAAACTGGATAATGCCGTTTGCCACACAGGCGCTATCGCTACGAAGGTCAATGGTCAAAACTTTGCAACAGATCCTTACAACAGAGCCCTTGCTGAAAGCATGTACAACGAAGAAACGCCTTTGGAACATAAGCGTTTACAGGTCGCCCTTCCTGTTTATGCGCACAATTCATGTTTTTTGCCTTTTACTTTAGTTACACCACCAAATCTAATTTATATCCGATAAGTATCCCTTATCATGTTATTTGAAATCTGACCCAAATTGACGCAGAATGGGTAAATGAAGCCCCCTGCCCCATACCTCCCCGCCACCCCTGCCCTCTCGGACACAGATCAGGAAGCGCTCACTGATCTTTATGTGCGTGGCACACCGGAAAACACGTTGCGGGCCTATGAGCGGGATCTGCTTTATGTCACCGCTTGGAAGTCCGCGCGGTTCGCAGCGACGCTGGACTGGCCGGAATCAGAGGCCACCGCCCTCGCCTTCATTCTCGATCACGCCCGCGACCTGAATGACGCACCAGAAACGGATGTGGCGCGTGAAACCGCAGAAGCGCTGATTGCCCAGGGGCTGCGCAAGTCTCTCGCCTGCCCTGCCCCCTCGACGCTGGACCGGCGCATCGCCTCCTGGCTTGCCTTTCATCGAATGAAGAACCTGACCAGCCCTTTCGGTGCGCCGCAGGTGAAGCAGGCCCGTGCCAAGGCGCGCCGGGCAGCAGCTCGGCCCCCTGCCCCAAAATCGCAGCACCCGATCACCCGCGATATTCTCGAGCAGCTGCTGGCCACCTGTCGGGGGTCCCGGCGGGATTGCCGCGACCGCGCCATCTTGATGCTGGGTTGGGCTTCTGGTGGTAGACGGCGCTCGGAGATCACCGGGTTGATGTTTGAAGACGTCTCGCTGAAGGAATTCGACGAGAAGGGGCTGATCTGGATTTCACTGCTTGAGACCAAGACGACAACCAAAGGTGAAACGCCGCGGCTGGTGCTGAAAGGCCGCTCCGCCCAGGCGCTGGTCCATTGGATCGAAGTTGGGCAGATTAAGAACGGGCCACTGTTCAGACCAGTCTCAAAAGCGGATCGTGTGCTGAAACGTCGGCTTTCGCCGGATGCGATCTATCAGATCGTCAAACATCGCCTCCAGCTGGCAGGGTTACCGGAGGACTTCGCCTCGCCGCACGGTTTGCGTTCTGGGTTTCTGACCCAGGCCGCACTGGACGGCGCCCCGATCCAAGCCGCCATGCGCCTCTCGCTGCATCGCTCCATGGCCCAGGCACAAAAGTACTATGACGACGTCGATATCGCCGAAAACCCGGCGACGGACCTGTTGGGGTGAACTGGCGCTAAACGAAGAAGGCGGTAACCCATGGGTTACCGCCTTTGAAATCAAGAAATCTGAGCATGGGTAACCCGCGGGTTACTACTCGTTCAAAACAGCTTCGAAAGCTTCAACCGCTCTCTGGAGCTTCGACCGGTCAATCGAACTAAAGTCCTGACCAGACAATATCCTGCACTCTCCTTTTCGCGCAGTGACTTTTGAGCCTCCCACGTGGAACTCATACTTCACGCTCTCGGCTTTCTCACGTCGCTTGCCACTACCCGATTCAGCATCAGTATCTGCCAAGAAGGCATCCAGCGCCTCATTTTGCTCACCGGCTGTGGATGCGCGCACCAACACATCTCTTAACCCAGCAGCTGAACCCGATGACGCTCGAAGTTTACGCGCAACCTCAACGCCAAGGTTTCTGGAGACACTCTTTGGAAACAGCAACGCACCCTCAAGTTCATTGAGCAGATAAACAAAGCTGCGAATGTAGGAGCGTTTCATCTTGTGCAAAGATGAGTAAAGCCTTCCGACCAAAGCTTCTGCATCCCCTGCCCCCAACTCTGAATCTTTGGCAGCAAGAATTGCGACTTGCGCCATCTCAGCGAAAGTCAGGTCCTCCCGAACAACGTTCTCCTCAACCATGTCAATGTAGAGGTCGATGCGATCGCTCTGGGATTCGGCAACTCGCGCTGTAACACTGGCAAACCGTTCATCACCGGTCTCTTCATAAAGCTGCTTAAGAGCAGTTACTCGTCTCCAACCTTTTTTGAGCTGGAAGCGACCATCTGAATCTTTGTAAAGTTCTATGGGCTCCTTCTGGCCACGTTCCTGAATTGAAGCCTTGAGTTCATCCATCTCATCGGAACTTGCGACGGCCGAGAGATCCAAGCGATCTCTTGGCAGATCTGTCGTATGGATTTCATTGATGCCTACCGCAACCAAGACTCGCCCTTCGTCACGAGCTCTACGATACTCCTTGGCATCGGAGGCATTTTGCCGTCGCTGTTCGACACGGTTCTCAGTGCTTTCATTTAAGCTGTTTGCTGTCTCGCGAACCGCAGCCCCCATCGGACCCACTTCGCGGCGGCGTGTTTTCTTGAGGTCATCTTCATCAATCGGAGTGAAGCCAAACTTATTACCGCTCATTCTACCCGCTCCTCAACTTTAGTACGTGCCTCCCAGGCCCGTAGGACAACATCCTTAAATTCGCTATATGCACTATCAAAGGACTGACGCGCCCGTTTCCATGTGTCTCGAGTCATCTGTCTGTAGTCTTGCTCGTAAACAGACATCTGGAATCTGCCTGACTGCTCGACGGCACGCGTCATTTCGATAGGATTTTGACAGACGTCGGCTCCGAAGACATTTTTAAAGGCGTCCATCATCGCGACATGCAAAGAGTTGCTAGCCTCGAAGCGAGTCATGAGAACGCGTATATCATCGAACCGTTTAGGAAGAGTAATACCGGCATCCTTTGCAATACGTTCGAACCCGCTGGTTATGTCTTCCAAGGCATCGCCAAGCTGACCAAGATAACTCGTTGTACTGTCATACTCCCAATAGCCAGGACCAGACGGAATATAGAGAATGTCAGCAGCAAAGGCCGCATTCAAAGACTGGTATCCAATTGCCGGCGGGCAATCGAAAACAATCAAATCATATTGGTCGTCAGGCAACTCATCGAGATATCTTGCTACGCATCCAAAAAAACTCCACGCCTTGTGAATGGACCTGTACTGAGCGGACGCAAATTCAACGAAGGCCGCGTTCGCACAGCTCGGGATGATGTCGATCGTCGACCATGAAGTTCTTTGAATGAAGTCTTGTACACGTTGCGCGCCAATCGACTGAACATCTTCAGGCAATTCGTCGGCAGTAGGGTAGGGGCAATCTGCGGGATCATCATATTCGTCCGCGATCCGGTTCGCCTCACGGCAGAGATCGCGGCACATAATGCCCCAGACAGTATTCCACTCTCTAACTTCAGCCAGACCCATTGAATGCGTGAGTGTCGCCTGGGGGTCGAAATCCACCACCAGAACACGGTAACCATCAAGCGCGGCCGCATTCGCCAAGTGCTGGGCAACGACAGTTTTGCCGACACCACCCTTAAAGTTCGAAACCGCTACCCTCATAGCCCGGCCTGCCGGCCTTTGAGGCAGAAGGCTTTTACCTCTAAATCTCAGGCGCCGTCTCAACTCATTTATCTCAGCCAGAGAAAACCATCTTTGCCGCCCATCATCTTCAGTCGCCCCTTGCGGAAGAGACGGGTCTTCTGCCAACTTCTTTCTCAAGGTGTCCGCCGGGACATCAAACATGAACTGGCTAATTTCCCAGATCGAGAATGGTCGAAGCACTTTCTCGTCAGCGGGAGAGAAAGTAGCGCGGCGGACGGCAGCCTGTTGAGCCAGGCTTCGTTCGTTCATAGCTTGAAGGTCGGTGTGGTCACGCATGGTGCTGCTCTTGTTATATCACGAATACCTTCTAATAACGCGATTTTCGAAAACTGCAAAACGTAAAGAACGGAATTTCCGCTTTTTCGCCTCCGACTCTGTAAAAACGGGAGGTATTTCGAAAGCGAAGCTATGTTTTGGTGACAGGCAGCGATCAATTACCAGATATATGGTGACACTCGACCCCCAATAGGGTGACAGTAGAGTGTCACCCATATCCTATTAACCGAATTTTCTTTTGATTTTGAAGAAAGAATCGGCCATCCTGTTTTTCAAAGCCCGTTGACAAACTACGGGATTTCATCACACTGAACCCAATTGATGGAATCGGTCAGCGAAACCGATCCGCTCGAGGCACAGTGGCAGTATCAAAATGGAAATAAAACGATTTACAGGATATCAGGCCGGTTCTCAGAAGTACGATCTTTTGACTGCAATCTCTGTTGCAGGATTGAATGGCACACCCGGCTTTCAATGTTCGATGATGCGGCTCATTGCGTTGATAACGGCCCGATACAATTGGCGCACTGATGAGCTGACGGTCGGGCAAAAAGAAATGGCCCGCCTCTGGTCCGTGGACGAACGAACCGTCAAGCGAGAGATTAAGCGATTGACGGATTCTAATATTCTTCTACAGCTTAGGCCTGGGGTTAGAGGCCGCGTTGCAGCGTATCGACTCAACTACGCAGAGATTTATCGCCTGAGCGAACCGGTTTGGCAAAATGTTGGTTCTGATTTTGTATCGCGCATGGAGACACAAAGCCCAAAATCAACCGAAAAGGTTGTTCATGTTCAGTTTGGCCAAGAAAGACCAGCAGCTGTTGAACATGAAGGACAAGACCTTCAGGACCCGTGGGGCCGGGCGCTTCGGCGCCTATCAGAATCTGAAGCATTATTGTTTGAAAGCTGGTATCGCGAACTCAAATTTGTTGAAACGCAAGATCAAACGATCACCTTGCGCGCACCCAGCAAGTTCATCGCGCAATATATTCAGTCTCACCATTTGAAACCTTTGCTTGGAGCGATCCAGCTCGAGTTTGGGCGAATTCATAAAGTGTGTCTGCTCGGCTAACAATCCAGTTTTGAAGCTCGCGCGCTGTGCCTTGAGACCACCAAAGTTGCTGATTTCAACCGTTGAGTTCGGCCTCGAACACCCCAATGATTTTCAGGATGTCATCGAACAAGGGGGTATCCCCGATGATCATTTCTTGCATCCCCACATAGTCCCGGCGCAGCGCTGCTTTCAGCTCAGGGTTTGGTAGCAGTCTTAGAGATCCAGGCCTGGCATTCTCGTAGTTAGCCCAAGCTGCTTTGAAGAAGACGGACTTATGGTGTGCAACCTGATCCAGCAGGTCGATCTGTTCGATAGCGCGAGAACGGGACTCGTGCGTGATCAACTGAGCCATGTCGTAATAGTGGCGCGACATACGGTCAGCCAGAGGTTTGGTGATGTCTTGATGATAGAGCATATGCAGGATCGTGGCTTTTTCCCAGAATGTGCGTTCAACACCCAAGACCTTCACATCAACGTCGCCCGCCCCCAACAGGTCTGGAAAGGCCTGATGCACATAAGGCGATATCTTGCGGGACTCGGCTGGTAGGTGAACCCCACGGGCGCCAAATTCGAACCGTACCACCGGTTGGATGTAGCCGCTGGCCGCACTGGTCTCCGATGGATAGGCGAAAAGCAAAGTTTGGGCATCATTTGGATCGACTGACAGGGAAAAATGCTGATCCAGCGCGGCGCCAAACTTGACCTCGGTTTCTTTCAACAGCGGACCTGAGACTACCTTAGTGGCCGTATCCTGAAGTTCCTGCAGCAGTTGCTTTTGTTTTTTGCCGGAAAGGGCAGGGTGCTCGGGGTCACGTTCGCCCTCAAACCCGAGCTGCGCCCGGTCGAGAGACAGATCCACGTCTTCTGAGAACCGATGGATGATGTCATAGGCCTTGGATAGCGATGTCCCGCCCTTGAAGATCATGTGAGCGCCAAAAGAGGGCAGGGCGAATAGATGTTTCAGTGACCAACAGACCCAGAAATCCTTCTCGACGATTGCTTTGGACAAACCAAGCTGTGCGGCCGATTCCTGAAAAGCCTCCTCACGGTTCTTTGGAGTATCGTTGGCAAACTGGTCCACGATCAGTTCCGCGCCACGATTTGCTGCACCACCGGGTGCATCCAGGCCGGTACATATCTACTTTGTTTTGCGAGCAAGGCGCGGTCCTTAATATCCAGATTGCGGGCCAACGTGTCGACAACACGGCTATCCACCCGGTTTTTGCCAACATAGCGTAACGCCTGAAATACGGCGCCGGTTTTCTGGCCTGCACCAACTAGCGTTTTGGATGATGCATTTCGAAACTGGATGACTTGTCGACCAATTGTCTTGGTGCGGGTCGGGCCGTCGGTCATATAAGTCGGCTTGGACGGCACTTGGGTCGACAGCCCCAACTGGTTGGCTGCCATGGCAGGGGAGGGCTGTAGAACCTGGTTGTCTTTGCGTGCAATCGCTTTGGCTATGTCATCGGCTGACGGAGACAACAGCCCTATTCGGGCGCTCTTTCTCGGATAGTCATAAAGCCCACGCGTTAACCGTCGGATCATCCCTTGATCCGCCAAACGCGACAATGCCTGATCCACGCTTGCGCGGGAGCCAATATCCAGAAAGTCGGTTGGCGCAAAGATTGCGCCCCGGCCTTTTCCGATGATGCGTTGTCTAATCGATGAGGTGATCATAGCTTTCTCCTTGTCAGAAAATATAGTACTTTTTTCTGACATTCAAGTTAGGGGAATATCTGGGTGTTTTTGTAAGTAGGGCGGGAAGCCGTCATTCGCCGCGTTTGCCCAATGGCAAGCTTCTCGACACGGAAGCAGCCATTCGTCGTTGAGTGGCCAGTAGGGCCTGAACATTGCAGGATCTTGCCAAGCACCGAGGGTATCGTCGGAGGGCGTCAGTTACCTTTTCACGCGCCAAGAGTCTTGTCACTTGGTATTTTTTGTGAAACATTCCGCGTAACTTTGATTCACAGGCTGACTTATGTACGACAAAGAAATTCTCAGCTTGCTCCAGCGGGACCTTCGCGAGCCGTTCATTGAGACAATGTTCGATGCATTGCGCGGTGCCTACGCCGCTGCCTACGATGACATATCGCAACCGCCAGGAGGTTTCGTGATCCAGCGTCCCAGTGCAGAATGGGACCCCGTGGATCTCCAAGCCGTTCGTGATGGTCGTCGAGATAACGGCATGAAAGCTCTGATGAGGTCCTGCAGCGACCATGGCGCGCCGTATCAGTTGAAAACACTGGCCTGTAACGGGCAGAAGATCGTGGTTGGCCAGCTTGGTCAACTGCTCGTCCTGGCAGAACCAATCGACAATCTGAGGGCGCGACCGGAGCACGCAGCTTACAAAGCGGATCTCGCTGCATCACATTTCGCCGTGCGCCAGCTTGAAATGGATCTGCGTGACGGCTGGCGGCAAAGAATAGATGCGCGAAACACAATGCTTGTGGTCATTCAGCACGGCATGAGGGTGGGCGGCTTCAACCGGCGCGACACCTCGCTCGCCATGATGCGTCTTGCCGTACCAGATGCATCATTCGGATCGTGGCTTTTCCAAGCAAACGTCATGAATGGTGAGTTGGGCTCCGTTCTAGGATGGACCCAAGTTGAGAAGGTGGGAGAAGCCCGCCCGAAACAGGAGGACCGGGTCGTCGTTTCGTTGAAGCGCGGTTTGGGAGAAAGAGACATTGAGCTATGAAAAGAGTGGAAGGTTTCGTCAGCGAAAGACTGACGCAAGCAAGAGAGGCCCATGGCCTTACGAAAGCAGCGCTGAGCGGCATGCTGGAGATCTCGCCCAATGCGCTGACGGCATTGGAAACAGGGGTGTCGTTGCCGCGAGCAGAGACATTTGAAGCTATTGCGGAAAAAACGTCGTTCCCGAGGCAGTTCTTCTTGCGTCCCGCTCCACCCCCTATGAGCGGGCCAGTGTTTTGGCGGCGGCAAGCCTCAGAACCACTGCGCTCCCAAGGTAAGACATCGCAGAGAATTGAATGGGCCGCGGAGGCTTTCTCGGTTCTTTCTGAATATGTTGACTTCCCGGCTTTCGATCTTCCCCGGTTGGCAGAATGGCCGGGGAACTGGGCCAGTGTCACAAATGAGCAGATTGAGGATTTAGCCGATCATTGCAGAAACGTTTGGGGATTGGGCTCATACCCTATCCCGGATGTTTGCCTCGCCTTGGAAAACATGGGTATCCCAGTTCTCGCCTTCGAAATCGAGAACAGTAAACAGTCTGGGTATTCCCGCTGGGCAGATCACATTGAGCGGCCTGTCGTCGGTGCGAATACCCTTGAATCATCTGCAGTGCGTATGCGGTTTAACCTTGCGCACGAGCTATATCATGTGCTGGCGCACTTCGGTTCAGTAACAGAGAAGGAAGTTCGTCACCCGCAAACCTACCAAGCTATCGAGAAACAAGCCCACAGATTTGCTGGTGCGCTGCTGTTTCCAAGAGACGCTTTCCTGAAGGCAGTCCAGTATCCGTCACTGGAGGAATTCGCATCACACAAACAAGAGTGGGGCATTTCTATTCTTGCTCAGATCAAACGGGCTCAGGACCTTGGCGTTTGTGACTCAGACTGGGCCCGTGCGCTGAACATTCGTGCGTCGAAGAACGGTTACCGAGGAAAGCGCGGCGAGCCTTTCGACAAGGAGATGCCTTTGGAAAAACCGCGCATGCTTCGAAGGGCAATTGATGCAGTCGAGGGTGGAGGCGAGCTCTTGCTGCAGCAAGTTCGTCGCAGGCTTTCTTTGTCGCGTCGAGCAGAACAAGAGATTTTTGGGCGTGTATTGGAGACAACGGGCTCGAATGTCATCCAATTAAAGAACGCAAGGCAGGAGTAGAGATGACCAAAATTAAAGGCAAGAACGATGGCCCTGGTGGGCGCAACGAACACTACGACATCGGGAGGCGAAAGAACGTTCCTCGCAGAAACGTTGTGGCCGAAATCAAGAGAGGCGAGCATCAAGATGCACACGTCGTGAAGATAAATGGCCGCGAATACGCCCGAGATAATCCAGACAAATCCAAGAAAGACAATGTAAACCGATAAGGACGGGTCCGGCCGGTGGAACTAACTTACCCGATCAACTTCATCGGCCACGATGAGTGGCTGCACAGCGGGTACGAGCCAAGCTTGTCGCAGGGCGACGTCATTACACGTGACGGCGAGGTTATAGGCAGTTGGTGTGTGATGGGGTACGACCCCAACGATGAGTATTCTAGCGGCAGGTTTGAGTTCACCGCTCTTGGCGAAGAGACGGTCAAGTTTACGGAAGAATTCGCTTCGCTGGATGTGCGTATGAGCCGGGGCTTTGCATTATCAACTCTCACTAAAACCATCAGGGATTGGTACGAAGTTAACAATTCTGAGATCTCTTGATGCAGCGCCTTTAGCAATTTCCCTAGCGACCGGTAAACCGAGACTGTGTTGTCCCTCGATCTTCGGTTCGGACAAGTCGCATGTGAAATCGCGGGTCTGAAGACGCAAATCATGACTGCGCGGGTCCATCGAACGGAGGCAATCAAAAGCCGCAATGGGGCGTCTTGGACCGAGGATGAATTGGGGCTACGGCGCGCCATTCTCAATGAGATTGTCGGTGAGAGATTACGGTGTTGCAGTGCCCGTGGGTGGCGGCGCAGATGCCGCAGCGGCTGCCGGCGCTGGCGTTGCGCTCGGAGCCGCCAGAATGGTTGCATAGTGCTTTAAAACAGCTTCAATGCGCTCCAATAGTTCTTCGAAGCCAGAAAAATCGACGGTACTGGCATTCGCCCGCACGACCGATTCCGCAAAGGCCACCTTGCCGTAATGCGTGTCATCACCATGATCCTTCTTCGGATCAAAGGATTTCCCGTTCAGCTTGGTTGCCAGCAAGGCTGGCTGGAACAAGTCTTCGATTTCTCGCGGATGGGGCGTAGCGCCTTCCGGCACCTTCACGAGGTACAGGTTTTCGCCGAGATAATAGAAAGGTTCAGTCGTTGCCGTTGTGATCTTGGTGCCGCACTTCTTTTCAGCGTTCTTGAAGACCGTCTTGGGGCCATCATCATTGTCACAGAGGATGATCACGGGGTTGGCCATCGGCTTGTGAGCGTAGTTCTTCAGGTTTTTTGTGTAGCTGGATAACAGCGAGGATTGCCCGGCAGCGCCGTGGCCGAGGTTCAAGATATCCTGCGACGTGCCGGTGGGCTTTAAGAAGTGCACCAGACGGACAACCTTGCCGCCTTCCTCTTTTCCAAGGAGCGGAAATTTCTTGACCAGCGTGCGGATAGCGCATTGCAGATAGGTGATATCCGAGATGCCTTCGGTCACGATGAGCGGCGCATTGGGCGCGGCAAAGTACTTGTAAAACAGAAACTTCCGATAGAGGTTTTCGGGCGCGCGCGGTGGGTTAAACTCACCTGCGGCTTTGGCCAGCTTGTTAATCCTTGGCTTACGGTCTCGCCGCGCCTTAACGAAATAGATGTGCGATAGCGTCCCCTCCAAGGGGTTCAGATTGTCAGTGACATCTGCAGGGTCATCGCTCGGCTTGAAATAGTATCCTGTCTGGAAGAGCGAATTGCACATGGACCGCGCAGCGCGGTAGTAGTCCTGATTGATATTGGCTTTCTCGTTCACCACCAGCCCTGTGACGGTCTGGCGCGAGCGGCGCAAAGACATGCGCGTCTTCACCGGATTAATGAAGAACCCGGACTTCTCAATTTCCTTCCTAAGCGTCTTTCCGACCTCCCAATCAGCGCCGTGTACGTTCACGGCAATTTCGGTCGGGAAGAGCTTCTCGTTGGTCGAGAAGGTTAGATCATCGGCGTAGCGCGTATATGTGCAGCGCGCATCGCGCGCGAGCGCGAGAAGCCGCGAATCCAGGATATTTCCGATCAAGTTCGATATGACCGGCGAACAGGGGCTACCCTGCGGCAGAGCATTATCGTGGCATGCAATCTGGGCGATGATCGTGGCAATTTTCGGCTCCAGGGAGAACATAGAGTCGTGGATGAAAAAGCCGCGAACTCGACCGAAATTGATCGTGCCGAAGAAGTTCTCCAAATCGAGATTGAAGACGAAGCGCCGCCGCCTGTGTACTTCGGCGTTGGAGACGATGGTGCGCCCCTGATGAAAGCCATGCGAGGCAAACCAGAAACGCCGGTCAGTCTTCTTTTTCTCGTGCACGCAGGCATAGAGCAATTCGGCAAGGCGGGTCTGTAGCAAGGCAAGCTGCGGCTCAGGTGCATGAATAGCGCGTACACCGCCCGATTTCTTCGGGATATCGAAAGAGCGGTACTTCTTGGCTGAGTCCATCTTGTAGAGGACGTAGCTGACGCCTTTCGGGGTGAAGCCAAGCAGCTTGGCAAGGTCTGTGAGGCTATTTGCTTCTTGTAATTTTTCTAATGAACTCAAATGCATGTACTCTGATTCAGGTGCTTACGGGCACTCTTATGCGAGCGTCGGCGATACACCGAATAATCGAAATACCGCAAGGGAACCTGAAGGTAAGCAGCCTGCCTACCATTGTTGTCATTTGCCGCGATGCGCAGCAGGAAGTCTGCCCGTAAGCCCTTCAACTATAGCAAGAAAATTCCCACGCTAACAAGTGCTGGTCTAGCGACCATCAGAAAGGGATTTCGTCGTCTGACTCTGGCTCCGGCGGCAACGTAGCGGCGGGAAGCGGCGTGTTCGTTACGACATAAAGATTCAAGATATCATCCCGGTCCATGAACATGACCTGGGAGCGCTTGGTCGCGTCCAACTTGGTGCCGAGCCAATTCTTCGCCGCCTTGGTAATTTCACCGCCGCAGGCGATGAAGGCATGATCGACCAGGACGCGGCGCGAGACTTCGGGATCGAAGACCTCATGGCCCAGCATCATGGTCGTCTGGTTGAGGATTTCGGCGATATTTGCATTCGTCGCGCCAGAGCGCCCTGAGGCATCCAGCTTGCCCTTCTTGGCTTGCAGCCCGAAGTAAAGCACATGCTGCGTCGGCAAGACGTAGCGCATCCACAAATCCTTTCCGTATTCTAACGCTTTGTCCTTGTGCCCAGAGACACTGATCCGGTGGAAGCCAAGCTGCCGGAAGAGCGGGACGAGCACATCCTCGATGAGCTGATCTTCACTGCATTTTTCCAAAAATGCCTCCAGCCGCTCGCGGCGCTGTAGCTCTTCCGCGGAAAGCGGGCGGTGCGGATTGGCTTGCGGCGCGAGGGCTTGGTTAGTCCTGGTGTGGCGGAGATAGCAGATACGGTCATCACCGTAGAAGGCTTCGAAGTTTTCCCGCGCGAGAGCCGCGTTTAGCATCTCCAGAGCCTTCGGCCGGTCGCCCGCCTCGTTTTGGGCATCGCCTTGGTCCATGAGCGTTTCAATTACGCGTAGGAAGCTGTCCGGCGGCGAACGTGGATCAGAGCTCGGCTCGGCCAAGATGGTCTCCAGGGTACTCGCAACCCACCATTTCCGCGTGGAGCCGTCATGGACGTAGTCGGTCTCGGCGTCGGCGAAGAACTCGGTCAGATAGGAGCTACTGCGATACGGAAAAACAGAAGTGTCGCTTTCGAAATTGCCGCAGATCATGTCTGCAATCTGTTCCAAGGTGCGGCGCTTAAATTTCAAGTCTAACCTTCGGCATAAAGTCGGAATACTACGGAGTAGGAGTTTCTGCGGTGTAGCATAATACACGTGCATCGACTGACGAACGTTAGATCGGCATAAAGACCCAGTAAAGGCCTGATGCTCCAACACATATTGCCGGGTGGGAACCAAGGGAAGTGTCTGCTCTCGCAAGGCCGAGAGGCAACATCGGACCCTGACGCGAATGTCAGCTCTGCGAGCTGCGAGCGCAGCATCCGCTAAGCCGACCAGACGGCGGCTTTGGGCCGTTTCCCATCTAAGAAAGGTTAGCCTGCCAACGAGATGGTGCGATCACGTCGAGCTGCTTCGAATCCCTGATCGAAAAATAAAGTGAAGCAAACCAATGATAGTCAATCTGTGCGAGTGGTTTGAGGTATTTGCTTTTTTTGGTCAATCTCAGCAGAGTATTCGAATATTAAGTGCAAAGTAAGGAACACCGACGTTCTCGAAACACGAAATATCGGCATGACACTGACTAGAAGATGGTTCTGAAGGTGTAGACGCCCCGCTGGCCTCGATGTGCCATTATGGGCGCCTTGTTTCTGGTTGCAACAGATCCCGTCAGACAGGCTTTCGTTTGGAACCGGAGTTAGGCCAACCCTAATACAGGGTGGCCTTTCTGTTTTGCAGTGGAGTGTTTACCGATAATACCTCCAACTCTAGCCGCCGTTGTAGATTTCGTAGCACTCGACTGGGCCGATTCTACCATCCAAACAAAGAATGTCATATATGCCCTCAATCGTACCCACAACCTCAGCCCCGTACCCTGCTGCAACCAGAAACAGGGCGCCAAGGAGGTATCGACCATCTTCTTCAACTTGACCTGGCAGCAGCCCCTCCTGAGTTGGCCCCCAATTCAGGTGCGTGCCGTTTTCGAATGCGTATCCAGCAGTATCAGTTCCGGTCAAACCAACATTGGACAAGTCCCAGCTCCAATTCGGATTTATTGCGGGATACTGTTGAGGAGAGTACCGGTTGTTTTGACCCAAATGGCGCTCTGACAGCATGTCGAAGCTAAAGCCAGACGATTGCGTGGCTTGAAAGGTATTGGCTATCCCATCAGCGCGATTGTTTTTTTGCGAAGCTGATGAGTGAACTTTGGGCGCAAAACCGCGTTGGCCATGTTCGCGCAACGGACCAGCCGTGGATGTTCCAGCGCTCAGGATAATGGCAAATGCGGTGATGCATGTAATCAGTGTCTTTTTCATATCGTGGTCCCTCTCGGTTGAGCGTGTCTGATACGCTGAAGATGGAACCAACTTGGCAATTTGCGGTTCTGGTTTATTGTGGTGGCACGTCAAGCTTTTGAGAAAAGCCTTCAAGTTGACGCCGGTTAGCTTGTCCTTCCAAGATGGAGAACACCCATGGCGTTTAGATTGGTGTGGCTGAATCCGTCTGCAAAACTGATGCTTTCCATTTTTGATTTCTTTGCGTTGCGGTTACATCTCCAACCTAAGAACACTGCGACTTTGGGTATTGTGAGAAGAGCTCAGGTTTTGTCATTTCCCGTCGGGTCGCGCTGATGCTGCTTGGCACGGCTGAGGCTCCCAGTTTAATATTTTCGGAAACAACAAAGCGCGGATTGCAAAAGGCGCATCAGTCTCGGGCGGTATTGCGGCATGAAAGAGAACCAAGTGAATTCTGACAGCCAATCCTGGAATGTTCCGGGTTTCGGGGTGCATCACATCGCCAGGCTTCTGGACAACCGCGGCTCGGATATTATTGCGCTGCTGAGATTGGCCAATTTACCCGTTGATCTTCACCAAACACCCCCGAATTTTGTTGATGTCCGCAATGAGCTCCGCCTTTTGGAGCTTGCCATGGAAGAGACCAGAGATCCTTTGTTTGCGATTTCGGCGGGCAAGACATTCAACCCCAGAAAAACTACCCTTCTTAGCTACGTTGTCTTGAACTCGCCGACGGTTGGCGAGGCAATCGAAAAGGCCGTGAGTTATGCGCGCTTGGCGCGCGGCTTTGCCAAATTGTCGTTCTATGAAGAAGAGCGCGGCATGTTCTTGGAGATAGACTCTGCAGCCCAACTGATGCGTGCTGATGGCGCTCACAACGAGTTTCGGATTTCCGCATTCTTGACCAGTTTTCAAATTGCAGCCGAGGCGCCTTTGCCTGTTCTGGAGATACGGTTTCCGCATGAAGTGACCGAAGAAAAGCACTCTCAGATCTCGGATGCCTTGTCGGTCAAGGTCAAACAGAGCCAACGCGTTCCAGGTATCCTGTTCGAAAAGGCAGTGATGGACATTCCGATCAAAGATACGGACCCGGCATTGCTATTGCACCTTGAAACACATATGCAAAACTTGATGAAGGACCTGCCCCCAGCCATCGGTGAAACAAGCTCTTTGGTGCTGGGCGAGATAACGTCGCGACTGTCTTTTAGCGCACCGACACAGGATGAAATTGCGAATACGCTTGGGATGAGTGTCAGCACACTTGGGCGCAAGCTTTCGAAAGAAGGAACGACCTACAAACAGCTGTTAAAGGATACACGACACAGACTTGCAGAGCAGTATCTTGATGATCCCAAGCTCAGTCTTTCAGAGATTGCATTTGCGCTCGGGTATTCTGATCAGGCCGCGTTTACCAATGCCTACAAAAACTGGACAGGCCAATCCCCGGGGAGTGTTCGAGCGGGCTAAGGTGCCTGTCAGCTAAACGTCCTTTCAGGCACCCTTGTTAAGCTATTGCACGTCTAGGACCAAGCGTCCGAGCAAGAGTCGCAGTTGTCGGAGTTCGACAGCTCTACGTTCACATGAAAGCCGGAACTGGCAACATTGGTGGTTTGTTGAGTGTTTTCACTCAACGGACCCGCCATGGACATTCCAGCACTCAGAATGATGGCGAACGCGGTGACGGATGTAATCAGTGTCTTTTTCATATCTTGGTCCCTTTCGGTTGAGCGTGTTGATAAGCTGTGTGGGTATTCAACTCGACAGTTTCTGCGCCCGAGATTCAGAGAATCTCAGGCCAGAACACCTATTGAAATACACTGTAGTCTCTAGACCACTGATAACTACCGCCGGGTCCTTTTGACGACAGAGTAGTTGGCTGTTCACCGGTTGCTGCATTGGCAGGCACTTTATTGGCTTGGTGATAATCGGCGGTCGTATCAGCGAAGTTGTCGGTTGGCGAAGTTGCCGGGCTAAGATGCTGCGCGTGCCCGTTGTGGCCATGGCCAATCGATGGGTGTGCCGAGGACATTCCAGCACTCAGAATAAGGGCGAACGCGGTGACGGATGTAATCAGTGTCTTTTTCATTTTCCTGGTTCCTTTCGTTTGAGCGTATTTGATACGCTGTGTGTGAAACCAATCTGGCAATCTGCAGCCCAGAATTATTGCGTTAGCACGTCATAGTTTTGAGAAAACACATCAAGCTAGCGCAGGTACTCTTTTTTATTCAGGGTAGAAGCAAAACGTTTTTGAACCGGGCACGTCCGTTGAGATCGTTCACACTGCTGGGTCACTTGTGACATCGCTGGCTTAGCGCACCATGTGTTTGACCACTGTACCAGCATCAATGTCCAAAACGTTTCTAAGGTTTGTTCGATCAAAGCTGAACTCAGGCACGTCGACGTAATGCACGTCAATAGTGATGTCACATTCTGTTCCTTTGTTCCCATTTGCCCAAAGGTCCGAGCATTCTTTAGACACTATTGAAGGTGCCCCGGAACTTCCTGCAGTCGACGTCGTACCCTGCAATTGCGTTATTGAAGCGTGGGGTTTTACGTCAATCATGTTGCCCTTCCCGTCAGAATGGAATGCTTGCGAAACCGTTGAGCGAACATCATGGGCCTGTGCGCTGGGGCCATGGCCATTCCGCGGTCCAGCCATCGACGTTCCAGCGTTCAGAATAAGGGCGAATGCGGTGACGGATGTGATCAGTGTCTTTTCCATTTTCCTGGTTCCTTTCAGTTAAGCGTGCTTGATACGCTGTGTGTGAAACCAATCTGGCTATCCGCGGCCCGGATTTATTGCGCTGTCTCGTCAAGGTTATGAGAAAAGACATCAAGCTCAGGCCAGAACCCTATTTCGCTTTAGAACTGAAGCTCGAAACCGATACTCCAGCCAAAGCTGTAGTCATCCGAACTGCTTCCCAATCCGGTTTCACTGGTGATCTCGGCATAGAGTTGCGAGTAGTCGGACAGAGGGACATTACCGCCTAAAGTCAGGGCGGCAGTGTTCTGACCTCGCTCGGTGAATACAGTGTTTTGCCCAAACACCAGCGAGGTTGCGTTGTTGAAGGTATGGTAATAATCGATTTGACCATGCAGCATCGAATTGTTTGCAAGGGCATGTTCTGCGCGCAGCCCGACCCGGGTCGTCACCGTGTCACCATCTACAAGGGAACCGATCCAACCACCATCGACCCGGTCAGGGACATCGTCCATGCCGATATCGCTGTACATAAATTGCATTTGCGGGGTGAGTGTCCATTCGTTCGGCAGTATGAACGATTTGCCCACTTCAACAGATATCTCATACCCACTGCCGTTGGCATCCACGGCGGCCCCGCCGTTGGGGCGTATCTGGCCGTCGAAATACCCGTAGCGAAGCTGGCCGTCGAAATAGAGCAGACTGTCTGCCACCCATAGCGCGCTAAGGGTGGCATCGTAAGCGTCGGCCGAGATATTGGCGCTCGCCCAGTTGGTCCCGACATTCGAGGACAGGCTACCGATGCCAAACTCCAGGCCGCCAAACAGCTGTCCGCCTGCGACCTCACCCAAAAGCAAATTCGCGCCATATTGCAGACTGCCGCTGTTCGTCGTCATCTCGCCTTCACCGACATCATAGCTGTCGCGTTTCCCATCGATCTCAACCCAGAGCGTTGGTCCTGAGGTTGCAGTCAACTCAGTAATCGCATGCTTGGCGGTGACGGCTTTGGAGCCATTGCTTTGCGCGGCACTGCGGACATTCTGAAGAAACCCGCTGAGGCTGTCACGCGACGGCGCAGCTATGGACATTCCAGCACTTGCGATAAGAGCGAACGCTGTAGCGGATGCAACCATTACCTTTTTCATCTTGTGATACCTTTCTGCCAAACGTGTTTGTTGTGCGGTGTGCAATCAATCTGGCAATACGCGGGTCAATTTTATTGCGCTGGCAGGTCAAGGTTTTGAGGAAAGGCATCAGGTTAACGCCGGTTCGCCGCGCCTCACCGGTGCCTTGCTCGACCGGCTGACCCACCATGTCAGCATTCTGGAGATGAACGGAGAAAGCTATCGCCTGGCACAGAGCAGGGCTCAGCAGAATTCCTAATACACAGAAAAGATTGGTCCTGGCGGACCAGTTGGAAATTGCTAAGCTAACACAAAGAATCCGCTGCTGGCCTATCTTCGGGCAGGCCAGTTTCATTTGTTTGCTTTTGTTGGCAACGGTAGCAAAGTCCGCATCCTGTGAATTCGCAGAAGTCGGGATTTTACATTTGCAGCGAATGGCAGCAAAGCGGGCTGCGCCCGCAGAAAATCTGTGCCGTGCTGAATGTCGGCTAAGGGCCGGACCTGTCACAGATCGCTTACCCGTCCTTCTTACAAAGTCGCACTTCGTGGCTGGTGCTATTAAATATGGAGCTAGGAAACTGGGGCGATTGTCCGGGATGTTGAGAGTAGTGACGGTTTTTCGAGTGAACAAGCTTCTGATAGGAGAAGACCATCGACAAAACAGAACCCGACTGGTGCCCATGAGACAACACCGTTGTTTCCGCGGCTCCTTTCCAATTGATGATCTTTCAAGACAATTAACCCTGTTCAGAAAGCCCTGCACGCTGATCCAAGTCCAGCACCGCAGGGTCTATCATGCGGTTTTTTGCGCTCATTCTGACAGAATTCCGCATGGCTTCACTTCGGCGAAGCAATCGACGGAAACGCGCCTCGTCGAGCAAAAGTAGTGTCGAGGGCGCCAACGCCCGCACGTTAACGCGACGGGGCCGTTTCAACAGCATGGCCAATTGCCCGAACATTTCGCCACGACCTAACCGCGTAGTGTGTCTGCCTAACTCCACTTCGACTGCGCCAGAAGCGATGAAGAACACACTCCGGGCGAGTTCATCTTTGGAGATGATGGTTTCACCTGCATTGGCATAACGGGTACGCAGTGCTCTGCTGAGTTTTCTCAGTGATGCTTTGTCGAGATCAGAGAATAGCGGAAACTGCCTGACCAGATCCCGTCCTTTGAGGGCGATGTCCAGTACCGGACGCCCTTCAGTTAAGGCACGGCGTGCCGCCATTTCCTGCATCAACACCGAATAGAGTTCTTCACCCACCAGGCCGTCTTCGCGCATGACCGTGTATTCACGCTCTTCCAGTCGCAGCGCAGTTCGTCGGATGAACCGCCGCTCCAGTTTTTCGGCATAGCCTGGATATTGTAGCCGCAAACCATCAAGCGCGGTCTCAACCGCCTCGGATCGACGTGCCAACAGATCATCGAGCAATTCCGCAACCCGGCGGCCGTGAATCCGTCGTATGCGGCCACGGACAAACCCGTCGAGATCCCGCAGGATCAGGCGTTGCATGAGCAGTCTTTCAAACCGATCCGTTGTGATACGCGTGAGTGGAAACGAGATTCGAAGCCGGTTGTGCAGAAACACAGCGATCCGGAAAGACTTGCCGTAAACGACGGACCGATTTGACGCGCGTTGATAGCCGATCCGGCCTCCGGTCCGTGCCCCTTCAATGAGTCTATCCGCGTCGGACAGAACTTTTTCACTCAGAACCGACGACATGGTGCGCTCTCGCATTCGGGCCAACACGGAATCTCGCTCCGCACCGGCCAGTGCAATCAGGCCAAGCGTGATCCGGTCACGATCAAGGATCTGAGCGCTGTCTTCGGCGGCCTTTACAGCTTCATCGAGGCGTTCGCTGAACTGTTTGGCTTCGGTTCTGACGATATCGTGAGTCAGGTTGTAGTTTTCTGCGGTGCGGGACACGTCCTCGCGCACTGATTGCAAGGCGACCGCGACCACCTGGCGTGATAGTGCCGTATCAAGCGGAGAGAGCTTGTCGAGCCCCAGCTTTGTGATCACCGAGCGCAAGGTTGTGCCCTGAATAATCAGCGTAAACAGTGTAAAGCCTGTGGCCAGGATGCCAACCAGACGCTTGGTCTCGAGCGGGATATGCGTGCTTTCGGTGACTGCCAGCGCCAGCGCCAGAGTCACGGCACCCCGCAGCCCACCCCACAGCATCGCGGTGCGATAGGGGCGTTCCACAGCCGGCGACAGACCGATTGTCGTAAGCAATGGCAACAACCCGAACAGAACCGCCGCCCGCGCGAGTGTTGCAGCAAGAACCACCACAGCCAACAGGCCAAAGTCAGACGGTCGCACGCCTTCCAACAATCTCGGTATCAGCAATGCTGCAAGAATAAAGATCAGCGCCCCGGCCCAATGCGCCAGAAGGTCCCATACTTCTTGCAGATTTGCCCAAGCGACCGGTGACACTCGACCGGGGCCGGTCAGATTGAGAGTAAGCCCTGCCGCCACAACAGCGATGACACCCGAAGCACCGATGCTTTGTTCAGCAACGATATAGGAGAGATACGGCAGCGCAACGGAAACTGAAATTTGCGCCATTTCCCAGCGGTCTACGAAAGCCATCAGCCAAACCGTCATGCGCGCCATGAGCCAACCGGTGAGTACTCCGCCTAAGATCAACAGAGGAAATTGCCCCAAGGCTTCACTTAGTAAGGGATCGGGTCTTCCGAGCATGACAAAGCTCATGAATAGCCCGAAAAGAGCAATCGCTGCGGCATCGTTGAGAAGGCTTTCGCCCTCGATAATTCGTGACAGCCTGCGTGGTGCGGAGATGGATCGAAAAATGCTGACAACCGCCGAGGGATCAGTTGTCGACACAATAGCACCGATCAACAGGCAGGCGGCCAGCGGCAACGTACTTACCCAACTGAGCGCGTAGCCAATAGAAAGTGTAGCCACAATCACTGCCACAACGGCCATCATCAGGATGGGCATCCAGTCGTCCAGCATCCTGCGTAGGTTCATGCCGAGTGTGGCCTGAAAGAGCAACGTTGGCAGGAAAACATAAAGGAATGCGTTGGACCGGATCGGCAGATCAATGATCGCTTGCGCCCCAGGATTCAGCGCATCCGTCAGGTCAGTGTTGAGAAAAAAGGTCGCGCCAAGCCCGATCACCACCCCCAGGACGGCGAGAATAACGCTGAAAGGCAAGCGCAATCGAGCAGCCAGTGGCTCCGCCACGCCGATTACAACAAAAAGCGAAGTGATGATGGTCGTAATTACGACTATGTCCATCAATACCTATTACCTGAGAACTCGAACTAAGGGAATCCAACCTTCAAACCGGATCGACCCTGTGGGATCAATGTGTGAACTTACACTCGTCAATAATGTGCAGTTGCAGCGAATGTCAGGAATGACGGGCCGCAGTGCGACACCAGCGCGGTGAGTGAACGGCAGGTTTGGGCCGGTTTGGCACATTTGAGCGTCTGGTTTGGGCTACGGTTGTCATTTCTATCGCAATCAATGCGCGAAACTTGGTTAATAGCTGGGATTGAGGTTGCGGCCATGTTGATGGTCTATTCTTGGCGGATAAAAAATGAACTCCAACAAAATATCGACTGTACTGGAAACTGCTTAAACATTGCGATTTTCACCAGTGGCTTTTGTGAGCAGCGGCCTGACGAACATCTAGCGGCAAAGCTCCGCCGTATTGGTCGATAGCACACAACTTTCTAACTAAATCCTCTATCGCAAGCTACCTTGGGTTGTGTTGCGGCGAGTCTCGCGCAGGCCGCTGCCTTTTTTTATCTATAAAGAGGAACTGACATGACGACCGTTTTAGCTGCTGGCGATATTGCGTTTACCGGGTTCAATTCTGACAACCCTGATGAGTTCACTTTCGTTGCCTTGATTGACATTGAGGCCGGGACTGAGATCAGATTTACTGACAATGGCTGGTTTGCAGCGGGCGGTTTTCGCAGTACAGAGGGTGTTTTTGTCTGGACGGCACCTGCAAATATCGCGGCGGGAACCGTAGTTAATCCAGCTTTCTCGGGGCCATCCTTCTCGGCAAGCGGGGATCAGATACATGCCTATCAGGGGAACGCAACCGCACCGTCTTTTATTGCGTCGGTTCATTTCAACGGCACTGGTTATGACGCTGACGCAACTTCTTCAAACACTTCGGCTCTACCGACGGGTCTGACTGTGGGCACCAGCGCTGTGGCTATTCCAGAGACCGACAACGGAGTTTACAATGGCCCGCTTACAGGCACCAAGGCCGAGATACAGGCAGCCATCAACAACCCGGCAAACTGGGTGACCGATAATTCTCGGATCGACGATATCGAACCGGCGAGTTTCACGGTTACGGATGCCACGCCGTCGCCCTCAGTCATCATCAACGATTTGGATCTTGCCGCCGACGAAGGGGGCATGGCGGATACATACGAAGTCACATTATCTGTCGCACCTACGCAACCGGTGACAATTACCTTCGCTGTAGGCGCTGATCTGGATGTCGTACCAGCCGAGCTTGTGTTCGATGCGACCAATTTCGATCAGCCGCAGCAAGTCGCCGTGACCGCGGTGGATGACGATTTGCCAGAGGCGGCCGAGATCGCGGAAATACAGCACTCTGTCACATCCGATGATCCGGCATATGACGGCATCCTCGCCCCTGTTGTCGAAGTGTCGATCTCGGCCAGCGACATCGAAATCGTGGCGATCTACGAGATCCAAGGCGCGAGTCATGTGTCTGATTTTGTTCTGGACGAAGGGCAGACCGTTGCCGAGTTTTTTGAGACCCTCCCCGCCGGCACATCGAACGTTTTTGGCGACTTGGTTTCGACAAGCGGCATTGTCACGGCGGTGGATTCCAACGGGTTTTATTTGCAGGACCCGGATGGTGACGGTGATGATGCCACCTCCGACGCGATATTCGTGTTCACCGGTTTCAGCCCGACTATCTCGGTCGGAGACGCCGTTTCAGTGGGTGGAACAGTTGCCGAGTTTTTCCCGGGCGGCGCAGGCAGCGGAAACCTGTCGACCACACAACTGACGAATGTGTTCGATCTTGAAGTCCAGTCTTCGGGCAACGCCCTGCCAGATACGGTTCTGATCGGCAACGATCCGGGTGAACGGGCAGTACCGAACCAGAGCATCGACGATGATGCTTTTGCCTCGTTCGAGCCCACTCAGGACGGCATCGACTTCTTCGAAAGCCTCGAAGGGATGCGCGTGACGGCAACCGATCTGCAAGCCGTCAGCGGGACCAGCCGGTTTGGCGAGATCTTTGCCGTTACCGATCAGGGCAGCGGTGCCACGGGTCTTTCTGAGCGCGGCACGCTGAATATCTCGCCAGACGACTTCAACCCCGAAAAAATCCAGATCGACGAAGACAGCGGGATTTTCGACTTTGACTTCCCGACGGTAAGCGTTGGCGATCTTCTGGGCGACGTGACGGGCGTGGTCGGCTACAGTTTCGGAAACTTCGAAATCCTACCGACCGAGGATTTTACCCCGAACATTCAATCCGCCGGATTGGAACCGGAATCGACCGACCTTGCCGGATCGGCCAATGAACTGACGATTGCTACGTATAATGTACTGAACCTCGATCCCAATGATGACGACGGTGATCAGGATGTCGCCGATGGCCGGTTCGACGCCATCGCCGCGCAGATCACCAACAACCTGGGCAGCCCCGACATCATTGGCCTGCAAGAGGTGCAGGACAATTCCGGGTCGGTCAATGACGGAACCGTTTCGGCCGCCGAAACCCTGTCGGAACTGGCGGCTGCGATCGTTGCGGCGGGTGGTCCGGCTTATGAGGTGATCGACAACACGTTTATCGGTGACGGAACCTCGGGCGGTCAGCCCGGTGGTAATATCCGCACAGCTTTCCTCTATAATCCTGACCGCGTGACGTTGGTGGAAGATTCGGTGCAGACGATCAGTGGTCAAGGCCCTGGCGAAGCGTTTGAAGGCGCGCGCCTGCCGCTTGTCGCTGATTTTGTCTTCAACGGTGAGACCGTCACGGTGGTTAACAACCACTTCTCCTCCAAAGGCGGATCAGCGCCCATTCTGGGAACCGAACAAGATTTCACCACTCGGCAGGAAGATGTCACGGTGAATGGCAGCCTGGATGAGCGTCAGGCTCAGAGCCAGGCGGTGCAGGACTTTGTTAACGGTCTTGGTGCCGGGGCCAATGCGGTCGTTTTGGGTGACTTCAACGAGTTCGAATTTGTTTCGCCTGTGGCCGATCTTGAAAACAACACCAGCCTCGTCAACCTGACAAACGATATACCGGAAGACGAGCGCTATACCTTCGAGTTTCAGGGAAACAGCCAGTCGTTGGACCATATTCTGGTCTCCGAGGGTTTGTATTCCGGCGCATTGGGGGACATTGTCCATGTCAATTCGGAGTTTGCCGCAACCAGCGCGCGTGCGTCGGACCATGACCCGATGCTGACCAGCCTGTTTCTGCCCGACACACAGACACTGGCGGTCGAGTTCGAGGCAGGTCGGTGGTTCAGAACCACGGCATTTGAGAGCATCGATGGCGAAGTTGTGGATGTCGACCGGCTTGGTCCCGTGCGCAAAAGTCTTAAGTTTTCGGATGTTGGCATTAAGGTGGATGCGATTGACCCGACGAATTTCGAGCTTGTCGCCATCAAGCATGGCGCGATTGGTGTCTATTCCTTCGACGATCCGATTTTCGGACGCGAGGCCAGAACAGTTGACGGGGACGAAAGCCTGATGATCGCGTTGGAGGACGCGGATCTTGAGGCGGTAGAGTTCATCTTCAGCTTCGGCGAAAGTCATGGCAACGGCGAGGTGGAGGTTGCGTTCTACGATGACGGAGAGCTTTTGGGAACGCTGATCGCGGACGCCGCCGACGGTGATTTCCAAGGTTCGTTGGGCCGCACGAGTTTTGACGCGGTGGAGCTGACCGCAAGCGGTGACACTATGTTTACGGTCGATGAATTTGCCTTTGAGGTGATTGATCACAATCTGATCGCGTAGCGTGAAGTCGCACAAGTTTCTTGCGCACTATGAAAACAGCAAATTAGACGGGTCCGCATTGCTGTATCGCGATGCGGCCTAAACGGTGTATTGTTGGCTTCCACAGCGCAAGAGAATTCTGTCACTGCGATGGACTATTGGCGAACTCATATGTTCGGACTGTTAGCCTCCGAGTTTCGAAGGTCAGTATGGTACGCATTTCGTGAGTTCACCTGTCTTGCGATTTCTCTACCGCATCGAATGGCAGGTTTGACGTCGCGCGCCGCAGCATCACCGGTAGCGGGTGAATGTCTGCTCCGGGCCGTACATTAAAGGACATCAGTCGCTAGAAAGCATGTCACAATCGTGAACGCACTCCTCAAAAGCGCGGTGGAAACGACGTGCCCTTCAAATATTGCGAGGAACAACCGCGCTGTAGCATGCAACGCGACGTAACCTTCTAAACGCTCGGAAACTTGAAACCCTAGATCGATACTAAGGGGGTTCTCACGTCAATTGAAAAATTGAAGAGTTTTGGTAAGCTGTTCAAAGCCATTTGGGCGGAATTCTCAGCGTTTTTTCGCAATTTCAGGAGAGCATTATGAACGAAGACCAAATTGAAAAACACCTGGGCAAGTTTGAATACGACCCGCTTCGTAAAATCTACAAACGCGACCAAGGTGAGGCGCTGGAACAACACGTCCATGTGTATGGAAAGGGTGTTGTTTGCGATACAGATAAACGGGGTTTCCCGACACCGGATAACAAATCCCCACTTGAACTTGTCGTCAATGCGCCAGGTGGTGTTGTTCCGCTTTGGGCACAGGGCACAGTTCTCAGATGGCGCTTTCAAGAAGCTTCCATGGCCGTGTTTCGCGATCAGGATGCCGCAAAGACGTATCTTAGAACTCTATTTGGGCTTGGTGTTGACCTTTGGGGGCCTGGGGTGCCGGTCACGTTCAAGGAAGTGCAGGACAATTGGGATTTTGAACTTGTGGTCGCTCCGGCAGAGAATTGCAGTCCAAGCGGATGCACACTCGCTCGCGCTTTTTTCCCTGACGCCGGGCGGCATGAACTCATTCTCTTCCCCACACTCTTTGACCAATCGCATCAAGAACAAGTTGAAACCATGGCGCATGAGCTGGGGCACGTATTCGGCCTACGTCATTTCTTTGCAGATGTTTCTGAGACCGCCTGGCCGTCAGAGAAATTTGGCGAGCACAGCAAATTCAGCATCATGAACTACGGCCCAGACAGCATAATGACAGACAATGATCGCGCCGATCTTGTTGCATTATACGAAAGCTTCTGGAGCGGGTCCTTATCCAACATCAATGGAACACCTTTGGTGACTGTCCATCCCTTTAGCTCAACGCCGGCCGCTCAGCAGCCGTTTCAGATGACTGCAAAGCGAGTGGGTGCGGCATGAGACATTCATCGAGCTAGGTGCAATTTCCCGGATAAACTCAGTTTATCGGACACGTGCCTGAAATTTGTTTCCGAACCGGGCATCACAAGCCATGGTCGACCTATTTCGCCTCGGCAAAGCCGTTCTCAACCAGAAAAGTGCAGCCTGGCTCAGAGGGATATGAAATTCGTTCTAGAACTTTAAGGGAGCTATTCGATGCCAACCACACAATATCGCTTTATCGATATGCACACACACTTGTTTACTGCTCGGTATCTTCCTTTACAGGGCATATTTATGGGCTTCACGAAAGGAAAGTTTCCGCGACTTTGTCGTGGTCTTGCAAAAATTATCTATCGCATTACCGGCGAATCTCAGTTTTCCCCCGCATCGCCGGAACCTGGATTACAAAGACAATTGGCAGATGCGATCCTGAATCGCGATGCCGATGCGATGCTGAGCTTCGTGACAGGTCCAATGCGCCGCCTCTTGAACCGGCTCCCGACTGAGAGTTTCATACAGTTGGAACAACCAGATGATGTTCAAGACATGCTTGAAGCGCTTGACGACATCAGAGCGGATCTCGCAGGCGTAGCGCAAACACCATCGGCGACTGAATTACGCGATCTTGGCATTGAGCGTCCCCGGGAGCATTCAATTTTCGAAACACCTAGCAATGAACCCGATGAGCTCGACCGGCTTCTATATGAAGCTCTGATAACGGTAGGTGACGCGCTGAAGGAAGCTGATTTCCTCGAAGCTGTTGTACATCTTCATATCGACGGACCTTTTGCAGACAACACAGACCGCGGCTTGAACAAGGTGGCCCTAGACGGAAGTCAGCTGGGAAGTTTGCGCCAAATCCTCTTGTTCATAATGGTGATGGCCATGTCGGAGCGGACCCGATTTCGACTTCTGGAACGAGACTATGAGAAAGGTAAGGCACCCGATGGTCACGACGCCGAGCACTATGTTGGCGTTCTCATGGACATGACAGGCGCATATGATAGCCACTTTGAGCGCAAACTGTTGCCGCCACCAGTGCCGTTTCGGGCTCAAATTGATCGAATGAATGCGTTGTCGAAGGAACAGAGGGGGCGGCTGATTTCTTTTGCTGCGGTCGACCCTTTCCGCGAAGACTGGCGCGATCTGGTCGATCACGGAGTTGCCAATGGCGCGCGAGGTTTCAAGCTCTATTGCCCGCTCGGTGTACGCCCGACCGAAAGCAACGTCGTTACACCTGTCAATCCGGATTCCAAATACCGCGAATATCGTGATGCTGCGATGTCCCCAGTACCGGATCAGCGCGCGCAGGCCCGAATGGAAGCAATTTTGCACCATTTTGCTTCAAACGAGCTGCGCCTTTATTCACACTGCACACCCATCGGGTTCCAGGTAAAGACAGGCTTCGGGGTTTTCGGAGACCCTGAGCTCTGGGGCAAAGCCATGACGCAATACAATGCTGATGACCTCTGGCTCTTTCTCGCCCATGGCGGTGGGGCAACGGGCGTGGACTTGGGAGGCTGGGATGTCAAAGAAGATGACGGGGATGATCCGGATAGGACATTCTTTGCGAAAACATTTGCAGGCCGGGCCATCCGCCTGGCTGAGAAATCAGAGAACGTCTATCTTGGATCCGCTTTTTATGAGGGGATTGATAGCCACGCACACGGCCATGGCGATCTCAACCGCATCCAGAAACGCATGAAGCGGATCCTCACAAGTACGCGGCCGAATACTAAGAGCCACATCAGTGAGCGACTTTGTTTTGGCACCGATTGGTCCATGCCGATGGCGATTGGCAGAACCCGGGAGCTTCTACACAATTACTACGAGTTTTTTGAAGACCCAGACCTGGAGGCTATTGCCCCCTTCTTTTTTCGCGACAATGCCAGACGGTTCGTAGGGCTTGATACCGAATTGCCTCTGGCATGAGCCTGTCGTAGAGAACTTGGTGTTGTATCATTCAGCTGCTAAAGACTAGTTCGAAGAAATACGAAGCGACTTGGCAACTCGTTCATCACTAAAGTATGGACGCCTCACCTAGACTACGATCTGAAAAGTGACAAAACCCAATCCGATCAGCAGGAGCAGAAAGTAGCTTAGTTTACGCTAAAACCTGTCCAGACACCGGTGGAGTAGCTACCTTCGTCGGCATTTTTCTCATTAGCGAAGCTCGAGATTTCGCTACCAAAGCGAATGTCCGCAATGCGGGCTGCGACCGCAGCATCGGAGCTGAGTGGTGAATGTCTCTTAAGGGCCGGTATAGCTTTTCATGTTGTTGTTTCAGCGGTGCCAATACCTGTTTCGCGCGCAGGACGCCGCTTATCACAGTCCATCTTGGGTTTCGGTGGATCGCTTCTGCTGCTCGCGAAAACGCTCGAAAAAGAAGTCGGTAAATCTGCGCGTCGCAGAAGAACGGTAGGCTGTCGGCGGGAAAACGGCGGAAATTGTTCCAGACGGCAATGCAAACTCAGGGAGCAATCCGACAAGTTCCCCAGTTCTGAGTGCGTCGACAACTATGAAATCTGGCATATTTGCGACGCCACCTCCGGCCTTGACCACCGACAGGACAGCCTGAGTCGTATCTCCAGTAACAGATGGTTGAAACGTCAGATCTCGGCTCCGGCCACGCTTGTCCGTAAAGGTCAGTTTGGACGGCGTCTTCAACGCCCTGTTCTCTATGAAAGGAAGGCGCGCAAGATCGTCGAGCGTTTGCGGCGTCCCGAATGTCTCAACAATGGATGGCGCGGCAACCACAACCTGAGAGAACCCCGTCAGTTTCCGCGCAGTATTGGACGAGTCCTCCAACCAGCCGACGCGAAACGCGATGTCAAACCGCGATTCCACCGGGTCGAACCGTGTATCGCTCAACGTCAGATCAATCCTGAGAGCGGGATAGATTAAGCTGAACGCTGCGACCGCAGACGCGACATAGCCAACGCCAAATTCATGCGGGGCCGTCACACGAAGTTCTCCGGACGGCTCATCGCGACCTTTCCGCACCAGATGAAAGGCGTCATTGGCTTGCGCAACTGCGGCACGCGCGGCCTCATAGAAACCCTCGCCCGTCTCGGTCAAATTGAAATGCCGGGAGTTCCTAAGAACAAGCGTCGCGCCCAGGTCATCCTCCAAGAGTTGGAGTTGTTTGCTGACAACCGCCTTGGACACCCGCAACCGCGCGGCAGCGGCTGTGATCGTGCCTTCCTCTGCAATCGCCACAAAGTAGGTAAGCCTGTTCAGGTTCTCTGACATATCCGCTGTCTCTCGCTCGATAGCACGTTAACGCGGATCAGATCCAATGTCAGTCTTTAGTTGACCTAGCTTACATATAGTTTGCCTTTAGGTGACATCGCCACGCGCCTAACTTCATTCCAACAGTTCAGACCGACTTAGGAAAAGGCCAACGCGATGTCCCGCCGATTTACCTACATTTACGACACCTATTGCGGTTGGTGTCGCGGCGCACACCCCGTGATCGCCGCCCTGATCGACAGCGGTGCCGAGGTGGCAATGCTCCACATCCACCTCTTTCAAGGCGCAAACACCCGCCGTATGGCCGATGGCTTTGGAAAGGTGGCGCTCGCACATGATACGCGGGTTGCCGGGCTCTCTGGACAGGCATTTGATCAGCGCTACGTCGATCACGTGCTCGGGTCGCCAACGGAAGTTCTGGATTCGACCTTCACTGCTTGGGCCGCCGCCCTCGTGCACGACCAAGGTGCTCGCACAGAAATAGCCCTTGCGCACGACCTGCAAAACCAACGCTACATCGATGGCATATCTGCGCAAAACCGCGCGGCCGTAGAAGCTGCTGCCTGGCGGCTAGGCGTTATCGCAAAACTCGAAGACGGTGCGGCAGCCGCTACGCAAATCGCGGAGAAGGCCAGGCAAGCACTCGCAAGCCTGAACCTTGGCGGCGTCCCCCAACTGATCCTCGAAGAGAACGGGCTACGCCACGTCCTTTCAATCGCTGACTTCTACAAATCCCCCTCAACTGTGACCGCCTTGGCCAGTTGAACCACGCACCCGTTCCGGAGAAAGTCCCATGAAGAAAATTTCAGACCTCTACGCCTCGTTTCGACGCCTGACTGTGCCAACCCAAATCTGGATGATGCTTGTTCTCGCGCCAGCCAATTTCCTGACGCTTGCACTCATAGACGGTCCGCTTGGACTGATTGTGCCGCTGCTTTCCATGCTCGGCTTCATCCCCAATCTCGGCATCGCCTGGGTGCAGAACGGGTTTTCCGCAGCGATGGCCTTGCCGCATCTTCTCTTCTGGGCCCCGCAGGTAGCGATCCTCGGCAACTATCTCCTCCAGACCCCTGCCAATGCGAGCTTCACTTACACAGCCTACGTCATCGTCTTTGTCGTCAACACGATCTCCCTTCTGTTCGACATTCGCGAGACCACGAAATGGTTTGGCGGCCAGAAAAGCATCGCCTGACCTACTCCCTCCACAACCCCTCACCAAATGGAGAAACCCCAATGACCCGACTGACACGACACACCGTTGAGACAGCACCAGAAGCATCCAAAGACATGCTCGCTCAGACCGAAAATACCTTTGGATTTGCGCCCGGCCTATATCAAGTCATGGCCGGTGCGCCCCAACTGTTCCAAACATACGGTGCCATCCATCAGGCTTTTCAAAAAACCAGCTTCAACGCAAAAGAGCAGACCGTCGTCTGGCAGACGATCAATGTGGAGCACGAATGCACCTACTGTGTCCCCGCCCACACCGCGCTCGCAGGTATGATGAATGTCGATCCTGCCCTGAACGAAGCCCTGCGCAACGAGGCACCGTTGAATGACGCCAAATTGGAAGCGCTGCGCACCTTCACGCTGGTCGTTGTGCGCAATCGCGGCCAGGTTACCCAAGATGATTTGGACGCATTCTATGCAGTCGGATATGGCGAACAGCAGGTGCTCGAGGTCATCCTTGGTGTCGCGCAAAAGGTTCTGAGCAACTACACCAATCACATCGCGCAAACACCAGTCGATCCTGCCTTCACACAGTTTACGTGGACGCGCAGCAACTCAGAAGCTGCGTAAGCAATCATTGCGGTGGACAGGCTGTGAGCCTACGTCCGCCGCAACATCGATTGAACTTTGCCGAATAGCGCCCGACGAGCGTGATCCCATTCCATGCGTTCTAACGCCATGCAAGGAACCCATCCATCACGGCGGCGGCTACTTTGTCCCACAAGCCGTGGATCCAAACGTAGCCTAGTTTTGCACTCGCAGCGAATGGCAGCAATGCGGGTTGCGAATGCAGCACGCAGACGGGGTGCTCAACGGCAGCAAAGGGCCGTTCCCATCTGAACCGGCCGGACTTTTCGGTCGAATTCTGCGCTGGCTCCCACGTCTTGAATAAAGCCCTCAGCGGACCACTATCATCGGATCAACTTGCTCTCCATTGCTTATCCAAATGACATCACCAATGCTCTCAATGGCATCGCCATTTACGACCACACCATCCCCGTCCCTACATGCCGCTATGCTTCTTGATATTTGGGAGGAGTAAGCGAAAAGCTTTGGCAGATGGTCGGAATTCTCGTTCAAGTGGGGAAAGAACTCGAAGGGAACGATGCCCAGTGCTTTGCTGTCTTTTATTGCCCTTGGGTCATCGTCGCTAAATATCGCATCGAGGGCAATTGTTGGCGTCATTAGAATGGCTCCGGCGCTTGTCCCAATCAGAAGGCCGCCCTTCTGTGCCCATCCGGCCAAGCGGTCCAAGAGCTTGTTAATTTTTAGAAGGTGGAGGAACACTCGGGTGTTACCGCCTGCCAAATGGATCGCGTCACAATCGAACAGGGTGGCCAGTTGACCCTCTTCGACAGACGCGGATGTATCGAAGAAGACTCTAAGGTCGATATCAAGTCTGGTGTAGTAGGCGTGTCTTTCGTGATAGAAACGACGGTCTGGCTCCGGACCTGAGTACACATATCCAACACGTCTTCCTCGCTCCGCCAAGAGATTGAGCAGTCGTTCATCTATCTTTGCATTCTCCGGAACGATTTGATTGCTGTACATCACCAGAGCAACCATGAGGAGACCTTCTCCTAGTGCGTTTCTGATCTACCCATTTTCCAGATTGTCTTTGTTGGTAGAGCTTTGCAACGGGAGCTTTGTCCGCTCCGATGGCCTCGAATACTATTGAAATCGAGCAGCCGCAGTTAACGAATGCTATTCGGTTGCGACGGCAGCGCGAAAGCGGACATCCACTCACTGCGCACTGAACGTGAGCCAACCGGTATCTGTCGCTGTCGCAGACGCGGTTCCAGATTGGTCGCGGCCAATGAACAGGCGGTTTCCATCTACCTTAATCACTCCATTCCAATCGGAGCCGACGACGAGTTCGCCACGTTTGACCAAAAGACTGCGCGACGCACCGGGTTTGATTTCATCGGCGGACCAATCGGCCTCGATCCCATGATCCTCAGCACGCGACAGCAACATGATTGTGGGGAACACGCCGGACCCATCTGTCGATGATTGGCGTGTCACCAAAACTTGGACGCCGTTCGTCATGGTTCCGATGAACCGATAGGCAAAGGTGTCATCTCCGTTTGTCGAAGATACCCAGGGCGACCCTTGCTTTGCATCCGGCTGGATTTTGACAACTCCGGCAAACCGGTTGCTATTTTGTGATGCGGTTAGGTTGATTGCAACGACCTGATCGCCTGTGTCGCTTAACCATGTGGACAATTCCTGAACGATCTGAGGGTGTATGAACGGTTTGCGGTTGAAGCTCGGTTCCTGTTCCGCCTGGCTTGTCCGAACAAAGAACCCGCTGATACTGGGTGCAGAGGCGCCGCACAGCCCTTGGTTTTTGACGAGTTCATCAAACGCAGCAGGGGCCCAAACACCAGTTCCAGCAGATTGCAGTCTCGTGCTCTGACCATTGTGGGTGATTTCTAAGCTCGACCCGGCGTCGTCTTCAGTCGCAGACAGACTGCCTTCACACGTCCAGTTCTGCCCGGCGCCTGAAATGCTTACCTTATAATCTCGTTGGTCTATCTTGGTTGTAGACACTTCAAACCCAGACCAATTCTCAAAGCTCCCAGACCAACCAGCGAACACGCTATAGTCTTGATCCAGTTTTTCGAGTCGTTCCAGGTAGCTATCGACCACGCAGTCGGTATTTGGGTCACAGGCGTCGCGCTTCTTGAGCCATTGGCGCTGGTCGTCACGAAGGTGCGCACTTTGGGCGTCGGTTAGCGACGACGCCAGCGAATCATAAACCGATGCAAGTTCGCTATCCAACCTTCCGGCGTTTGGATCGCTACATATCAGCTTTTCGATATCAGTTGATGCTTTCGTACAATCAAAGCTTTGGGCGGTTCCACTTACCGGTTGGATCGTCATGACGATCAAACTGACAAAAGGAACGACAAGACCAGATCTGAACATCAACGTCCTCCGTATTGTGGTTTCACCTTTTGGAACCCAATAATGATGCTATAACGTAACGCATTCGACACGTGCATAGTCAATCATTCGGTGAGCTGTTTGACGGGAAATCTCGCTTTAGGCTTCGGGAGTGAATTCATGAAAAAGACGTTTGCAGTTTTGGCTTTGGTCATATCAATACCCTTGGGAGGAATAGCGCTTGCATCTGAGCATAGGGCCTCGACCTTTCAGGAAAGCTGTAACAATCTAGGCTACAGCGCACCTGATCTATCAGCGGAGTGTAAGACAAAGATCGGTGAAACTGTTTTCAGCTCAATTGCTCTGCGCGGTATCGAAAACATCGATGGAGCTTTACGGCATAGTTCAGGACGAAAAATCGGCACTTTCTACAAGACTTGCAGGGATATTTCTGTCTCAAAAGGTGGAAAGGCCGGTGCGAGACTGAAAGCAGAGTGTCAACGGATCGATGGTTCCTGGGTTAGATCATCAACCGGTATCCGAGGCATAGATAACATCGATGGCAACTTGGAATACAGGTTTCAAGAGAATTAAGCTCTGTAACCAGCATTTCGCCAGCGATTGGTTATGGGCTGTCGGATAAGTCGTGGAAGTACTTCGCCGTTGCGCGGCCAATCCCGCTCGAAGCCGCTGTGATGATGACCTTCGTGGGTCTATCCTCATGCCGAAAGAAGTTTGGATTTCTGAGTTTGGAGATAGAGACGTTCGGCGGGATCGTTTGAGAGCCCAATGGCGTTTGCAAAGGCCTCCAACGCGACCTCGATCTGACCATTGCGTGCCGCTAAATGGGCGCGTGTTGCATGCCAAGGTTGGTAGGTCTGACGTGCCTTTGCGCTGATGGCATTGAGTAGGTTCAAGCCATGCTCCGGACCCAACATCTCAGCCTCGACCGCGGCTTGACTGGTGAGCGCGCCTAACGTGGGGCTGACCTGGGTCAGCCCTCGATAAAGCACTAGCAGCTCGGACCAGTCAGTTTCTCCGGAATGGCGACGCGCCGCGTGGATAGCCTGGATCGAAGCCTCGAGTTGAAACCGGCCCAGTGATAGATTTTTTTGCGCGTTGCGTAGGGCTTGCTCAGCATCTGCGATCATCACCGCATCCCAAAGCCGCGTGTCCTGCTGTTGCAGTGGGATGAGTGCACCAGACTTGAGGGAATTTCGGGCGGCACGACGGCTTTCGCTGAACAGGATCAATCCAAAGAGACCATGTGCCTCTGCTGCATCTGGAAGTGCGTCGCAGATCAATCCGATGAGCCAGAGCGCTTCTCCAGCGAGATTGCCTGCCTTTGAATCTCCGGTACCCTGTCCGGTCAAACCAATGGCGTAAGCGGCGTAGATCGCGGCAAGCATGTCGTCGAGCCGTGCTTCGAACTCATCTTCACCTGTTGGCAGATCAAAGGCGACACCTGCCTGTTCAATCTTTGCCTTGGCACGCGTCAATCTTTGGCCAAGTGTGCCAGGTGAGATCAGGTAGACTGAGGCAATGCGCTTCGCGTCCAGACCAAGCACTGTCTGCAACATCAGCGGTGCGCGCAAGCGTTGATCGATAGATGGATGCGCACAGGCAAACATGAGCTTTAATCGCGGATCCGTTGTCTCAGTATCTGGGGCCTCGCTCAGCATCTGGAGCTCCGTCTTGTAGGTCTCAACCCGGTTGATGCTTCGCACCTGATCCACGGCTTTGTTGCGCGCAGCTCGCAAAAGCCAACCTTCCGGATTTTCGGGAAGACCGCGCTGCGGCCAGACCTCCAAGGCGCGAATGAGAGCATCTGCAAAAGCATCTTCTGCAGAGGCAATATCTCCTGTGCGAAAGGCAAGCGATGCAACCAACCGCCCATAGGACAGCCGTGCAATCTGCTCGACCTTCCGCGTTGCCTCGTTCATTTGAAGGAAACAACTGGTCGCACTTCAACCGCACCCAATGCCGCTGCAGGGTTGCGTGAGGCCCACAAAAGCGCCGTATCCATATCGGGGACGTCGATCACATAAAACCCTCCGAACTGTTCTTTTGTATCCGCATAGGGGCCGTCCTGAATGTCTTGGGTGGCGTCCGAGATCCGCAAAGTCGTTGCGGTATGGGAGGGATGAAGGGCTTCACCACCAACGAATACGCCGGCATCGACGAGCGCTCTGGTGTATGCCCCCCATAGCTCCCCTTCCTTTGCGGCGGCGATGTCGTCAGCAGTCGCGTCACGAGAGGGTTTTGTGTAATTCAACAGCATGTACTGCATCTGAGTGTCCTTTTTCTTGAAGGATCGCTCCTTCCGCTAGAGCGATCCAGATTTTCGCGTTCAGCTGCGCCCGCCTGGCGGGATATGAAGGCCCGTGCCTGTCTCGAGATGGGATTTCATCGAGGACAGAAACCGATCCCAATTGTCACCAATGCCAAACTCGGCACAGTTGGTCTGTGTCAGTGTGACCTTGCAGGCTTCATTTTCGGCTGACACTTCGAACACCACACGAGAACTACCATCAGCATCGGGAACCCACGCAGGCTCAAAGCCAAGTTCGAGACGCTGGTTGTTTTCCATTGCCTTTAACGGCTCACGGATAAACGTATCTCCGGTTTCCGGGCTTTGAATTTCGTGGCCGCCTTCTGGCAAAGCGGCGACTAGCATGCCCGCCGGATGAAAAGCCTGGATCGCTTTCGGGTTGGTCAACGCGTCCCAGACCGCGTCTTTGCTCGCCCGAACGAAGACGACGGACTTTACATCGATTTTACTCATATCGATCTCCTCGCTTGTGTTGAGCTTACTGGAAACGCGCCTCAACGGGCAGCAATGCCGTAGGGCGTTTGTCCGCGGTGCACATGTCGTTGTCTGGAGGGCGTACACCGAATTGCAGCCCGGTATCGGTCATGGCGAGAATGTCATGATCTTCGCCGCAGACGGATACCGGCCGCCAAGCTGCACATCCGGTCTTAGAGATGTCCGTTTCAAGATTGTAGGTCAGGCCGCAGTTCGCCATGCCCATCCCGGCTACAGTCTCCGGGTTGTCGGTCAGTAGCGTGACATGCTTCCATTCTTCAAAGAATGTTCCATTGAAGGCTCCCTCGACTGAGGCATTCGGCTCACCAATCTCGTAGGCTCCACCGGTCCGGAACACGAATGTGCGCATCGTCATGTCAGTGTCGAGCGCATGAGTGAACACCAGCTGCCACTGTCCATTCGCGAACACGAACTCGCGTGTCCCAAAACCTCCGTACCAAGGCTCGGGCGCTTCGCTTCGATAGGTGCCCTTGGCGGTTTGCACCGCGTCCGCGGCCCAGAACTCGTCCGCCTGCGCAGCGCCACTCACGCCTGCCAAGGCAAGGGCAGAGGCACATAGTATTGAATGAATGCTCATCATCTCTCTCCTGTTTGGCTACGAAGCCTGAAGAGGGCTTCAATAACTAGACGATTGGAGAGGGGACGATTTCTACATCGTGAGGAAATTTCTCGGTTACTCGAATTCTCGCGGGATCGGGCATCGCCCGCCGTCATGTCTTGAAAAGCTTCCCAGGAAGCGCTGCGATGGCCCTGTTTAGGTCCCTTTGAGGAGACCTAAGTTCAGCACTAGCCAACCCCACCGTCCACAACCTGGTCCGGGTTTTGTTCAGCCCAGTCGGATAAAAACTCCGAGACTTCCTCGGTCCCGGAAAGCTCGATAGTACGCCTTGGCAGCGGCACACCTTCAGATAGCGCGAGGCGAAGGCAACCGACGTAATCTCGCTCATTGCGCTGTGGGCAATTCTCTGACCCATGCAGGATCGTTGAGAGTAAAGTGCCTCCGTAGCTGTTCATGTGTGTAAGGTTCGGTTTAAGAGACAAAAAGAACGCCATGACATCAGGGAGGCCTTCCCATCCGGCCACCTGAACCGGGGTCAGCGCTTCCATGTCCGGGCGATCATGTTCCACACCGATTGAGACGAGGTTGCGGATGTGCTCGAGCTTTCCAGGCAAATGCAGGATCATCCGAATGATGTTCCGATAGGCATCAGGTATTGTATCGGGATCAATGCTTGGCCCTGACGGGGTGCCATCTGCAGCATCTGCGAGTCTTTTCTCTATGTCGCTAAGAGTTGTATCGGCACCGCGTTTCCGAAGCGTTTGCGCCAGTGCTTGATTTCCGAAAACACGGGCGTATGCATAGGGTGTCGTTTCTTTGAAGCGACGGTTGGGATCGGCCCCGTTGTCGAGCAACAGCTTTACCATGTCCATTCGTGCCATCCGTCGCGCGGCTTGGTGTAGGGCAGGCACAACCCAGGGCGCTTCGCCTCCTACATGTGTGCCATCGCACTCATCAACCTGCGCGCCATGATCCAGAAGCATTTGAACGGCTGCCGTGTCGTGGAAATCCATTGCGCGTAGCAGCGCATTCGTCCCTTTGGGATCAGCCCCGTGGGCCAATAACATCTCCAATCCTTCATGATGGCCCAACTCGGTTGCGTGATAGAGGCTTTCGCCGTCATTCGGGTTCGCCCCATTCTCCAGCATCCATCGCCCGAGTGGCATGTTGTTCGCGTGCCCAATGGCGAAATAGAGTGGGGACAGTTTGTAGTCATCTCCGTCATAGATCGGCGCGCCAAGATTGATGTCTGCTTCATTCGCAAGCAAAGCGCGCGCAATCTCTATCATGTCCTCAGCCAGTTCAGGCTTGTGATGAATCCATTTTGACCGGGCGAGCATGGTCAAGGGCGGGGCTTTTTGGCCGATGAACTGGGTCGCCAGTTCCGGTGCGTTTCTCAGTACCTCAAACACCTCGGGTTTTAGATACAGTCCGAGGCACAGCCCGAAATCGCCATCAGGTAGACTTGGTGTGTCGTCTAGGAGTTGGTCAGCAACGCCGAACTGACCATAATAGAGCGCCACCTTGAGACGTTGACGTTTTGCTGCGGCATCCATTCCAAGCATGTCAGCTGCGAGCTTCAGTGCAGGCCAGGAGGGAAAGCTGCTCTCTCGCGCGATGACATGCAGGTAGTCGGCGTATTTTAGTGCCGTTCCATCCGGCCGGGGCGGATAGTTGGCGATGCGCTGTTCAGCGCGAAGCTCTCCTGCTTGGTGCGCTTTGCGCAGAGCTTTCGCGTCACGGCGGAGTTGTTCCAGGGATTTTGTCATCGGATCTCTCACTTCTGGCTCGCAGGTCCGCTGGTTCGAGCATGAGACAACCGAAAAGTGGATGTCGAAAATCAAGTGGGTTGCCGATGACGGCTTTCCGCGGACCTGGATACTTACCCTGAAGCAGTTAGAGCCTAGCTGTGTCGCGGATTCATATCAAGCATTTGCGGTTTCCGTTTTTTTCAAGTGCTGAGACATGCGCCGTAGTCAATGCTCACCAATCAATCTCTGCTTATGAGAGAGCCGCTGTTCAGCCAACGGCAACGGGGAGCACGAATTCTACGACTGTCTTAATTGTTTGCTGGACGCTTGGTCGTTGCAACTTAGACTGGCGTTTGCAGCTTGAAGTGCTGTGCAACGTATCGGGCAGTCTCCAAAGGCCCGGTTGCCTCAGTTGAAAATTTCAAACAGGGCTGGCGCGGAACTGGAGCGAAACTGTTTCTGGCAAGATAGCGTTCCAAGCTATCTACGGTGGATAGTTTGCCGCGTTTCACCCGGTCTGGAGCCACAACTCGATGCTTTAGAGTCTGCTGCGAACAGGAAAGGTGCAAATAATCGATATGCCCGTCAAAATCACTTACTGCGCCTTCGTAATCTTCAAGCAACGGAAGGTCATCGGGGTGGCTGTAGGCTGCGGTGGTGATCAGAACCTCCACGTTCGACCGAGCCGCACCGCGCAACGTGGCGACCCGCACGTCATGAACCAGATCCCAGAAACCCGGCGCGCCAAATCCGAACACGTTCCGTGCTAAATCAATGGCCAAGTGATTGTCCACCAGTGGCGCACCAGTCAGGTCAGACAGCGTGCGCGCCACCGTCAGTTTACCCACCGCCGGTGGGCCATGAAACAAGATCAGTCGCATGGTGTCCTCCATTTGGAATTGAGATCGGACGCCTTCGCAAACCGCAGAATCTGTAGCCTGAAGGCGGCCCGCAGGCCCAGGGGCGGGTCAAAATGGGAACCGGTGATGGAGAGGCGGTGGGCGATCTAACTCCGGTGGGAGGCCGACGTCCTTCTTCAAGTAATTCGGCAAATCCACGCGCGCCCGCGGAGCAACGTGCTTTTCACTGGGGCGCCGGTCTAAAACGGCTACAAGCCGCAGCAAGAGGCCGTGCGACCGGCCGAAGGGGATGTAAAGGGATAAGTTTGGCATTGTTCTCTCCATTGAAGATGGAAAGCCGCCACATGAGAAAAACACAAAAAAGGCCGCTCATGGGGCGGCCTTCAGATTGGAAACCTGTCAGACCGCTTTAACGGGCTACTGCGCCTGCCGCGCGAAGCATTGAGGTCTGACAATTCAACATATCTGATCAATCCTGTATCAGGGTTTCCGGATAATCAATGTACCACTCGGAAGGGATTGGCTCAACAACTTAGAGGCGTATCGGTCGATTTTTGCCTGCTTGCAGACTCAAGGCATAACAGCCTCCTATACCAACCGGTGCGCTCGATTAACGCGTAGATCGGTTTATAATTTGAAACGATGCGTCCCAGAGGCCAGACGCCAGATAAGGTGAGCGAACAAATGGCGAGGGCAATCAACTGCCACTCTGCGCTTGAGTTCTGTGGCATATACACCAGAAACCGGTACGACATATACGCCACGAACAGCGCAAAAACGATACCGATAGCAGCGACACCACGAATGTAGCTTGGTGAGCGAACATGTAGTTTTCTGATTGAAGGAACAACCATCGCGGCCACACCGGCGCCGGATGCAATTGCAACTGCTCGGTAGGGTTGGTCTATCAGCAAAATGGTGATGCCGTAGGAGAAAGCGACCGAAAACAACGCAACGCTCGCACCCACACGCCAGTCATCGCCTTGATAAGCAAAGGCGAGATGTAACAGGCTGGCCCCAACAAACGCTGTTAAAGTATAGTACTCGTAGTAGTACCGCGGTGCGCCCGCCAATCCGTCTAGCATGCTGGCTGCAAACATCACTGCCGCGAGTGCCGAACCGGTGGATACAAATCCAATTATCCGATCAACCATTCACAACTCTCAATCAAAAGACATTTCTCCATTGTATTGAATAGCTTTGACGTCGCTGGCTCGGCGTCAGCCCAAAGTACTTCAACGACGCCCAATGAAGCTGCCTACAAGGACTTCTTCATGAACCAACGACGATGGTCTACGGGCTCATTCTCCGGTGCGTTGCTGAGACTTCCAAATTCAGAATAGCCAAGACGAATGTAGAACTCTCGGGCCTCTCGGTTCGACGTATCGAGCCAAGCACCATGACAGCCCAAAGCTCTTGCGCGCTCTTCGGCCTCAAGCATCAGCACCTTACCGACGCCGGTTCGTCTTAGGTCCTCATGTACCCACATGAGTTTAACCAGAAACCAACCGTAGGAGGTTGAGCCTGACACGCCCGCCAAGAGAGCTCCGGCTGGGTCTCTTCTTGTGAGCACAATAGTGGAGTTCGTCGATTGGTGATTCAAACGGGCCAGCGAATCAAGCAAGTTTTCTTCAATTTCTTTTGTCACATCGGAGTGTGCGGACACCGGGACAGTATGAGTCTTCGAGCTCGTCATCGAACGCTCCAAGCTGTGGTTTTTGAGATAACCATCCAAGGCAAAACCAGTTTCGGCAAGACAGACGCCGTCCACCAATCCGGACTTGCAAAGCCTCGCATTGAGCTGCTGTTTCAGGCTGACGCTGGTTATCAACGCCGGGTGCATACGGTGAAATGGCTTAGTGACCTCGCGACCCCAACCGAATAGATGCAGCTGTTGCGCTCGCGACTGTCATTCATCACCATGCCGTCATGCAGCGCGTGATGATCATCGGACAACCCGGATCCGGGAAGTCGACCCTTGCAAGACGTTTAGGGGCTTTGACCTTTTTGCCGGTTGTCCACATCGACCACATCCACTGGAAATCTGGCTGGAAGGAGAGAGCCCGGGCGGAAAAGTCGAGGACGACGCTGGAAGTCATAAAAGACCCTCAGTGGATATTTGAAGGGGGTCATAGCGCTACATGGCCCGAGCGCTTGGACCGAGCGGACACCCTAATCTGGCTTGATATTCCCTTGAGCTTAAGGGCATGGCGCGTTTTGCGACGCACTTTGCTCTATTATGGTCGAACCC
Source organism: Ruegeria sp. AH12 (assembly GCF_056541465.1). Classification (NCBI taxonomy): domain Bacteria; kingdom Pseudomonadati; phylum Pseudomonadota; class Alphaproteobacteria; order Rhodobacterales; family Roseobacteraceae; genus Ruegeria; species Ruegeria sp. AH12. The sequence continues at coordinate 21,183 of NZ_JBQFYL010000012.1, read as the reverse complement.
GTCCGGATCTTCCCGATGGATGCCCGGAAAAACTCAGCTTGGAGTTCTGGTCTTATATCTGGCGAACCCGCCACTCAGCACGCCGGAAAATGCAGGCGCTCTATGAAGATTCAACATCTGATAAGGCCACATACCACCTCACCTCTACACGAGAAGTAAGTGTATTCCTTGCTAACCTCAGAGAAGCGTTGTCGATTGGTAATTTGGGTGTTCCACATCGCTGAGGATGCCCTGCTAGTAAACCAAATCTACAACGGTTTTCGAAAGTAAACCACTCGCTCCGTTTCTTCGAAGCCCAACGCACGGTGAAACGCATGACTTGCCACATTCTCGAGATCCGCGTCAGACGCTAATTCCGAAACCCCGCGCTCAACGGCCCACGATTGTACGGCCCTCAGTAACTGCCTGCCAATGCCGGACCCTTGGTCGTCGGGACACACAAATATACCCTCAAGGAAAGCAACAGGTGTGGTATCGCACCCATTCACGTAATCACGTCGCAACGATGCCTCGGCGAATGCTCGAACGCCAACGCCTTCGACGACGTCCAAGAATACAACGCATTCACTAGGGGATTTGGCGAGCATCGCCAAGGCTTCGTTCTTATGTTGATCTAACGAGGTTTCTTTCCAGAGTTGGGCGCGGAGTTCGACCCAAGCTGGGATGTCCGAATGTGTAGCGATCCGAATTGACATTCTTGATACGTTGGCCAGTTTCTCAAAAGTCCGCAATCATGGTCAGAGCGGAAGTCGGACCAGCTATCGTCGACATGCAAAGTACCGAGTACCCGCAAATGTACAAAACACAAAACTCACGGCCGGTCAGCTCGCAACGTCTTTCACGATATCGCCCACCGCATCAATCTCACGAAGCTTCTGCAAATCATCACATGACTTTTGGTTGCCATCGAAGCAATCAAGCTGCAGTTGCTGCTCGTTCATTTCCCTGTCCAGGTCATCGCTGATTTCGTCTGCGTCAGGAGCGTCTATACTTGGACGTGTGAGCGCACTTTGGCCCGAAGGATCGTCGGGAAGGTCACAAGCCGCAATCAGCAGCAATGCTGTCAGTACAGTCAGTGTCTTCATTGTATGCCCTTTGCCAAAAATGCTACTCAAGGACGCCTGCATTGACTGGTTGCAAGAGCGCTAGGTGAAACAATTATGACAGAAATTGAAAGCTATTGTGACAAGTTAAGGATGTTTGCCTTCAGTGCGCAAAATCATACACAACGGCGTCAACTCTATCCGTTATTCATCGTCCTGACAAAACGACTCCTGCAACGTTGCAATGACGGCAGGAACTTTTTCATCGGACACCGAGTAGTACACTTCCTTGCCTTCGCGCCGACCTGAAACCAGCCCCGACAAACGCAACCGAGTTATCTGTTGGGATGTAGCCGCCTGTCTCGTACCCAAGGCATGCTGAATCTCCGTAACAGTCATTTCGCCCTTCATCAGTAAGCATACGATTGAAAGCCGCTGGTCATGCGCCAACGCTTTCAGGAAGTCGGTAGCCTCTTGGGCTTTCTCATCGACGCTCCGCGCCGAAAACTGGTTCGATTTATCGTTCACAACACCTAGACCGTTGGGCCTGCCCCCATGAAACACAATGCACCGTCGTTGTTCAGAACTTGCGCCACTGGTTCAAGCGCACCTTAGCTCGGAGTGAAGTCTGTTTGCACATATTGCGAAAGAAACAGCTGCATAACTCAAATGCTAGGCATCATCATTTTTTGACAGGGACGCTCATGAGACCATTCCTTCAAGTTTCATCGTAGAAGTAGACGAATACTACCCAAAGAGAAAGCAGCCGTTGGTGCCAGTGCAGCGAAAGTCCAAAATGTCCCGCGATCTGTGAATTCGTTTGGTGGTTCGTTTTGCGCTTGCAGCGAATGGCAGCTTCGACGGGCCGCAGCGCAGCATTCGGATATTGCGTAGGACGGCAGCTAAGGGCCGTCACCTCAGAACATGTCCGCTCGAAAAAGCAGCAATGCAATCAAGCAAAATCAAAACTCTATTCGGTTGGATGGATCCCTTCAGCCTGGACCAAAAGCGTTCTCGATCATGTCGCGTGCTCTTTCCGCAGGCCCGAGAGGGTCAGCCCATAGATGCAGGCCACGACTACGAGCAGTGCCGCGATCTGATAGGCTTCAACGCGGTCTCCCAAAAGCGGGACAGACAACGCCATGGTGAGCGCAGGCCAAGGGGTTGTTATCGAGCTGGCGAGTGAGACGTCGATGTGACGGACCGCATAGAACCACACGATCAATTCGAGGAAATAGACCAGCCCCATGATCGCCGACATCGCTTGGAACACTGCGCTGAAGCCGTGCGTCACGCCGGACGGGACGGCAAAAACAAGGACCGCCAGCAGGAACAGCGTTGAGATTGCGACGCGGAAGAAAGTCACTTGAGCGGGCGTGATGGGCGTATTGCTCAGCTCTTCTTTGATGATGACATGCGCGATGCTCCAAAGGAGCGGAACGCCGAGAGATACAAGAAACCATGGCGATATGCCGGAGATCAGGAACGTTCCGCCTGTTCCGAGATAGTAAAGAGCGCCGATCAGAACCCCAGTCAAAGCGAGTTCAAACGGTGTCTTGCGCCGCTTGAGGAACAGGGATTCCCACAGGATCGCGAAGAGAGGATAGGCTTGGATCGCAATTGCTGCATTCGCAGCACCTGCCTTTTCGACGCCGAGGACGTAAAGGTAAGTCGAGAGGCCGAACAACGCACCCGTGAACACCGCGACAAGGATCATCCGCCTGCGTTCCCAGCGGGTCAGGTCGAGGCCGAATATGCCTTTAGTTCCGCGCCGTAGTTCAATCCCGAAGACCGGGGCAGCAAACACCACTTGCCAAACCGAAAGTGCAAAGGCGAAGCTGAGCGCGCTGGTCTCTGAGGGCCGTAGGTTCGAGATGATAGGCATGAACCCGAGCAAAGTCAGACTGACGAGGGAAAGGGCAACCCCTTTCCCGACGGATGGAGACGTGAGCACCATAATCGAGATCCAAAAAAGTGTATTGACTGGAGCAGGAATTGCACTCATCTAAAAATGAATGCAATCGAAACATTGATCTGATGGCAATTTGGCGTCCTGACCTTTCAAACCGAACCGGCCCCAAGTATCTCCGTATTGTCGAGGCGATGGCGGAGGATATCGCGGCTGGCCGTCTAGCTGCGGGAACGCGCCTGCCGCCGCATCGGGAGTTGGCCTATCAACTCGACATATCGCCCAATACAACCAGCCGCGCATATGCGGAGGCAGTGAAGCGCGCGCTTCTGAAAGGGGAGGTGGGTCGTGGCACGTTCGTGCGTGCCAGCGGTGATGCCTCTGAAGGCGTTGATCCGGAAACGCTGTATCGGACGAATACAGGCCCGATTGATCTGTCTCGTAACCTGCCAAGCCCTGGGTTTGCCGAGCCGCATATCCGCCGTGCGCTGTCCGAGATTGCCGGCGACACAGGCATGCAAGCGCTGCTGGACTACCAGACAGATGCGGACCTTTGGCCGCATCGAGAGGCCGGGCGGACATGGCTGGCCCGGAGTGGCGTAAAGACCCAAGTCGCAAATGTCATTCCTGTTGTTGGCGGGCAGCATGGCATTTTGTGTGTTTTGATGTCTTTGCTGCAGGCTGGTGACCTATTGCTTGCTGAAGCGCTGACCTACACGCCAGTGCTGGCCATGGCAGCGCGTCTCAATCTGCAGACCGGCGCCGTCGCAGTGGACGCATTCGGTGTGATCCCAGATGCCTTCGAGGTCTGGTGCAGAGAGGCCAACCCGAAAGCCTTCTATATCACGCCAACGCTACAAGCGCCGACGACGGTCACGCTGTCCATTGAACGGCGCACTCGGATTGCGGAAATCGCCGAGCAATATGGTGTGCTCATTATCGAAGATGATGTGTTTGGCCCGCTGAAACGAAACAAACCCACGCCGATTGCGGCGCTTGCCCCGGACACGACCGTTTATGTCTCAAGCCTGTCCAAAGCGGGTGCCCCAGGCCTTCGTGTGGGCTTCTTGAGTGCGCCATCAAGGCTGGCATCGGCGGTCCACCAGGCGGTCAATTTGAGCGTTTGGATGACACCGCCCATGACACTCGAGGTTGCGCGCCGTCTGATCGAAGACGGCACTACAACCCGACTTGCAGAACAGCAGCAACGCGTCGCCGCGGAACGGCAGGGGATTGTGCGGCATATGCTCGGAGCGGACGTCATGCCGGACCTGACCGATGGGTTCCACATTTGGATGCGTCTCCCCGATGGGTGGCGCGCCGATGTCTTCACAAGCGAGTGCCGCCGACAAGGCGTTCACGTCAGCGACGCGCGCAGCTTTGCTGTCCTCGCCGGGGACAGCCCAGAAGCCGTACGCATTTGCATCAGCCACGAGGCCAGCGAAGCGCGCCTCCGCGAGGGCCTCACCCTCGTCTCAAACGTGCTGCAGCAAAAACCAAGCAGCGTGTTGGTCACGATTTGATTGCCCTCGGCTTGGACAAAAAAGGCAGACACCGAACGCCGGTTTCCTTTTGTCCGCGATGTGTGAGTTTGATGATGCTCGAATTTTGCGCTTGCAGTGAATGTCCGCAATGCGGGCTGCCAACGCAGCAATGTAAGACCATCACCGACGGCGGCTTTGGGCCGAGGGCGCTTGCCAAAAGAAGCTTGGTTGACGTTTAGGCAAGACAATAGCAACCGGCGCACGCAAGGGCCATTGTAAGAGTGATATGGGCAAGGGTCACCTTCTAAAATATGCTCAGTTCAGATCTTCCTTGCTGTGCAGCACGCCATCAGCATCGGCATACAGCCAATCACCGGTCTCGATCTCGACACCGCCGATGTGAACAGGACACCCCGCCTTGCCCCAGCCTTCCTTTGCACTTTTGACCGGGCTGGTGGCCAGCGCAAAAACCAGCGTCGCCATCTCCGCGATTTCGGCGCTGTCACGAATGGCGGCGTTTAGCACGATCCCGGACCATCCATTGTCGATTGCAAGCTGTGCGAGCATGTCACCCAGTAGCGCGATACGGGTGGAGCCGCCGCCATCAACCATGAGAATGCGTCCTTCCCCGGGGGTCTCCAGCTGCGAGCGCACGACCGTGTTGTCCTCGAAGCATTTCACGGTTTGAACCGGCCCGGCAAAATGGGTTTTCGTTCCGAACCGCCGGAAGGGCAGGTGGATCAGGGAAAGCTTCTCAGCGTGATTATCGATCAGGTCTGCGGTTTTCATCGGTCCTCACATGTTGGGAAAGCTGCGGCGCAGGTCGGCGACAGCTTCATCACTCAGAAGCCGCGTTTTCTCACCGCGTGTGATCATCAGAAGCTTGGCCGTTTCTTCCAGTTCTTCAGCTGCGCAGACTGCGGAGAACAAATCCTTGCCGCTGACTACCGGTCCGTGATTGGCGAGCAATACGGCGGCATATGCGCCTTCCAAGCCTGCGATCAGATCGCCAGCTTTGGGGTCTCCGGGCTTGACATAAGGCACAAGTTTGACCTGACCGACACGCATCACGACATAGGGCGTCAAAGGTGGGACACAGTCATCGGGATCGGTATCTTCGATACAGGATATCGTAGTCGCCCAAGTTGAATGAAGATGCACCACTGCCCCACATTGCGGGCGTGTCTCATAGAAGGCGCGGTGCAGAAAGGCTTCCTTTGTGGGCTTATCCCCTGAGATGTGATTGCCCTCAGCATCCAGCTTGGCGATCCGCTCCGGATCAATCACGCCGAGTGTCGAATTGGTTGGCGTCATGAGGATATCATCACCGATCTTTGCCGAGACATTGCCCGCAGTACCGACGCTAAACCCGCGTTGGAACAGGGACGCGCAAAGCGCCGACATTTGCTGGCGAAGTTCGCTCTCATCCATCACGATGCTCCTTCCATTTTGCGCAGCGCCTTAACGAAGAAGTCCTCCGCCCCGAAGTTCCCGGACTTTAGTGCGATCGCGACGGATTGATCGGTTCCGACGGTGAGGATCGGGACACCTGGATCAATCTCGGGACCAATTGTCATGGCGGAAACGCCTAGCTGATCGGTGATCGCTTTCGCGACCGCTCCGGAGGTCTCGCCCCCTGCCACAACAATTCGGCTATATCCTTTCTTCACCAGCTGCTGCGCTGTTGTCGCGAAGAGGTCATCCAGCTTCGCTGATACCGCTTCACGACCGTATTTTGATTGGAGGTCTTTGACTTCCTCCGGCGTCCCGGACGAATAGACCAATGGAGCTAGTCCACTGTTGGCTTTGATAAACGCCACCAGGTTCGCAACGATCACCGTGCCTGACATGACGCCGGGCACATCGATTGCGAGGGCGGGATGGTTCTTAGCGTGTAAGGCGACTTGACCACGTGTGGCACCAGAGCACGAACCTGCAAGGATCGCTTCCGGTCCTGACAGCGCGGTAAACTGGACCCCGTCGCCTTTCGCCTTCCCGGCCCGGATGAAGTTTCGCGGCAGGCCCAGGGCAATGCCGGAGCCGCCAGTTATCAGAGGTCTTTCTGCGACCGCTTCTCCGAGCACGAGAACGTCGTCGTCGGTCACCGCATCCGCCACAATGAAACGATGTCCGTTCATCATCTCGGCAGACAGGATGTTCTTTGCTTCATGCACGTCCGCGAGGACTGATTTCAACGGAAGATGTCCGATGCTGCTTTTCGTCTGATGACCCAACCACCGACGCAGATCGGGATCGGTCATCGGCGTGAGCGGGTGGTGCTGCATCCCGGACTCGTTAAGCAGCTTGTCGAAAACGAATAAGTGCCCTTGGTAGACGGTGCGACCGGTGGTCGGGAAAGCGGGGCACACCAAGACGCCCTTCGCGTCAAGGGCGTCTGCCAATGCGTCTGCGACCGGGCCGATGTTGCCTGCTCTCGTCGAGTCAAAGGTTGAGCAGTATTTGAAGATGATCTGCTCGCAGCCTTGATCGCGCAGCCATTGCAGGGCTGCAAGACTGTCTGCAACCGCTTCATCTACCGGCGCGGAGCGGCTCTTGAGAGAGATCACTCCGGCTTCCAGTGTCGGGTCCGCCGAGACATTGGGAACACCGGCAAACTGAGCCGTTCTCAACCCACCTTCCGGCGCTACACCTTTCGCCAATGTGTTGGCGATGTCGCTTGCACCCGTGAAGTCGTCTGCAATAACGCCGATCAACATGACGCAGCACCTCTTCGGCTCTTCTCTACCCGGCGCCGCATTTCGTGAATGGCAGCCTCAGGACTGGTCAACACTGGTATGCTTGTCGCGGCTCGAACCGCTTCAGCTGCACCTGCCATGGAGAATTGGCCAAGCATGATCACATCGGCATCCGTGATTTGGGACGCCAGTTCTGCGATGAGCCGGTCATGTGTTGCATTATCTCCGGCACGTTTGGCATTAAGCGCACCTTCGCAGAAATAGGATGTTATCTGGGCCTTGCTGCCGCGTGCTGCCGCTGCGGCGCGAAACTCATCCTCCATGCCTCCGGCGGCGGGTCCGAATGTTGTGATCATGGCGACGCGGTCTCCGTGCGCGAAGGCCGCATCAAACATGGCCTCGTTGGGTTTCATTACGGGAATCGGACTGCCATCTGCAGCGTCTTCGATGGCTTCGCCAAAGGCGGAACAGGTAAAAAGCACGCCCTGCGATCCGGCGCACTCTGCGTATTTTGCCAGACCCACGATGCGGTCCCAGAGTGCGAGCGTGAGGCCGTCGGACTTCTGCCGATCAATGGACAAACCTTCTTCAAGGATCGTCATTGTCTCAGCCTCGGGCCACAGCCGGGCTGCTGTGGCTTCGATGGGTTCAACGGCGACACGCGTTGCATGTATGAGGGCGATGCGAGGACGAGCTTTCATGTGCCAACTTCTTCAATAAAGGAGGTGACACCGCCCGGAGACGGTGCCACCGAAAGTGCGGAGGGAGGGTCCGCAGGGAGTGCCTCAAGCAGCCACAGCTTCACGGGCAACAGCATCCGCAACAAAGCGTCCAAAAGCGTCGGTGTTGACCGAGCCGCCAAGATCACGCGTGCGCTTCGCCGGATCGTCAATGACAGCATCAACAGCATCCGCGATCGCTTTGCCCGCATCCATCAGTTTTGGAACACCGCGCTGTTCACCGAGCCATGACAGCATCATGGCGGCGGACAGGATGAGGGAGGTGGGATTGGCCACGTTTTTGCCTGCGATGTCCGGGGCGGAGCCGTGCTGGGCTTGGGCGCAGCACAAACCGGTTTCGGCATTCGCATTGATTGAACCCGCAAGCCCCAGCGACCCTGAGAGTTCGGAGGCGAGATCGGAGAGGATATCGCCGTAAAAATTGGTTGCGACGACGACATCATATTTCTCGGGCTGACGCACCAGCAGGGCAGCAAACGCGTCGACGATGAGTTCTTCGGTTTCAACCTCGGGATAATCCTTCGCGACCTCTCGGAAGCATTCCAGGAACAGCCCGTCGGTCATCAGGAAAGAGTTGGCCTTGTGGATTGCTGCAACCTTTCTGTCGCGCTGCATGGCCAATTTGAAGGCCTCGCGGCAGATACGCATTGAGCCGTGCCGCGTAATTTTGCGGACAGACAGGGCCATGTCGGGGTCCGGCATCATCTCACCGACCCCCTTGAACATATTGCGATCCGGGTAAAACCCTTCGGTGGCCTCGCGCATGATCACCAGGTCCATGCCAGCTGCCTTGTTGGGAAGGAAGTCACGCGAGCGGGCTGGGCGGACATTGGCATAAAGGTCAAGACCGATCCGAAAGCCTGCGGAAACGTTGCGCCCGCCTTCTGCGACAGGGGGGTAGTCCATATGGGACTGTGTACCCAGGATCACACCATCAAATTGGGTGCGCGCCCGGTCCAGAACTTCGTCGCGCAAGGTGATGCCGTGTTTTTTGAGGCTATCAAAACCTGACTCCTCTTCATGAAACGTTAGTCCCAAATCAAAGCGGTCGTTGGTGGCCTGCATGACCTGCAGCGTCGCGGCCATGATCTCCGGACCGATCCCATCACAGGGCAACGTCATGATCTTCATTTTCAAAACTCCTCCCGGCCAATAGCCATCTCATTCTCGGTGCTTAAATTGGCCTTTTACAGATAAATATGCAATTATCAAGCTGAAAAAGCAATTACGCTCTCGGGGCAAAAACGCCTTACAGCCCTTCTTATAGCCCAAATTTGATGTTTTCCTACGCTTTAGTGTGCATTGCTATGTTGAAACTATTGGAACTAGGATGGTCAATTTTGCATTTTTAGTTGACAAGGTGCAATTTATGGCCTTATTGCACTGAATGTCATAAAAATGCAAAATGATCCAAGGGAGGAAACCATGATCACGCGTCGAACCTTTAGCATGCTCGCAGCAGCGGCAGTTGCCACTGCAATCGCCTTGCCGGCCGCCGCCGAAGACTATCCGTCTGAGCGGCTGACTTACACAATCGCTTTCGGGCCTGGCGGCGGTAATGACCGCATGTCGCGCACGGTCGTGGATGTCCTTCGTCAATACGAGCTTTATGGAAACGACATCGTAGTCGAGAACCGCGAAGGCGGCAGCGGTGCGGTCGGCTTCAGCTACGTCAGCCAGAAAGCTGGCGACCCGTATCGTCTGACCTCCACCAGCGGCAATTTCATCGGGACGCCGCTCGTGGCCGACACGGACTGGACCTACGCCGATTTCACACCCATCGGACTGCTTGCCAGTGACGCCATGCTTCTGGTCGTGCGCTCCGATTCCGATTTCGGTGATGTCGATGCGTTTGTAGACGCAGCCAATGCGGGCCGCGTAACCATTGCAGGCAGTGGATCCGCCGGTCCCGAACGTGTCACGGCTGCTCTGTTCGCCAAAGCCGCCAGCATTGAGTTCGAATATGTCCCTATCGGATCAGGTGGTGAACTCGTGACAGCGCTGACATCGGGCAGTGTGGATGCCGTGGTTGCAAACCCCTCGGAAGTGTCCGGCCAGTTGGAAGCTGGCACTCTCAAGGCGCTGGCCTTCTCGGATTCCGCCCGCAGCACGAACAATCCAGACGTACCGACCTTCAAAGAGCTCGGCTACGACTTCAGCTTCTCCTTGCCGCGCGGCGTCGTGATGCCAAATGATCTCGACCCGGCCGTTCAGGAGTGGTGGATCGCAACCCTCAAGAAGGTTGTCGAGACCCCGGAATGGCAAGAGTATCTCGTCAAGAACGGCATGTCCGGCAACCCGATCTGGGGTGACGAGTTCGCAAGCTATCTCGAAGAGACCAGCAAGCAGTATCGCGCGACACTCGTTGAGATCGGCGCGATCACAGAATAGCTGCAAAGCGTTTCAGTGGGCGTAGATTTTCTATGCCCACCGATACCCTGAGTTCAATTCGGAAGGGGAGGTCCGATGAAAAAGTGGTTTGCAGCTGGTCTGCTTGTTTTGGCCGTTGGATACACGGCATACGGTCTCAGCACGCTGACATTGCTGACATCCTCCGGGCGTCCGGCTGCCGGGTTCTTCCCGCTCGTCATAGGCGTTCTTCTGATGATCTCCTGCGCCGTCAACCTCTGGGGTGATGTATGCGAGTGGAGGGAAGCACAACAAACCGGCATCGAGCCTGTCCACCAGGCCGATCCGGAAGCGGAAGCCAAAGCCGATGCACTCGGCGTCGACGCTCATGCGATCGATGGTGGGCCGGAATTCGGCCGGGATGTCCTGATCGTGTTTCTCTACATCTGTGGCTTCGTCGGGCTTCTGAACGTGTTGGGAGCATTGCTCGCAATGGTGGTCTTCATGCTGGTCTTCTTGTTCACCTTCAATCGCCCTCACATTGTCAGCAATCTGATCTACAGCGTCGCCTTGCCCGGCTTCCTTTACGGTCTCTTCAAAATCCTTCTGAACGCCTCGCTGCCTGTCGGCCCGCTCGGCTTTTAATCGCCCCCGAAAGGAAACGTCGGATGCTCGCCGATATCGCTTCAAATCTTGCCCTTGGTCTCAGCGTCGCTGCGTCGCCTGAAGGGTTTCTGTTCCTCGTCATTGGCGCCTTCCTTGGCATGATCGTCGGTCTGTTCCCGGGCTTTGGCCCGGCTGCCGGGATCGCCGTGCTGATCCCTATGACATTTGGGCTCCAACCCACTATCGCGATCATCATGCTCGCGGGCATTTACTACGGCTCGATGTATGGTGGGACGATTACGTCGATCCTGATCAACACACCTGGCGAGTCCGCGACGGTCGCGTCGACCATCGACGGGTACCCGCTGGCCCAGAAGGGCAGGGCAGGACCGGCCCTCGTGATGCAGGCCATTGCCTCATTCTTCGGCGGCACCATTGGCGTGATCCTGATTACCGCGCTCGCGCCGTCTCTGGCCAACTTCGCGGCTTCCTTCGGTCCCTCAGAATACTTCCTGATCATCGCCGTTGGTCTTTTGATGCTGACCACCATGATGGGCGATAACAAGTTCAAGGGATTTATCTCGGCGCTGATCGGATTTGCCATCGGCACCGTCGGTGTAGATGTGATGAGCGGCCAGCAGCGCTACACGTTCGGCTCGCCTGAACTGATCGGCGGGGTCTACTTCGTGGCAGTCGCTATCGGCTTGTTCGGTATCGGTGAGCTGCTGCACTGCATCTTCAACGGCCAGCATCGCCAACCCGCCAAACGCTTGCGGATCAGTTTCCGCGACAAGGAGTTCTGGCCTTCACGCGAGGATTATCATGAGTCCCGTTGGACCTTCTGGCGCGGCTCTGCCATCGGCTTTATCGCCGGTGTTTTGCCTGGCTCGGGCGCGACCCTTGGTTCAATCATCGGCTACTCGGTGGAAAAGAAAGTGGCCAAAGACCCAGAAAAGTTTGGCAAAGGCGAAATGCGTGGTCTGGTGGCCCCAGAAGCCGCCAACAACGCGGCCTCCGCCGGTGCAATGGTCCCGCTGCTGTCTCTTGGTATCCCCGGCTCTGGGGCAACGGCGGTCCTTTTGGGCGCGTTCCTGATGTGGGGGCTGCAACCCGGCCCGCTTCTTATCGTTAACGATCCCGAGTTTGTCTGGGGCCTCATCGCGAGCATGTATCTCGGCAATATGATCCTGATCGCGATGAGCATCTTTGCTATCCCGCTCTTCGTAAAGTTCCTCGACATCCCCTACGTGAACGTCGTCCCCGTTATCGTGCTGCTTTGTGTCATCGGTGCCTTTGCCATCAACGCCAGCATCGTAGAGACGTGGATCCTCGTTCTCAGCGGTTTGGTTGGCTTCGCCATGAAGTCCTATGGCTATTCACCGGCCGCGACGGTGCTTGCGCTTGTGCTGGGGTCGATGGCCGAAGAAACCTTCCTGCAGACCTACATTATCTCACAAGGCACCATGAGCCTATTCTGGGAGCGTCCAGTCTCACTGGTGCTGTCGATCATCCTGCTGACGATCATCGTGATACCAATCTTGCTGTCGCTGCGCAGCCGAACAAAAGACCGCCGCCTCGAAGCAAACGGCGAGGCGTCATAGGTCAGAATGAACGCAATTTTGCACCTTAACCTCGGAAAAAGCCGATTTGTGCTTATGTTTTTGGTCTAAAAGTGCAATCTGAGTGAGGTGAAACAACGGCAGCATAGCCCGGGTACCGTGGAACTCTGAAGGACGAACCTCACGCATGCGGACAAGCGACCTTTCTCAACGCATATCGCGGCGCCTACTGCAGGACATCGCTGCCGGCAGCATCGAAGCTGGTCAGCATCTTGGGGCGCAACAGCTGGCAGATAGATACGGTGTCTCCCGGACCCCTATTCGTGAAGCCATGAACATGCTTGAGGTCGATGGATTTCTCGTTCGACAGGAGAACCGGGGCTACTTTGTCGCCGATACCGATCCGGAAACATTGACCGAAGTTCTGGACCAGCAACCGGAGTCGCTCAACGATGCGTACCACCGGCTTGCAGAGGATTGGCTGACGGGACGGCTCCCTGAGGAAGTGACTGAGCAGTTTCTGCGTCAGCACTATAGCTGGTCAAAGGCTTGGGCCCACGACATTCTGGTGCGTGCCGCGCGCGAAGGTTGGATCGAACGCAAGGAAGGCTATGGATGGCGCTTTCTTGCTGTGGCCAATACGCCAGAAGCCTTCGATGAGATTTATCGGTTTCGCATGGCCATTGAGCCCGCGGCCATGCTAGAGCCATCCTTTGAGTTGGACAGGAAGATCCTGACCGAACAGCGCCGCATCCAAGAAGGCATGTTGGAGATGGATTTCAGCGCGGTTCCTGCGGAATCCCTTCTGGAGAATGGCGCGCTGTTCCATGAAGAGCTGATCAAACTCTCGGGCAACCCTTACTTCTTGATGGCCTTGCAACGGGTCAATCGTATGCGGCGTCTGATGGAGTACCGCGCCGAGGTGAACCGCGAGCGTCTCGTCGAGCAATGCACCGAGCACCTTGAAATCCTCGAACTTCTGGAAGCGGGCAATACGGTCGATGCGTCTTATCGCATGCGTCAGCATCTGAGCGGTGCCTTGAAGCGCAAGTCGCCGATTGCCTGGAATTGGGCGGCTGACAAAGACGCGCCACAGCCCCAGAAAGTTGCTAAATGAAGAACGTCGCGCTCGTGGCCCATGACAAAAAGAAAGATCAGATGATCGCATGGGTGAAGAAGCATGAAGCAGAGCTGTCTGGCCTTACACTCTTTGGGACAGGAACGACCGGTGGTCTTATCGCCGAAGAGACGGGTTTGGAGATCACGCCACTCAAAAGCGGGCCACTCGGCGGCGACGCGCAGATCGGGGCGATGATCGCGGAAGGCAGGCTCGATACGCTGATTTTTTTCATCGATCCGCTTTCGGCTTTGCCCCATGATGTCGATGTGAAATCGCTTCTGCGGCTCGCGATACTCTACGACACGACCTTGGCTGTTAATGAGGTCACTGCGTGTCAACTGTTGCGATGAAGCTACTTCGGGAGCCAAGCTATTGTTCAAACTCTTGGGCACTCAACGTCCTAATTTGATTTGACTGAGAAACCAGCATTCCAGCTTCACCGATACGCTTTGGCCTTGAGTGCTTCGGGAGATTTAGGGATGTCCGCTTTGGGGAAGCTGCGGTGCAGCAACGGATGGTGCTTCCAAGGTCAGGAATGGGCCGTCCTTTCAAAACGGACCCCTATACTTGTCTATTTCGCGACTATGAATCGCTCTGCGACCCAGGGAAGAATGATGTTTTCTAAACGATCGCTGACTTGTTCGCGATGGTCCCCCGCATAGACATCCAAACGGTGGGGAATGCGTTCCTTTCCGAACTGTTGCGACAATTCAAGCGTTCCCGTTGGGATATGCAAGAATTGATCGTTTAGACCTACATCTATTGCCAGCCCATTCAGTTGACGAAGATTGCTTCGGGCTGTTCGCACCTGCCGAACAGGCAGTTCATCCAGGTACTGATCGAACGCTGTATTGTCCAGGACGACCTCTCCGCGCACGACCTCAAATGGAAAGTCACCGTAGGTGGGTTCTGCCTCTACATCGGGGCTGAACGCCGTCACAACTCCAAGTACAGCAATTGGATAGAAATCGCGGCTATCGATAAGGTTTTGAAGATCCTCCGACTGACGGACCGATGCAGCACGCTGCCAAGCATCGTTGCCAAAGCTCAGGTCATCATTGGCGGCAAGACAACAAGGGCTGAGGGCCCAAACCACGGAAAAAACGCCGGGACGCGTCATGGCGAGATGAAGCGCGCCGTAACCACCCATGGAATGGCCCACAACGGCGCGGCCTGCGTCATTCGGGATAGTCCGGAACCGCGCATCAATTGCCCCGACCAGATCGTCCGTAATGTAATCCGCCCAGTTCCCGCTAACGGGCGAGTTGCGGTAGAACCCGCCGCCGTATTTGTTTCCGCCATTGGGCATGACCACGATCAGCTCCGGTACTTGCCCTGTTGTGATCAGACGATCCAAGATCGTTGGCACGTTAAAATTCTCTATCCAGACCCCATAATCGTCAAAGATGCCATGAAGCAGGTAGATTACCGGGAAGTGATCATCTGGCTGCTGGTCGTAGTTGGGCGGCAGATAGATGGCAGCGGATTGAATGTTGGGGCTTTCCAGAAGATTGCCCTCAAGTGCAGGTGCCGGAACCTCGATCTCGATGACGCGCCCAGTGGCTCCGACGCCGGTTTGAGCCGGTAATTGTGTTGGAGCAAAGGCAAGGATGACCGCTGAAGCCAGAACCCAGTCTCGTATGACATGCACCGCAAAACCTCCATGTAAACACCATTTACATTTAGGCGCGAATGATCAGTACACAAGAGGGCGACCCCTCAGCCCGTCGATTGGTTTATCGTGTGCTCAGCGTCCCAGTGTGTAGATCGTCAACATCGCTACCTTCATTCGGCTTACCGAGTATTGATGATGAGAGTTACAGCTCTGTGCCCAGTTAGGACCCTGGATGCCTCCTTCAGCCGTGAGCGATGTAGGGCGTGCACGAACAAGAATATGCTTCTGCCTATCCACCGAGTTCCGTTTCGAACTCATAGTCACCGATGCTGTTTGATTCATTAGCGATCGTAAGGAGGATTGTTTCATCCAATGACTGCTGACATGCAGTTGGCAGCAGTGTCTGTGTAACAGAACAACGCAAACATCTGAAAGTTGTAGAAATGAAGCGTTCACCGCATTTAACTGGGATTGTTTTGGTGGCGCTTTCGGCGGTCATCTTTAGCGTATCGGGTGTCCTGACAAAGATGATCGAAGCGGATGGTTGGACCATCGTCTGTTGGCGTGGATTGATCGGAGGGCTGGCCGTTATTGCTTATGTCGAGCTTCGCCGTGGCGGGCAGCCACGAGGTCAGGCGTTTCGGTTAGGCTGGCGAGGCTGGATGTTGGCAAGCGTCGGCAGTGTCGCAAGTATCATGTTTATCTATGCATTCAAATTAACATACGTGGCAAACGTAGCTGTGATCTACGCAACCGCCCCGTTTTCTGCAGCGGGCCTGGCATGGTTGGCCATGCGTGAAATCGCGAAGGGCCGGACATTGATTGCTGGCGCGTTTTCATTGCTTGGCGTCGTGATCATCGTGTCCGGCGGTATGGGGACCGGAAAATTGGCGGGAGACCTGCTGGCCATTGGGATGACGCTCGGCAATGCCGCATACATTGTTCTCATACGCAAATTTGCTGATGTGCCAGTTGTCTGGGCGGGTGGCGCATCGGCATTGCAACTTTTTGTCGTTGGGTCACTGATTGGAACACCTTTAGATGTCTCCGCGCAAGATGCGGCATTACTTTTCTTTTTCGGAATTGCATTTGCCAGTGCGGTAATACTTTGGACGGAAGGGACACGGCTCATCCCTTCCGCACAATCAGCCCTTCTGGGCACCATCGAGATCCCTTGCGCAACCCTGTTGGCCTGGATCTTTTTGAGTGAACTTCCGCCAGTCGCAGCGATAATTGGAGGGATCGTTATTGTCTCCGCGGTCTCGTGGCATGCTGCGATAGACTACCAAGTGGAGAGACGGGGCGCTTCGTGATAGCGGTCCTTTGTGGAGCAGTGGCGAAAAGCTGTTTTGTCCGCAAGCCGCTCAATTATCTAGTCAAGATGCTGCGATTTGTACCAACGTCTGGTTTCGGGGAATCGGATGGCCGAGAATCTGGATTGCCGGATGTCCGCGAAGGGCCGGTTAGTCTTGATGGTTATTTAGCCGAGCTGCAGAAGCTGCAGCCGACAATGACCTCAAGTTCCAAATGTTCTCGGGTTTTTGCAATTATAAGATTGGTCATTCTGTTTCTGACGACCTTGCCCATAAATTGATATCTTCTTCCGAACTGATTTCATCGATCTTTTTCAACTCGTCAGAACTGAAGTCGAGATTATCAACAACGCCTACGCAGTCGACGATCTGTTCCGGCCGGGACGCGCCGATAAGTGCGGTGGTCACGCGCTCACCTCTGAGCACCCAGGCCAGAGCCATTTGAGCCAGAGTCTGACCACGAGCTTCGGCCATGTCGTTCAGAGCACGGACACTTGCCAGAGATCGCTCGTTAATCATGTCATCGAGCAGCGACTTTCCTTGTGTGGCACGGCTGCCATCCGGAATATCGCGCAGGTATTTCGACGTAAGAATGCCTTGTGCCAGGGGCGTGAAGGCAATCGATCCTACCTCAAGATCGTCAAGGGTATCGAGCAAACCGTCCCGCTCCACCCAACGGTTGAGCAGATTGTAAGAAGGCTGGTGAATCAGACAAGGTGTCCCAAGATCGTTGAGAATCTTCACCGCCTCGCGCGTGCGTTGGGAGTTGTAGCTCGAGATAGCTGCGTAGAGCGCGCGACCCGACCGTACGATATGATCCAAGGCACCCATTGTCTCTTCGAGCGGGGTGTCGGGGTCAAAGCGGTGGGAATAAAAGATGTCGACATAATCAAGCCCCATGCGCGCGAGTGATTGGTCACAGGACGCAATCATGTACTTGCGCGACCCCCATTCTCCGTAAGGTCCCGGCCACATGTCGTAGCCTGCTTTGGAGGAAATGATCAGCTCATCCCTGTAACCCGCGAAATCCGTTTTGAGGATCTCGCCAAATGCCTCTTCGGCTGAACCGGGTGGTGGACCGTAGTTGTTCGCCAGATCAAAATGAGTGATCCCATGGTCGAACGCTGCACGACACATGGCGCGCTTGTTTTCGTGCGGTGAGTCTGCGCCGAAATTGTGCCACAGCCCCAAGCTGACAACAGGGAGTTTTATACCGGACCGCCCACATCGCCGATACACCATCCGCTCGTAGCGGTCCGACTCAGGGGTGTACGGCATGGGTTTTGGCTTTGGCGGTCGTTGAGCTTTGGTCATGCCCACATAATCAATGGATTGTTGGGCCTTAAACGGATCACCTCCATTAAGATCGACACGAGTTTCAGCGCTTCCAGGTTGGGTGCTCATGGTTAGTCTTACTTCAAGCACTAAAGTCTTACGATTTGATCGATTGCATTCGGTACCGCCGCATAGACGCCGCGAAAGTCTGCAAAGCGAGCTGCAACCGCAGCATCAATATGGCGGGTTGGATGTCGGCTCTGGGCCGAGCCTTTTCGCATCAGGTATCCGTCATATGCCGGACCAGTGAGGTCAGCTGTCTGTCGCCGTAGCCATCGTCCCAAGCCGTTTTGGTGCGGTCATGCATCAACTGTATGAAATCAGCGGGAGCATTAAGTGAGAGATAGGTCTTCAACGCATCCTTTTGCGCCATCGCGTAAACCTTCAGGGAGGCTTCCGCACTGTCGTAATCCTCAAACGGAACAGTTCTGGCAAAAAGATCATAATAGTCCTTGACCAATTTGATCGTGGCAGGGAGTTGGTCGGCATACACCTGCATCGGGATGCCCGCTTTTTGGCAGACAAGTGCACCATAGATCATTCCGAACATGAACCCCTGCCGAACCGTGAAAAGGCCGGCAAAGAGCGCGGCAAGTGCCGTTGGTTTCTCTCCAACATGGTCGGACTTTCCGCCTAATTCTCTGATGATACTGCCATAGCGGTCCCAGGTTCCGGCACTGCCCACCGTGAGGATTGTGGTTTCGTCACCACCAATGCCGGACGGATAGGCGTTGATCATGCCCAGCATGTAGTCGGCCCCCTGTCCCTCAAGGATGGCGACCAGTCTATCGGCATCCGAGGTATCGCCCGTGCTCATGTCGCAAATGGTCTTACCCTTTAGCGAAACACTCAGCCCGTTGACCAGTTCAACAGTTTCCTTGTGGCTCTTGATACAGATGATGACAAATTCAGACGCCGCAACGGCATCACCCGGTGAAGAGCAGATCGTGGCTCCAGCCCCAGCAAAAACCTCTGCCTTTTCCGACGTGCGGTTCCAAACGCTGACTTGTCGGCCTGCCTTGAGCAAGCAATGCGCCAGCGCTGACCCCATGTAGCCCAGTCCCAATACAGCAATTTTCATGATGTTTGCCTTCGGTGGTCGCCGATGAATTACTGCACCAGCATGCGCCGGCTTCGGGGGATCACATAGTTGTAAATTTTCCTATATTGTTAGATGGTCTTACTTATGGATTGGCGCACGCTTCCTTCTTTGACATCTCTCAGAGCCTTCGCCGCCGCTGCCGAGTTTCGAAATCTGACCCGGGCGGCAGAGGCACTGAACGTGACGCATTCCGCAGTCAGCCAACAGATCCGAGTGCTCGAACAGCGCATCGGCACCCGGCTTATAACCCGCACGCGATACGGCATTTCGTTGACGCCACAAGGGGAATTCCTGTCAGCGGGTTTGCTTGACGCTTTCGCTGCAATGGCGTCTTTGACCGAGAGCGTATCAAGTGCTGAGGCGGTTCGGCCACTGGTGGTCAGCGCGACACCGATGTTCTCGAGCGCGTTCCTCATGCCGCGTCTGTCGACCTTCATTGCAGAATTCCCCAATATCGAACTGAGGATCGATTCAACGATCCAGGCTGTCGACCTCAAACCGGGCGGAGTTGACATGGCCATCCGATACGGAACCGGACGCTGGCCGGGTCTCGTTTCGCAGATGCTGCTACCAGGCTGTCTGACGGTCGTCGCGTCCCGCGAACTAGTCGGAAACCGGGTGCTCACGAAACCTGCAGAATTACTTGATTTCACGATTCTTCAGGAACAAGCGTCAGTCGAATTTGACCTGTGGTTGGAAAAGGTCGGAATTCCGCCCGACGCCGACCGGAGAGTTGTCCGCATGCCGGGCAATATGCTGCTGGATGGCATCCGCCGAGGTGACGGTATCGGGGCGACGGTACCAGCCTTTATTTCTGACGAGTTGAAATCCGGACAACTCGTGGCGCTGTTTGATGATCCAATACCGCAGATCGGCTATTACCTTGTCACGCTGCCTGGTCCGGTTCGGCCAGCGGCAAAGCTGTTCATGCAGTGGCTTTCGAAATCAATTACCGAACATGAGAAAAGCCTATATCGATGGGCGCCGGCTCACTTGCTGTAGTTGGTAAAAAGCACTGGTTAGAGGTCGACCGGGTCTGACTTGTCGTATGTGACTGTGCGTACAGTGCCCGAATTGGCGCCGGATATGGTCATGTTCCCGCAACTTGGCGTTCATAATCCACACCATCATACCAACCGAGCGATTTGGTGACGTTCAGGTTGTCGTCTAAGTCCCATTCTTCCCAGCCCGAGAAACGAACATGGTTACCAGTCTCTTTATGATGGCCTTCGAAAGTCCACGCATAGACCATGTGGTGATCGGCGACGAGAACCGTGTCGAGGTTAAGAACGAGGTCAGGGAAGTCAGCCATAAATCCCGCCGCCATGTCGCCAATCTCCGTCCGGCTCTCCATTGGGTCGCCACCGTTCATTATCATGATTGTATGCTCAGCATATCTTCCGGCGACATCGCCAGGCGCCCGGTTTGTCCAAGCAGCGCAATGATCTTGAGCTATGCGGCGGGCGGTTTGTACATCAGGTGTCATCTATATCTACTTGTCCTAAAAATCGCGAAAATACATGGTTGCAGAAACGTTAGTCGGGTCTCTGAATGCAATCAAGTTTGCTTAACAGCGCTTCTCAACGATGGCAGGTTTGTTCGTCTCACGGCCATCCGCTCATTGAAATTTCTGCGTTTTGAACGAACGGCAGTTCTCGGAAAGCCGATGGGTGGACTCTGAGAGACATCTAATGTCGGCTGTGGGCCGATCGCTCTAGATAGTTGTTTGAACGGTAAGCAGGCACGCGAGATCCTGACGCTAAGCGGCGTCGATTGCGTTTGTGACGACGGGTCGACTATTCCAGAAAACCGTCGATGGTCGAGGCGACGTCAACGGCGGTTTTCACATCGGACATGCTGGTGTTTTCAAAGGCGCTGCCGCTTTCGACACTTGGCCTGAGCCGCTCATATATGGACAGGATTTCCTCTTCCAATTTGGCCGGCTTTTCGTCGGAGCAGCTGGCTTTGGTCTTTGCGATCTCCGTTGCGAGTTTCATCAGATCAAGGCGCTGAGGCAGAGTTAACATTGGTCGTTTCCGGGTCTTGCTGCGGTGTTAGGATCTTCCTATGTGCGGCTGTGCAATGGGCAGAGTGAGTCACCGTTAACCTCCCTCCGACCGTCGGGCCTCAGTCCAGCGCCCCGGTTGTGCGCAGCGCCTCGGTCATTTTCTGTGAGATGTCCGATGGCACGTGCCAGATCGCGTAAAGTGTCCGGACAAATCGATCTACATCGGGAATGTTGGTCTTCAGGGCCGACAGGGTTGAACCCAGGTCGGCGTCCGGTTCCGTGTAAGGAACGCACATAAGCTCAA